>CAMDRF010000034.1 GCA_945906765.1 Nitrosovibrio sp. Nv4 | reverse complement strand
CCGGATGCCCTCGCATCCACCAGTTCGAACCCCATGCCCGCCAGGGTCGTCTCGACCACGTCCGCCATCGCTGCCATGCCAGCCTGCCCAAAACCCCGTTGCGACTGCGCAAACAAAAAATGGGCCGAGGCCCATTTGCATCTGAAACGACTTGAAGTTTAACAGCTTTTTGCCGTTTTAACAATCCCGGCGACCGCTTCCGATCCGAGTTCGCGCGCGCGTCCCGGTGGCAGGTCAAGCGGCAGGCCGACGGATCCGAAACGCACCCGCATCAACCGGCTGACCCTGCCGCCCGCGGCTTCCACCATGCGCCGCACTTCGCGGTTGCGCCCCTCGGCCAGCACCGCCCGGTACCAGCGGTTGGTGCCCGAGTCCTTGCGTGTCTTCAACGGCTCCAGCCGCTTGAAGCGCGCCGGGCCATCCTCCAGTTCGATGCCTGCCAGCAGCCGGCGAGCTGCTTCCTCCGGCAGTCCGCCCTGCACCCGTACCTCGTACTCGCGCTCGATCTCCTGGCGCGGATGCATAAGCTGGTTGGCAAGCTCACCCGAGTCGGTAAACAGCAGGAGGCCGGAGGAATTCAGGTCCAGCCGCCCTATCGAGACCCAGCGCCCGGGGCTCAGCTTGGGCAGCTTGTCGAACACGGTTGGCCGGCCTTCGGGGTCGCTGCGGGTAACCAGCTCGCCTATGGGCTTGTGATAGACGATGACGCGCGGGTAGCTCTTATTCGCGCTGAATTTTATTTCTTTTCCATCAAGCAGAATCAAATCGCCAGGACTCGCGCGATCGCCCAGTTTCGCGACCTGGCCGCGGACCACGACGCGCCCCGCCGTGATCCAGGTCTCGATTTCCCTGCGCGAGCCGAAACCGGCCGCGGCGAGCAGCTTCTGCAACCGTTCGCCGGCTGGATTAGCCGGAGCTGGCGGCAGGTTCGACGGGTTGCGCGGGTTCGTTGGCCGGCTCGTTGGAGGCAGGTTGGGCGGTGGCCGGTTCCAGCTGCAGCGTCCGCGCAATTTCTTCCAGCGGCGGCAGTTCCTGCAGCGACAGCAGGCCAAGGTCGTCGAGGAAGGACTTGGTCGTCGCGTACAGCGCGGGGCGGCCCGGCGTATCGCGGTGGCCGACGACGTCGATCCAGCCGCGGCTCTCCAGCGTCTGAACGATCTGCGCGGACACCGCGACGCCGCGGATGTCTTCGACATCGCCGCGCGTCACCGGCTGGCGGTAGGCGATGATCGAGAGTGTTTCCATCACGGCGCGCGAATAGCGCGGACGCTTGTCCGGATTGAGGCGTTCGACGAAGGGCTGGAACTCCGGCCGCGTCTGGAAACGCCAGCCGCTCGCCGAGTTGACGAGTTCCACCGCCCGCCCTGACCAGTCTTCGCGCAGTTCATCAAGCAGCCGGCGCAGGGTATCGGGACCGATCTCTTCCTCGAACAGCCGCTTCAGATCGGCGAGCGACAAGGGCTCCTGCGAGGTCAGCAGCGCCGCCTCGATGATCCGCTTGACTTCAGATGGGTTCGACATGGGCGATCCTGACGTAAATGGGCGCGAAGCTTTCCGACTGCGTGACATCGATCAGCGTTTCGCGCGCCAGTTCGAGCAGCGCGAGGAAGGTGATGACCAGAACCGGCACCCCGAGCGATGGGTCGAACAACTCCGTGAATTCAAGCACCCTGCTCTCCTTCAGCCGGCGCAGGATATGGCTCATGTGCTCGCGCACCGAGAGTTCCTCGCGCGAGACGCGGTGATGCCTGGTCATGCGCGCGCGGAACAGCAGCGAACGCCAGGCTTCGGCCAGGTCCCGCGGGTGCACGTCGGGCAGGCGCTCGAGCGCGCTGCGCTCGACCAGCACCGAAACCGCGAACACGTCGCGCCCGACCTGCGGCATCGCGTCGAGCTGCCGCGCCGCTTTCTTCATCTGCTCGTATTCGAGCAGCCGGCGCCCCAGTTCGGCGCGCGGGTCCTGTTCCTCGTTCAACACCGGCGGGCGCGGCAGCAGCATGCGCGACTTGATCTCGATCAACATCGCCGCCATCACCAGGTACTCGGCCGCGAGTTCGAGGTTTTTGGTGCGCATCAGTTCGACGTACGCCAGATACTGGCGCGTCAGCGGCGCCATCGGAATGTCGAGCACGTCCAGGTTCTGCTTGCGGATCAGGTACAGCAGCAGGTCGAGCGGTCCCTGGAAGGCATCCAGCAGGATTTCCAGCGCATTGGGCGGAATATAGAGATCGACCGGCATTTCGGTCAGCGGCTCGCCGTAGAGCGTCGCGAACCGCGCGGGGATCAGATCCGGTGCGGCGGCGGCGATCACGTGTAGGACAACCCCATCGCTTCGCGCACGTCGCGCATGGTCTCGGTGGCGAGGGTGCGCGCCTTGTCGCAACCGTCGGCGAGGATGTTTTTCACCAGCGTCGGATCATCCAGATAGGCCTGTGCACGTTCGCGAATCGGCGCGAGCTCGGCGAGCACCGCGTCGATTACCGGCTGCTTGCACTCCAGGCAGCCAATGCCAGCGGTAGTACAGCCTTGCCGCACCCATTTTTTCTTCTCCTCATCCGAATAGACGAGATGCATCGCCCAGACGGGGCATTTTTCCGGCGTGCCCGGATCGCTGCGCTTCACGCGCGCTGGGTCGGTGGGCATGGTGCGAATTTTCTTCGTCACTGCATCCGGTTCCTCGCGCAGCGCGATCGCGTTGCCGTAGGACTTGGACATTTTCTGCCCATCCAGGCCGGTAAGCTTGGATGCTTGCGTGAGCAGCGCCTCGGCTTCGACGAGGATTTTCCTGCCGCTGCCCTCGAGCCAGCCGTAGAGGCGCTCGCGGTCGCCGCGCGGAATGTTCTGCTGCTCGTCGAGCAGCGCCTGGGCGCGCTTGAGCGCCTCCCCGTCCCCGCCTTCGAGGAACTTCGTGCGCAGTTCATTGAACAGGCGCGCCTTCTTGCTGCCCATCTTCTTCACCGCCGCCTTGGCCCTGTCCGCATAGCCCGGTTCGCGGCCATACAGGTGGTTGAAGCGGCGCGCGAGTTCCCGCGTGAATTCGATATGCGGCACCTGGTCTTCGCCCACTGGAACGTACTGCGCCCGGTAGATCAGGATATCCGCCGCCTGCAGCAGCGGATAGCCGAGGAAACCGTAGGTCGAGAGATCCTTGTCGGCGAGTTTTTCCTGTTGGTCCTTGTAGGTCGGCACGCGCTCCAGCCAGCCGAGCGGCGTGATCATCGACAGCAGCAGGTGCAGCTCGGCGTGTTCGGGCACCAGCGATTGCACGAAGATAGTCGCCTGGGTCGGATCGACGCCCGATGCCAGCCAGTCGATCACCATGTCGGCGCCGACGTCTTGCAGCGCGCCCGGCTTTTCGTAGTCGGTGGCCAGCGCGTGCCAATCGGCGACGAAGAACAGGCACGGATATTCCGCCTGCAGCTTGACCCAGTTCTTGAGCACGCCATGGAAGTGCCCTAGGTGAAGCGAGCCAGTAGGACGCATGCCGGACAGGACGCGGGTTTCAAACATGGAGCATGTCAAACATGGCTCAGAACCGGAACACCGCGCCGATGATATTGAACGACGTCCTCACCATCGGCCCGAGGATGACGCCAAGGTAGCCCGAGAACATCAGCAGCAGCAGGATCGGTAAGCCCCAGGGCTCGAGTTTCGAGTACTGCCAGGACAGCCTCGCCGGCAGCAGGCTGGCGACGATCCGGCCGCCGTCCAGGGGCAGGATCGGCAGCAGGTTGAGCAGCATCAGGACCACGTTGACCTCGATGCCCGCGACGCTCATCAGCTTCAGCGGCGTTGCGTAGTCCCCCGGCGGAAATGACGCGCCAAGCTTGTACAGCGCCGCCCAGCCGATCGCCATCACCAGGTTCGACGCCGGCCCGGCGGCCGCCACCCACATCATGTGCTGCCTCGGGCGCCTCAATGCCGAGTAATTCACCGGCACCGGCTTGGCCCAGCCAAACAGAAAGCCGCTCGCGCCCGCGAGCTTGCTTGCTACCAGGATGGCAATGGGCACGAGGATGGTGCCCACCAGGTCGATGTGCCGCGCGGGGTTGAGACTGATGCGCCCCTGCGCGTAAGCCGTCATGTCGCCGAAGTGGCGCGCGACGTACCCATGCGCCGCCTCGTGCAGCGTGATCGCGAACAGGACCGGGAGCGCATAGATGGCGACGGTTTGAACTAAGTTGCTGACATCCATCGAGAGGAAAATTTTATCAGACCAGGAATTCCTCGATCAGGCGGGCCACCTGCTCGGGCTGGTCGTGATGCAGCATGTGGCCCGCATCCTTCACCGTGTGATAGCGCAGGTCCTTGAACGCCGCGCGCCGTTCGGCGAGTTCGGCCACGCTGAGCTTCATGCGCGCCATTGTCTCCGAATATTCGGCATCGACCCAAAGCACGGGCGCGGTCGCCTGCGCCCAGCAGGCGCGCGCCTCGTCGAGCCGGTAGAGCGTGGCATTCGTCAGTTTGTGCGCCGGGTCGCTGCGCAGGACCACGCCGCCGCCCGCCACATCCTTGCCCCAATGGCGCGCAAGGAACTCAGCGCGCTCGCGCTTCAGGCGCGGATTGTTCTTCTGCAGCCGATTGGCGAGCTCCGCGTAGTCGGCATAGGGCTTCCAGTGCGGTCTCTCCTTCAGCTCGTCCATCCAGCGCGCATAGCGCTTCGGCGCCTGCTCGGCCCGCGTCACGGGCATGCCAAAGCCCTCGAGATTGACGAAACGCGCGACGCGCCCGGGCCGTATGCCCGCGTACAGCCCGCCGACGTTGCCGCCCAGGCTGTGGCCGACAAGATCGACCGGCGCATCGGGCTGAATCTCATCCAGCAGCGCATCCAGGTCGCCGAGGTAGTCAGGAAACCAGTAATTGTCGGAACCGGACCACGCGGTGAGCCCGTAGCCGCGCCAATCGGGCGCGTAGACATCCCAGTCGTTCGACAGTGCATCGACAAGGAACTGGAAGGAAGCGGAGACATCCATCCAGCCGTGCAGCAGGATGATCTTTCGTTCAGGTTTTCCTTGCCAATGCCGGACGTGGTAGCGCAGGCCGCGGATGTCGAAGAAAAGCGATTCGCTGTGTTTCATGATGGGTGGGATAACTGCGGCTATGATACCGGTCAACCATGCCCATTTTTTCCCTGAACGAGCGCCGGGTCGAACTCCGCGGCGCGCACCATTACATCGCCTACGACGCCACGCTCGCCGGCTCCATCATTCTTGAGAATGAGGTCAACATCTGGTTCGGCGTCGTGATCCGTGCCGACAACGACCAGGTGCACATCGGCGAAGCGACCAACATCCAGGACGGCTCGGTCCTGCATTGCGACCCGGGCTTTCCGCTCTCGATCGGTAAACGCGTCACCATCGGTCATAAAGTGATGTTGCACGGCTGCACGGTCGGCGATGGCACGCTGATCGGCATCAACAGCGTGATCCTGAACGGCGCGAAGATCGGCGCCGGCTCGCTGGTCGGCGCGAATTCGCTGGTGCCCGAAGGCAAGGAAATTCCACCGGGGGTGCTGGCGGTCGGTTCGCCCGCGAAGGTGGTTCGCGAACTGAGTGCCGAGCAGATCGCCGGCCTGCTGAAAATCTCGGAGGGCTATGTCGCGAGGTCGAAGCTGTTCAAGCAGCACATGAAAGTACAGCCCCTGCCTCCTTCCGCAACATAATTACTTCGGCGCCATCCGGATCGCGCCATCGAGGCGGATGGTCTCGCCGTTCAGCATCTCGTTCTCGACGATCTGCCTCGCCAGCTGGGCGTATTCCTCCGGCTTGCCCAGGCGCGAGGGAAACGGCACCTGCTTGCCGAGCGAATCCTGCGCTTCCTTCGGCAGGCCAAGCAGCATTGGCGTGAGAAACAGTCCCGGTGCGATGGTGACCACGCGAATGCCGCTGCGCGATAGGTCGCGCGCTATTGGCAGCGTCATGCCGACCACCCCGCCCTTGGACGCCGAGTAGGCGGCCTGGCCGATCTGACCGTCGTAAGCTGCCACCGATGCGGTGTTGATGATCACGCCGCGCTCGCCGGCCGCGTTCGGGCCCGCCTTGGCCATCGCATCCGCCGCGAGGCGGATCATGTTGAAGGTGCCGATCAGGTTGATGCTGATGACTTTCGTGAAGCGCGCGAGGTCGTGCGGGGCTTCCTTGCCGATGATGCGCTCGGCGATACCGATGCCCGCGCAGTTCACCAACACATGCAGCCCGCCATATCCCTGGACCGCGGCTTCGACCGCAGCCTTGCCGTCGGCTTCGGAGGTAACGTCGCACCTGCAGTATTTCCCGCCGATTTCCTTGGCGAGCGCCTCGCCGGCTTCTGCCTGGAGATCCGCGATCACGACCTTGGCGCCGTTGGCTGCCGCCATTTGCGCGGTTGCCGCGCCGAGGCCCGACGCGCCGCCCGTGACGAGGAACACGCTATTCTTTATCTGCATAAGGATCTCCCTCGAAAAGTATAATTTTAACCGTGCGCCGCGCTGTAATATCGCCCCCGCGATGAACCTCCGTTTCGGTCTTGCTTTCCGCGATCTCTACGAGCGCGACGGCCTGCTGCGCCTCGATGACGCCTTTCTGTCGTTTCTTGATCCTGTTCTTCAGCAACAGATTCTTGAGGCAAGACGCCGCCCGCCTTCAGGGAAGACGGAATCCGAATTGCTCATTGCGCTCGCACCGCACCTCGAGGACTTTATCGCGCGCCTGTTCGGGATCGAAAGCGAGGCGCAGGCACTCGCGGCGCGCCACCATGAACTGGCCCCGCTCTATTCCGTGAAACGCCTGTTCGTGCAGCGGCGGGCATTGCACAAGGTAAGTTTGGAAGCTTTGAAAGATTTCGATCCCGCTTCCTTTGCATTTACTTCGGAATTGCAATTTGCGAAAGACGTAACTGAATGGCAAAAGGACGAGACCGCGAACCCCGGCAAGCTTGAAGCGGCGGCACGCTACGCGGCCTGGGCAACGACGACAGCGGACGGCAAAGCAAAACACCGCGCCGGCGTGCTGTTCAAGACGCCGCTCAAGCTGGATTTCATGCGCCTGGTGCCGGTGCATACGGATACGTCGCAGGGCTTCCCGAAGCACAGCCTCGAGCACCTGCGCCAGCGTGACGGCTTCGCGCTTACCGATCACGGCACGGATCTCACCGGCGCGCTCGACCAGGCCAGCTACTGCATCTGGTGCCATGAGCAGGGCAAGGACTCCTGCTCCAAGGGCCTGAAGGAGAAAACCCCCGCCACCGGTTTCAAAAAAAACCAATTCGGCGTACCGCTTGCCGGCTGCCCGCTTGAGGAAAAAATCTCCGAGTTCCACTTGCTGAAGGCGCGCGGCGAGCCGATCGCGGCACTCGCGGTGATCTGCGTGGACAACCCGATGGTCGCGGCCACCGGCCACCGCATCTGCAACGATTGCATGAAGGCCTGCATCTACCAGAAGCAGGCGCCGGTGGACATTCCGCAGGCTGAGACGCGCACTCTCAAAGATGTACTGGAACTGCCCTGGGGCTTCGAGATCTATTCGCTGCTTACGCGCTGGAATCCGCTCAACCTGCAGCGCCCGCTACCGCTCCCGGATACGGGACGCAAGGTCCTGGTGGTCGGGCTCGGACCTGCCGGGTTTACGCTCGCCCATCATCTGATGAATGATGGCCACGCGGTAGTCGGCATCGATGGTTTGAAGCTGGAACCATTGCAAGCTCCGTTCGAACCGGTGAAGGACGTCCAAAACCTGTACGAAAACCTCGGCGAGCGCGTCATGGCCGGTTTCGGCGGTGTCGCGGAGTACGGCATCACAGTTCGCTGGGACAAGAATTTCCTCAAAATCATCCGACTGCTGCTTGAACGCCGGGGCCAGTTCGCGTTGCACGGCGGTGTGCGCTTTGGCGGCACGCTGACCCTCGAGGACGCGATGACGCTGGGTTTCGACCATGTCGCCCTGTGTGTCGGTGCCGGCAAACCCACGGTGCTCGATATTCCGAACGGCCTTGCCCGGGGCGTGCGCGCAGCCTCCGACTTCCTCATGGCATTGCAGCTCACCGGCGCCGCAAAGGAAGACTCCATCGCCAACATGCAATTGCGGCTGCCGGTGGTGGTCATCGGCGGCGGACTGACGGCGATCGATACAGCCACGGAATCCCTCGCCTACTACGTGGTGCAGGTGAGAAAGTTCCTCGACCGGTATGAAGCACTGGCAAAAGAGATTGGCGAGAACGCGGTGCGCGCGAACTGGGACGACCAGGAACGGGAGGTTGCAGAAGAATTTCTCGCACACGCGAGAACATTGAGATCCACAGAAAAAGAAAAACACACCGAACTGCTGCGGCACTGGGGCGGTGTGACCATCGCCTACCGCCGGCGGCTGGTGGATAGCCCCTCCTACACCCTGAACCATGAGGAAGTCGAAAAGGCACTCGAGGAAGGCATCTGGTTCGCCGAAGGCCTGACACCGGTTGCCGTGGACGTGGACAACTTCGGCGCGGTGAAGGGAATTCGCCTGAAGGGCGCAACCACCGAGCACTGGCTGCCCGCGCACAGCGTATTCGTTGCCGCCGGCACGCAACCCAATACCGTCCTCGCACGCGAGGATGCAAAACACTTCAGTCTCGAGGCAAAATACTTCGCCGCCTGCGACGAGGACGGCAATCCGCTCAAGCCGCAGTACTCGACGTCGAAGCCCGCATCTGCCGACGTGCTGCTATCAAGGCAACCGGACGGGCGCTTCGTCAGCTATTTCGGCGACGTGCACCCTTCCTACTTCGGCAACGTGGTGAAAGCCATGGGAAGCGCGAAACAGGGCTACCCGATTGTTTCGAAAGTCTTGAATTCGAGAGCTGCCGTTTTTTCGACGTCTCGGGAAAAGTTTTTCAGCGAACTATCCAATCAACTCAACGCCACGGTTCATCAGGTCGAACGGCTCACGCCGACGATCGTCGAAATCATCATCCGCGCGCCGCTGGCGGCGAAGAAATTCCAGCCGGGACAGTTCTACCGTCTGCAGAACTTCGAGACTCTGGCGCCGGTGATCGACGGCACGCGCATGCAGATGGAAGGCCTCGCCATGACGGGTGCCTGGGTGGACCGGGCCAAGGGGCTGGTGTCGATCATCGCGCTGGAGATGGGCGGCTCGAGCGATCTTTGCGCCATGCTCAAACCCGGCGAGCCCGTGATCCTGATGGGTCCGACGGGCACGCCGACAGAGATCGTCGCTGGCGAGACCGTGGTGTTGTGCGGCGGCGGTCTGGGCAACGCGGTGCTGTTCTCGATAGGCGCTGCGTTCCGCGCCGCAGGCTCGAGGGTGCTCTACTTCGCGGGCTATAAAAAGGTCATTGACCGGTACAAGATCGTCGATATCGAAAACGCGGCAGATGCGGTGGTCTGGTGCTGCGACGAGGAACCCGGCTTCACGCCCGGACGTCCGCAGGACCGCAGCTTCGTCGGCAACATCGTCCAGGCGATGGATGCCTACGCCGAAGGACGCCTGAGCGCGCCTTCGATCCGGCTCGACGATTGCGATCGCCTGATCGCGATCGGCTCGGACCGCATGATGGCTGGCGTTGCCAAAGCGCGCCACGACGTGCTCAAGCCACACCTGAAGCCCACCCACTTTGCCATCGGCTCCATCAACTCGCCGATGCAATGCATGATGAAGGAGATCTGCGCGCAGTGCCTGCAGCCGCAGCGCGATCCGGCGACCGGAGAGACCAGCTACGTATTCTCCTGCTTCAACCAGGACCAGCCGCTCGACAGCGTGGATTTCAAGGGCCTGCACGAGCGCCTGAAGCAAAATTCCCTGGCCGAGAAGCTGAGCGCGGGCTGGCTGCGCCATTGCATGCCGGAACTGCGCCGGCAGAGAGACTTCATCTAGCATGCCGGCCGAACTCGAAGCAAGCTGGCTCGCCGCCATTGACCGCACCGCCGTCGTGCGTAAAGTGCTGACGCACGCGCGGTCACATCGAAATTATGACCGCGGGCGCGCTCGCCGAGCGCGTGCTCTCGCGACAACACTGAGGAGCAACCATGTTCAAGCACATTCTGCCGCTCGTACTCGCCTTGGCCGCAAACGCCGCCCTGGCGCAAGCCTGGCCCACCAAGCCGGTGCGCGTCGTCGTCGCCTTTGCGCCCGGCGGCTCGCCCGAGCAATTCGCGAAGCTCTACCGCGACGCTTACGAGAAGTACGGCAAGCTGGTGAAGGAATTGAATATCAAGATCGATTGAAGAACCGAACTCGACAAGTGGACGAGCGCAGGATGGACGAATGTTCTCGGCCATTGACAGATCCGGAATGGAAGTATAATTGTTAATTAATTTTTATATAAGATTTTACTGAGTCGTCTCAATGCAGAAGACAAAAATCCGCACCTTCTCCGCCACACCGCGAGACCTGTCCATGCTTGAGGCCGTGGCGCGCTATCACGGCACGAACAAGAGCGCGACGATCGCGAGCCTGGTGCGCAGGGAGTTCTGGAGGGTTTTCCCCGGCGGGACGGAGAAGATCAAACCGGACCGCGGGGCCAAAGTGGAAGGAGAAGTCTGATGTCCAAGATTGCGCTGTCGTTGCTGCTGTTCATTGCGGCAGGTACCGTTTCTGCCCAGACCATCAAGATCGGCGAGTTGAACAGCTACAAGGTCTTCCCCGCCTTCCTCGAACCCTACAAGAAGGGCTGGGAGCTGGCGGTGGAGGAAATCAACCGCGCCGGCGGCATCAACGGCCGCAAGATCGAGGTGGTGTCGCGCGATGACGGCGGCAACCCGGGCGACGCGGTGCGCGTTGCCGAGGAGCTGATCTCGCGCGAGAACGTGGCGCTGCTCACCGGCACCTTCGCCTCCAACGTCGGCCTCGCGGTATCCAACCTCGCCGCGCAGCGCAAGATTGCGTTCATCGCCGCCGAGCCGCTCACTGACAAGATCGTCTGGGAGAACGGCAACCGCTATACCTTCCGTCTGCGCGCCTCGACCTACATGCAGACCGCGATGCTGATCCCGGAAGCGGTCAAGCTGAAGAAAGTCCGCTGGGCAATCGTCTACCCGAACTACGAATACGGCCAGTCCGCCACCGCGTCGTTCAAGAAGCTGATGACCCAGGCACAACCGGGCGTGCAGTTTGTCGGCGAACAGGCACCGCCGCTGGGCAAGATCGACGCCGGCGCGGTGGTGCAGGCGCTGATCGACGCCAAGCCCGAGGCGATCTTCTCATCGCTCTTCGCCACCGACCTGCAGAAATTCGTGCGCGAAGGCAATCTGCGCGGCCTTTTCAAGAATACCGTAGTGTTCAACCTCCTCGGCGGCGAACCCGAGTACCTCGATCCGCTCAAGGATGAAACGCCCGAGGGCTGGTGGGTCACCGGCTATCCGTGGAACGAGATCAAGACGCCGGCGCACCAGAAATTCCTCGACGCCTACCGCAAGCGCTGGAACGACTACCCGCGCCTGGGCTCGGTGGTGGGCTACACGGCGATGTATTCCGCGGCCAATGCCCTGCGCAAGGCGGGCGGCACCGACACCGAAAAGCTCATCGCCGCCCTCAAGGGCCTGGAAATGGATACCCCGTTCGGCCCGATCGTCTACCGTGCCCTCGACCACCAGTCGACCATGGGGGCGTACGTCGGCCAGCTCGCCAGAAAGGGCGGCAAGGGCGTCATGGTGAACTGGCGCTTCGCCGACGGAGCCAACTTCCTGCCTTCGTTTGAAGAAGTGAGGGTACTCAGGAAGGATTAGAGTAATCAATGAGTTCTTCGTCAGTTCTAATCCAATTCCTTAATGGACTGGCGGGCGCCTCCTCGCTCTTCATGGTGGCCGCCGGGCTGTCCCTCATCTTCGGGGTCACCCGGGTCGTCAATTTCGCCCACGGCTCGCTCTACATGCTGGGCATGTATCTGGCGGTCTGGCTTGCCGAACGGGTCGGATTCTGGGCCGCAGTGCCGCTGGCGGCGGTGGCCGTGGGAGTGATCGGCGCTCTGGCTGAAATATCCGTCCTGCGAAGGATCTACAAGGCGCCCGAGCTGCTGCAGCTGCTCGCCACCTTCGCGCTGCTGCTGCTGATCAAGGACTTCGCGCTCTGGGCCTGGGGCCCCGAAGACATGCTCGGCCCGCGGGCGCCCGGTTTCACCGGCGCGGTGGAGATCGCCGGCGGCGCCTTCCCGCAGTACGACCTGCTGCTCATCATCCTCGGACCTGTTGTATTGGGTTTTTTGTATCTCGTATTGAAGAAAACAAGATGGGGGATCCTTGTCCGGGCCGCCACCGAAGATCGGGAGATGGCCGGGGCGCTCGGCGTCAACCAGCGCTGGCTGTTTACCGGTGTGTTTGCCCTGGGCGCCCTGCTCGCGGGCCTAGGCGGCGCGCTGCAGATCCCGCGCGAGCCGGCCAGCCTCAATATCGACCTGTCGGTGATATCGGATGCGTTCGTGGTCGTGGTGATCGGCGGTCTCGGTTCGATCCCGGGCGCGTTTCTGGCAGCGCTGCTGATCGCCGAGGCCAAGGCGTTCTGCATCGGCCTGGGTTACTCCCAGGCCACACTGGTAATCGAGTTCGTGATCATGGCCGCGGTTCTCGTGGTCCGGCCCTGGGGGCTGCTCGGCCGGATGCCGGTACTCGCTCGTCCCGGCACTGCAGAACCGCCGTTCGCCCGGCCATCGCTCCGCTTGCGCTGGACGCTCGCCATCGTTGCCGCTGCGCTGGCGCTGCTGCCGGTCGTCTCCGGCGGTTACACGCTGGTTCTCCTCACCGACATGCTGATCTTCGCGCTGTTCGCCGCCAGCCTGCACTTCATCATGGGGCCGGGCGGGATGTACTCCTTCGGCCATGCGGCGTATTTCGGTTTGGGCGCGTACGCGGCGGGAATGCTTGTCCTGCGGGAGAAATTTCCCATGGAACTCGCGCTGGCGTTGGCTCCGTTCGCCGCGGGGTTCGCGGCGCTGGTGTTCGGCTGGTTCTGCGTAAGGCTGTCGGGCGTCTATTCGGCGATGCTGACGCTCGCCTTCGCGCAGATCGCCTGGTCGGCGGTGTTCCAGTGGGACGCGCTGACCGGTGGATCAAACGGCATGGTGGGTGTGTGGCCGGCGCCCTGGCTGTCTTCGAAACCGGCGTACTACTTCCTGACACTACTGGTCTGCGCGTCGGGAATTATTTTTCTGTGGCGGATGATCTATTCACCCTTTGGCCATGCGCTGCGCGCGGCCCGCGATTCGCCGCTGCGCGCGGAAGCCTCTGGTATCGATGTGCGCGCCACGCAATGGGAAGCATTTGCCATTGCCGGACTCGCTGCCGGCGTCGCGGGCGCTCTCTATGCATTTTCCAAGGGCTCGATCTCGCCCGAAGCGCTCGGCATCCAGCGCTCGGTCGATGGCCTGGTGATGGTGATGCTGGGCGGGATCCAGACCCTGAGCGGCCCGGTCTGGGGCGCGGCACTTTTCACCTGGCTGCAGGATGCAGCCGCGCGCAACGTTGATTACTGGCGCGCGGCAACCGGCATCGTCATTCTTGCATTGGTGCTGGTGTTGCCGCGTGGCGTGGGTTCTTTGCTGCAGGCGAGACAATGAACATGCTCGCGGTCAAGGGCCTTTCAAAATCCTTCGGCGGCGTGCGCGCTGTCGAGCGGGTCAATTTCTCCGTTGCCGCAGGGGAGCTGCTGGCGATGATCGGCCCGAACGGGGCGGGCAAGACCACCTGCTTCAACCTCATCAACGGGCAACTCCGGCCCGATGCCGGAGAGATTTATTTCGAGGACAGGAAAATTCAAGGGCTGCCCCCCCGGGAACGTTGCCGCCTCGGTCTCGGCCGCACCTTCCAGGTCGCGGCCACGTTCGGCTCCATGACTGCGAGCGAGAACGTGGCAGTGGCACGTCTTTCGAGAGAACGCAAGTTGGGTTCGCTGTTCACTTCTTTTCGCGGATCTTCGGGAAAAGAGACAAGAGCTCTCCTGGCTCAAGTCGGCATGGAATCGCAGGCGGACCGCCCATGCGCGGAGCTTGCCTATGGCGACCTGAAGCGCATCGAGTTCGCGCTGGCGCTGGCTGCCCGCCCGCGACTGCTGCTGATGGACGAACCGACGGCGGGAATGGCCTCCGCCGAGCGCGGCGAATTGATGCGGCTGGTCGCGGACATCGCGCGTCGCGAAAACATCGCGGTGCTCTTTACCGAGCACGACATGGATGTCGTCTTCCGGCACGCGGACCGGGTGATCGTGCTGGCCGACGGCGAGCTGATCGCGCAGGGCACGCCTGCCGAGGTCCGCGCCGACGCACAGGTGCGCCGGGTCTACCTCGGCGAGGAAGCGGCCCATGCTTGAACTTAGGCGGCTGAATGCCGGCTACGGCCGCGCCCAGGTGCTGTTCGACTTCGAGCTGGCGCTGGGCGCCGGGGAGGTCGTCGCCCTGCTCGGCCGCAACGGCGCGGGAAAATCCACGGCGCTCAAGACCGTGATGGGTTTGCTCCAAGCGGTTTCTGGAGAAGTGCGATTTGAAAATAAAAGCATCAAAAACCTTCCCTCGTACCAGATCGCCCGCCATGGGCTCGGATACGTGCCGGAAGAGCGGCGCATATTTGCCGACCTGACGATCGCCGAGAACCTCGAGGTCGGCCGCCGGCCGCCGCGCGACGGCGCGCCGCACTGGACGCCGGAAAAACTGTTCGACCTGTTCCCCAACCTCGGCCGCATGCAGGCGCGGCGCGGCGGCCACATGTCGGGCGGCGAGCAGCAGATGCTCGCCATCGCGCGCACCCTGATGGGCAATCCGTCGGCGATCCTGCTTGATGAGCCCTTCGAAGGCCTCGCACCCCTGATCGTCGAGAGCGTTGCCGCCACGATCCGCGAGCTGAAGCGCGAAGGACTGAGCGTGTTGCTATGCGAGCAGAACCTGCGCTACGCGCGCCTGGTTGCGGATCGGGTCTGCATCATCGAAAAGGGCCGCCTCTGCCACGCCGGATCGATGTCCGAGCTGGACACGAACCCTTCGCTGCTGCAGCGCTACCTTTCCGTCTAGGCGAGCGCCGGTTCACCCGCCAGCGCTACAGGCTGGTACTCGGTGCGCGACGGCACATCCGGCGCAATATGCATGACGCCGCGCCCGAGTTCCATGATCACCGACGCGACGGACTCTATTTGCGCCTCCGGCGGCAGCGAAGCATCTGGCTTTCGGCAGATGGACAGCAAGCCCGCGGATTCATCGCGCAGCAAGCGCTTCACATCCTCGACGCCGTGCTTCGCGCGCGACGCCGCAAGCTGTCGTGCGCGATCAAGCCTGGGAATAGTCGAAAGGTTCGGCACATGCCGGGCCTGCCAGCCAGCGGCCTCGGGATGGAGGAAATGGTTCGTATGGCAAAGCGTGCCGCCCTCCCCGCGCACCACGCGCATGCCTTCGGGTGAGAACTCCAGGCTGGCGCACTCTCCGCCGCGATCGGCCAGCAGGATGTTCGAGGAACCCCCGAACGAAAGCGTCGAGCAGAACGCGATGGCATCGCGCACGCTGGAGCGCTTGAGCAATCCGCGCAACAGCACGTGCACCGGAATGCCAGCATGTCCTCCGTCAAACACCGAGCGCAGGATATTGAGGCACACGCCCAGGCCGAGGGAATTGAATCCGATCTTGGCCAGCATCCCGGCTTCCGTCAGCGTGAGGCAGCCCGCATCGCCACTTTCACGAACGCGCAGGACAATCATGGCCTCGCGCTGCGAGCCGACCCAATCCCAATTCTGTGCCAGCAGGGTTCCGCCGGTGGAACTCGCCGACGGGGCAACGGCGATCGCCGTGCATTCGCCGGCGTCCGCTCCGGTGAGAAACGATGGCGGCAGGACCTCGGTACGCGCATTCAAGGCAAGGATTTCACTGAACGGCCGACCGGCGCCGCGCGCGATGCCTTCCATTTCATCGAGCAGCGCGGCGTCGAACCCGCCGATCAGGTCGCGGTACCCCGCGCTGCGCCGTTGTGCTTCCTCCCACGCCATGCCGTTGAACGAAAAAAGGCTGGCATAGTTTGCCAGCGAACGCTCCACGCGGCCGCGCGCCCGTTCGCCGTGGATGCGGCCGCGCTCGAACGCGCCGCCTGAAACCTCGACTACCGGGAACATGCTCATGCCCGGATAGTACGCCCTTGCCGAACTTGGCGATGACGCGCTTGCCGGTGATCGCGAGTTCGGTCAACTTCACGCGTACCCAGGCTCAGGCAAGAAACACGATGCCGACGGCGACGGGGAGCAGGATCACTCCCGCCGCGAGCAGGTGCCGGTCCGACCACCAGCTCACGCGCCTGATGCGTGGGATGGTAGAAAAACCAGAAATCAACGGCCCTGCAAAGGTGCGCATCAGTTGGGATAGAATTTCCTTCGTTTTACTTCGCTCGGAGGACTTGTCATGGCGCAAATGGTCATTCATCGTGACCCCGAGATTCAAGGGGGCGTGCCGGTCTTTGTGGGCACGAGGGTTCCATTGAAGAACCTCTTCGATACGCTGGAGGCGGGAGAAGACCTGGAGCAGTTCCTCGAAGACTACCCGTCGGTTACCCGCGAGCAAGCCCTGGCAGCGCTGGAACTTGCGCGTGAGGCTGCTGAAGCCCGTGCGCATCCTGCTTGACGAATCTCTGCCGTGGCGGCTGAGCCGTCTGTTGCAGGGCCATGAGGTGACTTCCGTTCAGCGTATGGGTTGGTCCGGTGTGAAGAACGGGGCGCTATTGCGTCTCGCCTCGACGGACTTTCAGGCGTTTGTTACCGCCGACCAGAACCTGCAGTTCCAGCAAAATCTCGATAGCTTGCCGCTCGCGGTATTCGTGCTGGTTGCTCGAAGTACGGCTTTGGTGGACCTGGTTCCGTTGGTTCCCGCGCTGACGTCGCAACTCGAAAGACACGTACCCAGGACATTGGTCCGAATCGGCGGCTAACCTGATAGGACGCGCAGCGTGGTTTCGCCACGCAGCGTCAGGATCGTGGCCATGCAGATCGCGATCACCGGGATGACGAACAGCGCAAGCTGGACCGCGCGCAGGTGTCGCGGCGGTGGCGTTGCCCGCAGCCACGACCAGCACGACATCAGCAGCAGCACCATCAGGGTCCAGCAGAAGAATTCGAGCGCCAGCCTGCTCCAACCCTGGCCGAGCAACACGCCGGCCCCACCGGCGAGGCCCAGCGCCCAGATGAGAGAAAGCACGATGTCTTCGAGCACTCGATTGCGCGCCACGGCCCTGGTTTCATCGCGGCTGTGATTCAGCACAATAATCAGAAAGCCGAGCGCGAGCGCGATCCCCGATACGACGGAGAACAGCCAGCCGATCACCTCCAGGTCGATCAGGTCCATTGCCGCGACCTAACCCGCCGGCAGGCGCAGCGAGCCCTCGATGCAGGTCACCGCGCTGCCGCCAAGAAAGATCTTCCCGCCTTCGATGCGGACCGAAACGCGCCCGTCGCGTCCCAGTTGCATTCCCTGGCGCGCCGTATAGCGGCTCCCCAATCGCGCGGCCTGCCCGGTCTTCATCAGGTACGCTGCGACGCTGATATTGCCGCTGCCGCACACCGGATCCTCGGCAATGCCGTGCGCCGGCGCGAAAGATCGCACGTGGATGGCCGACTCGCCGTCGCCGGAATCGCTATACACCGTGACCCCGCCGATCGAAAGCCGGTTGCTCATGCTGCAAAGGATTTGCATGTCAGGGTCCAGCGCCGCGACGGCGTTGGCATCGCTCAATTTAGCGACCAGCCAACGCGGTCCGACATTGATGATGCATGGCGTGCCCTGGACCTTCGACTTGAGAGATTTTTCCAGATCCTCGAGATCGAATTTCGCCAACGGCGTATCCGTCGCCGGCGGCGACTCCAGCCATAGCGTCTCGCCATCCAGTTGCAGCTCGAGGATGCCCACGCCGCACTCCTGCCGCAGCTTGCCCGACTTCGGTTTCACGATCCCCGCTTCCAGTACCGCGTGCGCGCTGCCGATGGTCGGGTGTCCGGCGAAGGGCAGCTCCGAGCGCGGCGTGAAGATCCGCAGCCGGTAGTCGGCATCGGAGGAACTGGGCTGCAGGACGAACGTGGTCTCGGAGAGATTCGTCCAGGCGGCGATGCGCTGCATGTCCGCCGTGGCCAAGCCATCTCCTTCCAGGATCACCGCCACCGGATTGCCGCGAAAGGGCACCCGAGTGAACACATCCACCTGTTTGAAGCGCACCGATTTCATTCAGAGGGTCCGGGCTTTTCCCCGCAACACGAACTTCTGGATCTTGCCGGTCGCCGTGGTGGGCAGTGCGCCGAAGACGATTTTCTTCGGCACCTTGAATCTGGCCAGGTTTTCCCTGCACCACACGATGAACTCTTCTTCCGTGGCATTGGCCCCAGGCTTCAGTTGCACGAACGCGCACGGCGTTTCGCCCCATTTTTCGTGGGGCCTGGCCACCACCGCGGCGAGCTGCGTCGCCGGATGCTTGTAGAGCGCGATCTCCACTTCCACCGAAGAAATGTTCTCGCCGCCGGAGATGATGATGTCCTTCTTGCGGTCCTTGATCTCGATATAGCTGGTCGGATGCCAGACCGCGAGGTCGTCGGTATGCATCCAGCCGCCATGGAAAGCCTCCGCGGTCGCTTTCGGATCCTTGAGATAGCCGAGCATGACGGTATTGGCCTGGATCAGGATTTCGCCCATGGTCCGGCCGTCCTTCCTTACTGGCTTGCAGGACTTCGGATCACCGACGATATGGCCCTCGACCACTTGATAGCGGACGCCCTGCCGCGCCATCTCGGTGTATTTGTCCTGCCAGTTCTCCTGCGGGGCACAAAAGGTCGAGGGTCCCTGAAGTTCCGTCATGCCATAGATGTGCAGCACCTGAAAGCCGAGTTCCTCCATCGCCTCGATCACCTTGGCCGGCGGCGGCGACCCGCCGGTCATGATGTGCACCGGCCGGGCGAACTTGCGCCGCTGCTCTTCCGGCGCGGCGGTCAGCATGCTGAGCACCGTCGGCGCGCCGCACATGTGGGTAACGCCGTGCTCGACGATCATCGGGAAGATCAACGCCGGGTCCACCGCGCGCAGGCAGACGTGCGTGCCGCACATCGCCACCACGGACCAGGGGTAACACCAGCCGTTGCAATGGAACATCGGCAGTGTCCAGAGGTAGACCGGCTGCGCCGGCATCGCCCAGGCGGTGATGTTGCCCATCGACTCGAGGAAAGTGCCGCGGTGATGGTAGACCACGCCCTTGGGCCGCCCGGTGGTGCCGGAGGTGTAGTTCAACGCAATTGGATCGTATTCGTTTTGGGGTAATTTCCATGAAAAATCCGGGCTTCCACCAGCTATGAATTTCTCATATTCAATACTGCCCAACCGTTCGCCGGGTCCGGTGTAAAGAGGATCATCGATATCGATGACCAGGATTTTCCTTTTCAATTTCTTCAAGGCCGGACCGACCACTGCGGCGAATACGCGATCCGTGAGGAACGCCTTGGCCTCGCCGTGCTCGAGAATGTAGGCCACGGTGTCCGCATCGAGGCGCGTATTGATGGCATTTAGCACCGCGCCGAGCATCGGCACGCCGTAGTGCGCGTCGAGCATCGCCGGCACGTTGGGCAGCATCGCCGCGACCACATCGCCCTTCCCGACGCCGCGTTTCGCGAGCGCGGAGGCGAGGCGCCGCGCGCGTTGGTAGAACTGCGCATAGGTAATGCGTTGCGCGCCGTGGATCACGGCGATGCGGTCCGGGTAAATTTCCGCTGCCCGCGGCAGAAACGAAAGTGGCGACAACGTGGTGCGATTGGCCGAGCCGGGCTTCAGACCCGCCCACAGGTCTTTCTTGCGCGCCGCAACATTTCGTCTATTTGTCTTTGCCATTGCTCCTCCTCCCAATTACACTGAACGAATCTACCTGAAGGAGGAGACCCCGTGAAGAAAATCGCCTTGAAGGGAATCACCGCAGCCGTCGCACTCGCATTCGCCGCCGGCGGCGCGCTAGCGCAGGAAAAGACCATCAAGATCGCCGGCTTCGGCGCCAAGTCCGGCGTGGTGCGCTCGTTCGGCATCAACAGCGAGGCCGCGATGCTCGCTGCCGCCGACCAGATCAACAAGGCGGGCGGCGTGGCGCTCGCGGACGGCTCCAAGGCGAAAATCAAGATCGACTACTACGACGACCGCTGCACGGCGGAGGAAGGCATTTCCGTCGCGCGCCGGATGGCCGGTACCGATGCGCTGGTCGGCGTCGGCCCGACCTGCTCCAACGTGGCGGAGCCGCTGTTCGGCATCCTGCAGAAGAAGGCCGGCGACGCGAGCGACTCCGGCCTGCAGTTCCCGATTTTCAGCGACGTCGCGATCAAGGGCGGCCTGGCGCGGATTTCCGAGTGGTCGTTCCGCAACGTGCCCAACGAAATGACGATGTATTCGTCGATGTTTTACTGGCTGAAGCAGAAGCACCCGGAGATGAAGACGGTGTTCGGCGGCGTCGAGGAGGATTTCGCGCACTCGCGCGCCACCTGGTACGTGGTGATGAAGGACCGGGCCGCGGCCAACGGCTACACGATCGCCGGCGAGACCAAGTGGCTGCTGGCCGACACCAACTTCGCCACCCAGGTGCGCGAGATGAAGAAAGCGAACGCCGACGTCGTCGCGATTTCGGCCCACCCCTTCTCCACCTGCGGTGTGCTGAAGGAAATGCAGCGCCAGGGCGTGAAGCCCAAGCTGCTGGTCGGCCTAACCAGCACCTCCAGCCTGGAAACCATGCAGGGATGCGCCAAGCAAGCTGAAGGCATGATGATCCCGACCAGTTTCGCGCCGGTCAACAAGGAAGGCAAAGCGGCGGCCGATGCGACAGCCAAGTTCAAGGGCAGCGCGGACCTGCACAGCATGGCGGCCTGGGAGAACATGTTCATCCTCAAGCAAGTGATGGAGTCGGAGAAAATCTCCGGCAACCCGAAGGACGTGCAGGCGGACCGCCGCAAGATCCGCGACGGCCTGGCGAAACTCAAGGTCACCAAGGGCCTGCTGGGCGACACCAAACGCACCGAGGACCGCGAGGCGGACAAGCCCTACCTGTTTGTCCAGGCGAAGGGCGGCAACTGGGTCGTTCTGCACAACCCCCTGTAAAGGGCGCAAGGGAAAGGCGCGGCTGACGAGGCCGCGCCTTTTTTATGCTGGATTTCATTCAATCGCTCTCCGACGGCGTGCTGTTCGGCGCGACCTATGCGCTGATCGGGATCGGCTTCACGCTGGTGTTCGGCGTGATGCACAAGCTGAACTTATCTTACGCCGCGGCCTCGGTCGGCGGCGCCTATTGCGGCCTGCTGGTCCTCAAAGTATTTGCGGGCGCCCCGCCGCTGGCGGTGTTCTTCTGCGCCTTCCTCGCCGGCGGCCTGCTTGGCTACATCGTCTACCTCGCCTGCTTCCATTTCATCCCGATCTCGAACCCGCTCGCCACGCTGATGGCTACAGTGGGCATGTTGCTGCTGGTCGACGAGGTCATCGTGCACCAGACCGACGGCATGCCGCTCAACTACCCGGCGCTGTTCGACGACGTGATGCTGCGTGCCGGAGAATTCACGCTGCGCGGCGACCTGCTGATGGTGTTCGTGGTGAGCATCTTGTGCATGGCCGGACTGCTCGCGCTGCTCTACAGGACGCGGCTCGGCCTTGCCACACGCGCGGTATCGCAGCAGGCGGTGGCCGCGCAACTGTGCGGCATTCGCGTCGGACAGGTGAACGCGATGACCTTCGTCATCACCGGATTGCTGGGCGGGATTGCCGGCGCCATGATCGGCGCATCGGTCGGCACGCTCTCCCCGCTCCTGACGACGCCGCTCACGATCAAGGGCCTGATCGTCACCGTGATCGGCGGCCTGGGCAGCATTCCCGGCGCGATCGTCGCCGGACTGCTGGTGGGCGGCTTCGAAAGCGTGCTGCAGCAGTACCGCGGCGTGACCGAGCGCGACCTGTACGTCATGCTGCTGCTGTTCGTGTTCCTGGTGTTCCGCCCCGGCGGCCTGTTCGCTCCCAAGGAAGGCCGCGACTAGATGGACTTCTATTTCGGCCTGGCGCAGATCATCGGCGTGCATACGCTGCTCGGCCTGTCAGCCTATATCGTGCTGCTGACCGGGCAGGTGAGCATGGCGCAGGCGGGGTTTTTCGCGGTCGGCGCCTACGCCGCCGGGATGCTCACGGTACTTGCCGGCTGGGCGATCCTCCCGGCGCTCGCCGCCAGTTCGCTGCTCGGCGCGGCGGTGGCCTGCGCGGTCGGCTTTCCCGCGCTGCGCGTAAAAGGCCTGATGCTGGTGATCGCCACGCTGGCGTTCGGCGAAGCGGTGCGTCTGTTCTTCTTCAATTTCGACTACCAGGTGGCCAGGGGCGGCGTCAAGCTGGGGCCGCTGGGTGGTGAAGGATTCCGCCAGATCCGTTACTTCCCGGAGAACGGCTGGACCACGATGCAGGTGATGCTGTTCATCTGGATCTTCGTGGTGCTGGTGATGGCGATCCTTTGGTGGCTCGACCGTTCGCGCTATGGCGCCGTGTTGCGCGCCGTCGGCGAAGACGAACTGGCGGCGCAGTCGGTCGGAATCAACCTCACCGCGGTGAAGGTGAGCGCGATGACTATCGGCGGCGCCATCGCCGGCCTGGGCGGCGGCATCTACGCGCACTACACCACGCATATCGAGCATGCGAGTTTCGGCATCCTGCTCGCCACCTTCGCCCTCGCCTATCCGATCCTTGGCGGGCTGGGCAGCGTGTTCGGCACGGTCGTGGCGGCGATCTTCGTGCAGGGTTTCCTGGTCGAAGGCCTGCGCTTCCTGGGCGACTGGCGCAACCTGCTGTTCGGGGCGCTGATCGTACTGGCGATGAACCTGCGGCCCAAGGGCTTTCTCGACGCTCCCACGCTGCGGTGGATCAGACGGGTCTTTGGAGGCAAGCGTGGCGCTGCTTGAACTGAAAAGTGTGTCGCGCCATTTCGGCGGCGTGCGTGCCGTGGACGGACTCGACCTGGTGATCGAGCCGGGTCAGATCTTCGGACTGATCGGGCCGAACGGCTCGGGCAAGAGCACCACGGTGAACTTGATCACAGGGTTGTTTCCCTTGACGTCGGGTTCGATTGTTTTTCAGAACGAAGATCTGGAGAAACTTCCAACCCATCTTCGTCTGCAAACCGGCATCGCGCGGACCTTCCAGAACATCCGCCTGTTCGGCCAGCTCACTGCCTGGCAGAACCTCTGGGTAGCGCAGAATTCGCCCGCCGACTGGGCAAAGCGCGGCTTTTTCTCCCGCTGGCTCGGCGGCCAAAGCGGCGTGCGCGAGGAGATCTCGCAGCTGCTCGAGTTCAGCGGCCTCGCCCACAGGCAGGATGAACTCGCCGCCAACCTCGCCTTCGGCGAGCAGCGGCGTCTTGAACTCGCGCGCGCGCTTGCCACCCGGCCGAAACTTATCCTGCTGGACGAACCGGCCGCGGGAATGAACACCGAGGAGATCGGCCAGTTGCGCGAGCGGATCCTGAAAATCCGCGCGCAAGGCACCACGGTGCTGCTGGTCGAGCACGTGATGGAACTCGTGATGGGCGTGACGGACCGCATCGCGGTGCTCAATTTCGGCCAGAAAATCGCCGAAGGCACGCCGGTGGAGGTTCAGGCAGATGCCGCGGTGCGCAAAGCCTATCTTGGCGGCGGCGAATGACTGCACTCCTCGAAGTCAGGGATCTGGTCACTGCCTACGGCAAGATCGAGGCATTGAAGGGAGTGAATCTCGACGTCCAGCAGGGTTCGATCACCTGCCTGCTCGGCCCCAATGGCGCGGGCAAGACCACACTGATGATGACCATCGCGGGCATCCTGCGGCCGAGGATCGGTTCGATCCGCTTTGCCGGCGAGGAGATCGCCGGACGCCCGCCGCATGCGATCGTCGCGGGCGGCGCCGCCCTGGTGCCGGAGAACCGCCTCGTGTTTCCGAACATGACCGTGCTGGACAACCTCCACGCGGGGGCTTACCAGCGCAAGGACGATTTTGCATCTGATATCGAACGCCTTTTCACCCGGTTCCCGCGGCTCAAGGAGCGATCCACCCAGCTTGCCGGCACCCTCTCAGGCGGCGAACAGCAGATGCTGGCGGTGGCGCGCGCGCTGATGAGCCGGCCAAAACTCCTGCTGATGGACGAACCCTCGCTCGGCCTCGCCCCGCTGGTGGTGGAAGAGATTTTTCGCATCATCACGCAACTGCACCAGGACGGGGTGAGCATCTTCCTGGTCGAACAGAACGCGCACATGGCGCTCAAAGTGGCGCAGCATTTCTATCTGATGGAACAGGGCAAGGTCACCTTCAGCGGCACCCCCGGCGCGCTGGCGGAGGACGAAGTCATACGGCGGGCCTATCTCGGCTCCGCCAGGGCATGATCCTTGACCTGATCCAGAACAGCTTCGACGGCCTGGCGATGGGCGCGTCCTACGCCCTGCTCGCCGTCGGCTTCACCCTGGTCTTCGGGGTGCTGCGCCGGGTCAACCTGTCGTATGGCCCGGCGATCATGTTCGGCTGCTACGCGGCGACCTGGGTGTCGTTTTCTTTTCATTCGAATATCTTTTTGCTGCTGGGAATTGCGGTCCTGGGGTCCGTGCTTGCGGGAACCTATGTCGAAAGGCTCTGCTTCGCCCCCCACCACAAGGGCTCGGCCATCGCCGCGATGGTGGCGAGCTTCGCGCTGTGGATGCAGTTCGAGGAAGTCGTGACGCTGGTGATGCCCAAGCACCTGTACGATTTCCCGCCGATGTTCGACGCCGAGCCGCTCGCGATCGGGCCGCTCAGCCTGCGGGCCGAAGCGCTGGTGATGCTCGCCTGCGCGCTCGCCATCTGCTTCGCGCTGCACCGAATGCTCTACCGCTCGCGCTTCGGGCTCGCGCTACGCGCCGTGACCGACGCGCCGGTTGCCGCGCAACTCGCCGGCATCAACGTGCCACGCGTCCTGCTGCTGGTTTTCCTGCTCGCCTCCGCGATCGGCGGCCTCGCCGGCTGGCTGATCGTGTCCACGCACACCCAGGTGACGCCGATGCTCGGCATGTGGTCCACGCTCAAGGGCCTGCTGGCGATGATGATCGGCGGTCTCGGTTCGCTCCCCGGCGCCGTGATCGGCGGGTTGGCGCTGGGCGTGCTCGAAGCGCACAGCCAGTGGTTTCTCGGTCCCCAAGCCAGAGACCTGATCGCCTACCTCCTGCTGTTCGTCCTGCTTGCCTGGCGGCCGCGATGGATGACTACCTCGCATGGATGACTACGTCATGGGCGTCCTCACCAACATCGGCCTGATCTCGTTCGTCGCGCTGTCGGCCTACCTGTTGATCCTTGCCGGCGAAATGTCGTTCGGCCAGCAGGGCTTTTTCGGCGTCGGCGCCTATACCGCCGGTGTGGCCACCGCGATGTACGGCGTTCCGCTGCCCATAGCCGCGCTCATGGCCATGGGCGCGGGCGCCGCGGCGGCGTTCCTGGTCGGCCTGCCCACGTTGCGCCTGCGCGGCCTGTACTTCGCGATGGCGACGCTGGCGGCGGCCGAGATGTTGCGCATCGTTTTCGAGCTGATCCACTTCCAGCGCGAGATCGACGGCGAGCCGGTCGGCCCCGACGGCACGCAGGGCTTCCGCGGCATACGCTGGGTGTTCGAAAACGGCGTCGAGCGGGAGGGTTACCTTGCGATGGTCTGGGGGCTGCTCTTTGTCGTCGTGATTTTGTTCTTGATCGTGGAAAGATCAAAGCTGGGAGCGACCCTGAGAATGCTGGGTGAAGACCCGGAACTCGCGCGCATGCTCGGCATCCATGTGGAGCGCTTCAAACTCGGCGTTGTCGCCACGGCGGGCGCGCTCGCCGCGCTGGGCGGCGCGCTGTATGCGCACCACAACACCTACATCGAGCCGCGCAATTTCGACATCATGCTCGGGGTCCACAGCCTCGCCTACGCATTGATCGGCGGCCTGGGCACGGTATTCGGCCCGCTGCTCGGCGTGCTGATCGATATCGGGGCACTCGAAGGCAGCCGCGTATTCCACGGCTACCGGATGATCGTGTTCGGCGGGCTGGTGGCGGTATTGCTGATATTCAGGCCGCGGGGCCTGCTTGATGAAAGGGTTGTCCATTGGCTAAAGCGGCGCTTGGCCTGATTCTGTTCTTCACGGCGTTTCCGCTGCTTGCCCAGAAGGTCCAGGGCGAGCTGGCGTGCAGGCTCACGAAAACAGATTTCGTCTACGACTGCATGATCAGGATTTCCCGTGGCGGGCAGCCGCTGCCCGGCGCCAGCGTCACGCTCGGCGCGGACATGCCGTCGATGCCGATGGCGCATAACGTGAAGCCGGTGAAAGCCACGCCCGGCAAGGCGCCGGGCGAGTACGCGGCGAAACTAGACCTCGAGATGCCCGGGGAATGGGCCGTGAAGCTGCGCCTGCGCGGCCCGGTGAACGACCAGCTGATCCTGCTCTACGAGTTCGACGAGCAAGGCGCGCAGCCGGTCAGGCGAGGCGGCAGGCTTCCTCGAAAGTAAGCCGCGGGCTGCGCGCGAATATCTGGGCCGGGTCGCCCTTGCCGAGATTGCAGAGGAAATTGGATTTCCAGCGCCCGTCCGGAAAGAACGCGGCATCCACCTTGGCATTGTCGAAACCCGACATCGGGCCCGTGTCCAGATCGAGCGCCCGCGCGGCAATGAGGAAGTAAGCCCCCTGCAGGGAGCCGTTGCGGAACGCAACCTTTTCATTGCCCGCCTTCTTGTCCTCGCCCTGGAAGCCCTTTATCGCATCCGGGCGGTGCGGAAAGGACTTCGGCAGGTTCTCGTAAAAGTACAGGTCATGGGCGATGATCGCCGTGACCGGCGCCGCCATGGTCTTGTCGAGATTTCCAGGGCTGAGCGCGGGCCGCAGCTTTTCCTTGCCCTCCTGCGTGCGCACGAACACGATGCGCGCCGGCTGCGTATTCATCGTGGTTGGGCCCCATTTGAGGAGGTCGTAGAGTTCGCGCAGTTGCGCGTCGCTCACGGCACCGGAGAAAGCGTTGTGCGTACGGGCATTGCGGAAAATTGCGTCCAGCGATTTCGCATCGAGCATCTGCTTCTCCGGGGGAATGGCGAACGCAAATGTTAGCATCGCCGGATGCCCCCCGAACTCGCGCGTTTCATCCGTCCCGGTGACGGCATTGTCCTTGGCCAGGCCTGCGCGGAGCCGCAGACGCTTTCCGCCGCACTGGTTGCGCAACGCGCGGCATTCTCCGGCGCGAGCGTGTTCCTTGGGGTCAACTACGCCGGCATCATCCGGCCGGAACACGCCGATCACCTGAAGCTGTCGGCCTACTGCGGCGCCGGCCATAATCGCGTCCTTGCCGATGCCGGCGTGCTCGACATCCACCCGCATCCCTATTCCAGGCTGGCGCCCCTGATCCGGGAGAGAAGAATTCCCTGCGACGTGGCGCTGGTACAGGTCAGCCCGCCCAACCAGCGCGGCGAATACAGCATGGGTCTCGCGGTTGATTACCTGCTTCCCGCCCTGCAGAGCGCCAGGGCGGTGATTGCCGAAGTAAATAACCGGATTCCCTGGACGCACACCGAGAAACTGTTCCACAAGGATGACTTTGCGCTGCTCGTCGAAGCGTCGTACGAGCCGGCCGCCCCGCCGCCCGCGCGCACTGGCGCAGCCGAGGCCGCCATCGCGCGCCATGCCGCCGCCTTCATAGCCGATGGAGCCACGCTGGAATTCGGCCTCGGCATCCTTCCCGACGCTGTCTGCGCCGCCTTGCTGGAGCGCAAATCCCTGAAAGTTCATTCCGGCAGCATCGGTGACGGAGTGGCAGACCTGATGCAACGCGGGGCCGTGGCCACAGCCGATTGCGCCATGCTCATCGGCACGCGCAAGCTGTTCGATTTTGCGCGCGACAATCCGGCCATCCGGCTGCGATCGACGGAATATACGCACCACCCGCGCGTACTCGCGTCGCTAGCGCGGTTCGTGGCGATCAATTCAGCGGTCGAAGTGGACCTCACCGGCCAGGTCAACGCGGAGGTCGCCAGGGGCAGTTACCTCGGCGCGGTCGGTGGCGCGCTGGATTTCATCCGTGCCGCGAGCTTTTCGCCGGGTGGCGTGTCGCTGCTGCTGCTACCCGCCGCACGCATTGTCAAGGCCCTTTCCGGCCCGGTCTCCACCCCGCGCAGCGAAGCCGGCGTCATCATTACCGAGCGCGGCGCGGCAGACCTCAGGGGCTGCACCGTTCGCGAACGCGTGCGAAGGATGGAAGCTATTGCCATCTTGCAGTGAATTTTCCGAAAGAGAATCAAATGACAGCTAATGCAAAAAAGCAATTGACCCCCACCGGCAAACTGCGCGTCGGCGTCAATCTCGGCAACTTCCTCCTCGTCAACAAGGATGCGGCAACCGGCGAACTGCGGGGCGTCGTTCCGGACCTCGCCGCGGAGCTGGCGCGGCGCCTGGGAACAACCGCGGAACTGATCGGCTTCCCCGGCGCCGGACAGGTCGCGGATGGCGCGAAAACCGGCGCCTGGGATGTCGGCTTCATCGGCGCCGAGCCACAGCGCGCCGAGGAGATTGCTTTTACCCTCGCCTACCTCGAGATTCCCGCCACCTACCTCGTGCCGGCCGGTTCGCCTATCCAGACCCTGGCGGAAGTGGACCGGGCGGGCGTGCGCATCGCGACGGCGGCGCGAAGCGCTTATGACCTCTATCTAAGCCGTAACCTGAAAAACGCACAGTTGATGCGCGCCGAAGGCATTCCCGCCTCCTACGATCTGTTCGTGAAGGAAAAGCTGGACGTCCTCTCCGGGCTGCTGCCGCGCCTGGTCTCGGAGGTGGCGCGCCTGCCCGGCGCGCGCATTCTGGATGGCAAGTTCACCGCCATCCAGCAGGCGATCGGCACACCCAAGGATCGAGCCGCGGCGGCAGAATACCTGCGGGAATTCGTCGCCGACATCAAGGCATCGGGCCTCGTCGCGCGGCTGATTGAAACGCACGGCGTCAAAGGGGTGAATGTCGCGCCCTAACGATAATTGCGCAGTGCCGGCACGACCCAGAAAGGCATCGCCGCCATTCCAATGAACGCAAGCGAGACACAGAGCCCGGTCACGTAGCCGCCGCTCAGATCGTGCAGCACGCCACCCATCAACGAGCCGAAAGCGGCGCCCAGCGCATTGCAGGCGTAGATGGTGCCGTAGATCGTCGCCACCTTCGGGCCGGCGAAGTGGCGCGCGCAAATCGAGGAGATGATCGGGCCGCGCGTTCCCAGGCACAGGCCGAACACCGGCACGAATAGGGCAAGCAGCAGCACCGACGGCCATCGGGTCATCGCCATCAGCAACAGCATTCCGGTCGCCGTGCCGATGAAGCTTGCCGTCACCGTGCGCCGGATGCCGAACCGGTCTGCGATGTAGCCGCTGCCCATGATGCTGATGGACGAGAGCATGCCGATGACCCCGAAGGTGCCGGCAGCGCCCAGCTGCGAGAAGCCGGCGTCGATCAGGAACACGACCAGTTGCACCACGATGCCGTACATGCCGATCGAGGTGCAGAAGAAGACTTGCGCCAACCCCCAGTAAATGCGGGTGCCCATTGCCGAGCGCAGCGACCAACCTTCCGCCGCCCCCGCCAGTTTCGCCCGCACCTGGTAATCGGCGTGGCCCGCGGCGAACGCCCGCCAGGGAATGGCGAACAGCACTACGGGAACGAGAAGCAGCAAAACGATACCGAGGGCGCGATAGGCGAAACGCCAGTCGTAGTGGCTTACCAGCAGTTGCGTGAGCGGCACGAAGATAACCGTGCCCACGCCGATCGCGGAGAACGCGATGCCCATCGCCGTCGAGAGCCGTGCCCGGTACCAGCGCGAGAGCAGCGCAGATCCGGGCACCATGCCGTTCAGACTCACGGCAAACCCGATCAGCACGCCGACGAAGAGATAAAACTGCCACAAAGCGTCCAGCCACTGCGCCAGGAAGTAGGCCACGCCGAGGCAGGCCATGCCGGCGCCATACACCCAGCGCGGCCCGACCCGGTCGAACAGCAGGCCCACGAGCGGCGCGGTGCAGCCATTCACCAGCAGGTAGATCGAATAGACGCCGGTCAACTCCGAACGCGTCCAGCCGAATTCGCGCTCCAGCGGCAGGAGGAACACCGCATAGGTGTCCGCCAGGCCGCGGCCGAACATGTTCAGGATGAAGCAGGTGGCGAGTACCGCCACCGCCGCGCGTTGAGGCGAAAGCGCGCTCAGGGCATTTTTTCCAGGCCGAACACCTGGCGCAGGTAGGCGAGGTAACCCGGGTCCTTGCTCACCGTCTTGCCCGGGGAATCGGACACCTTGGCCACGGGCTGGCCATTGCACTCGGTCATCTTGAGGACGATGTTGATCGGCTCGTAACCGAGGTCATTGGTGAGGTTGGTACCGATGCCGAATGAGGTGAGCGCACGCCCCTGGAAACGGCGAGCGATGTCGATCGCGATCGGGATGGTCAGCTGATCGGAGAAGATCAGCGTCTTGTTATGGGGGTCAACGCGGTTGCGGCGGTAATGCTCGATCAGCCGTTCGCCCCACGCGAATGGATCGCCCGAATCGTGCCGCGCGCCGTCGAACAGCTTGCAAAAGTACATGTCGAAGTCGCGCAGGAATGCATCCGTCCCATAGGTGTCCGCGATCGCGATGCCAAGGTCGCCGCGATATTCCTTGGCCCAGACGTCGAAAGCGAAGATCTGCGAATCCCGCAGCCGCGGCCCAAGCGCCTGGCAGGCCTGCATGTACTCGTGCGCCATGGTGCCGAGCGGCGTCACGCCGTGCTGCATCGCCAGCCAGACGTTCGAGGTGCCTGCAAAGCGCTCTGGAATTTCACGCTTGAAGGTGCCGATCACCTCGTCGTGCCAGGTGCGCGAGAAGCGCCGGCGAGTGCCGTAGTCCGAGACCCGGAACGTCAGCTCCGGCTCCAGCTTGCGCACCAGGTCGATCTTGGCCTTGAGACGGCCACGCCCCACCGCCAGATCGGGACTGGGCTGCGTGCGGCGGAAATAGATCTCCGAGACCACCGCCAGCACCGGGATCTCGAACATGATGGTGTGCAGCCAGGGACCGTGGATCGAGATGTCCAGTCCCGGCGCAGCCAGCGTCGGTTCCACCCGGATGTACTTCTCGTTGAATTGGAACAGGCCGAGGAAGTCGACGAAATCGGATTTCATGAAGCGCAGCCCGCGCAGGTAAGCGAGTTCGTCGTCGCGAAAGCGCATCTTGCACAGGTCGGCGATGCCCGAGCGGATCTCATCGGCGTGCGGGGCCAGGTCCACCCCCTCGCTGCGGCACTTGAACACGTACTCGACCTGCGCACCCGGAAAGTGGTGCAGCACGACCTGCATCATCGTGAACTTGTAGAGGTCGGTGTCGAGCAGCGACTCGATGATCATCGGCCGATTCTACCTGCCCTGCGATAATGCGCGAATGTGCGGACGCTATGCATTGCACTCCAATTCCGAGGTCGTGGCGCTGATGTTCGGACTGTCCGAAGTTCCCGCCTTCGCCCCGCGCTACAACATCGCACCCTCGGCGCAAGTCCTGATTATCCGCAGGAACGAAGCTGCCGCAGTGGCGTCGCACGTGCGCTGGGGTCTGGTGCCGCGCTGGGCAAAGAATCCGTCCATCGGCGCGAAGATGAACAATGCCCGCGCCGAGAGCGTCGCCGAGAAGCCCTCTTTCCGCGAGGCCTACCGCAAGCGGCGCTGCCTCATCCCGGCGAACGGCTTCTACGAATGGAAGCTGGAAAACGGCCTCAAGCAGCCGTACTACATCTACCCTTCAGGCGGCGCGCTGTTCGCCTTCGCCGGGCTGTGGGAGCAATGCAACGATTTGCAGACCGGCACCGTCATCACCACCGAAGCGAACGAAAAGATGGCCATGGTTGCCGACCGCATGCCGGTAATCGTCTCCCCAGCCGAGTACTCAGCCTGGCTGGAAGGCGGCGAGATACCTCTTCGTGCCTGCCCCGACTCCGCGATCGACGTTCGCCGCGTCAGCCGCGCGGTCAACAACGCGCGCACGGACATTCCCGATTTGATCGAGCCCGACGTGCAGTGATTTGCGCCTCGCGGCGATACTGGATATAATGCCAGCACTGAACAAGGGCACAGTAAGCCCGCCGCAGCGCAACCCCGGCCCGGAGGCCGACATGAGCGAACCGCTGACAGATCGCCAGACCGAAATCCTGCGCCTCATCAGG
>CAMDRF010000033.1 GCA_945906765.1 Nitrosovibrio sp. Nv4 | reverse complement strand
AGCGGCGTGCCCGCGGCCATTTTGGCGACGTTCTCCGGCGGATGGAAGTCGTCGCCATCGAGGAATGGGCAACCGAGATGCGCGGCGAGAAGCGTGCCGATGGTCGTCTTGCCGGACCCGGACACGCCCATGACGACGACGATCATGCTTCAGGCCGCAAGGATCACGCTCGCGTGATGGCGTGACCGCCAAACTTCGCGCGCATCATGGCGAGCAGCTTCCTCGCGTAGTCGGATTTCCCCTGGCTGGAGAAGCGCGCCATCAACGCCATCGTGATCACCGGCGCGGGCACGCCCAGTTCGACGGATTCGAGCACGGTCCAGCGGCCCTCGCCCGAATCGGCCACCACCGGCGCGATGCGCTCCAGGCCTTCGTCCTCCTTGAGGATCTCGGCGGAGAGATCGAGCAGCCAGGAGCGCACCACGCTGCCGTGGCGCCAGGTCTCGGCCAGGCGCCCGAGGTCGAACTCCAGGTCCTTGCGCGCGGCGAGCAGCGCGAAGCCTTCGGCGAAGGCCTGCATCATTCCGTATTCGATGCCGTTGTGGATCATCTTGGCGAAATGCCCGGCGCCGCTCGGGCCGCAATGCAGCCAGCCGGTGTCGGGCGCCGGCGCGAGGATGCGCGCGAAGGGCTCGAAGCGCTCGACCGATTTCGCCGTGCCGCCCAGCATCAGGCAGTAGCCGTTGGCGAGGCCGTGGATGCCGCCGGACACGCCGGCGTCGATGTAGCGCAGCCCGCGCTGCGACATCTTCAGCGCGCGCGCCATCGAATCCTTGTAGAAAGCGTTGCCGCCGTCCACCAGCGTATCACCCGCCGAGAGCAGCGGCAGCAGCTCCGCCAGCGCGTCCTCGGTGGCCGGGCCCGCGGGCAGCATCACCAGGACGACGCGCTCACCGGCAAGTTTTGTCGCCAGCGAGGCGAGGCTCTCCACGCAGGCGATATTTTTCTCGTCTTTGAGCGCGAGCCCTGCCCCCGGTTCGCGGTCAAAAGCGACCACCCGGGCGCCGCCGCGCGCCATGCGCCGCGCCATGTTGGCGCCCATCCTGCCCAGGCCGACGACTCCGATTTCCATGCGAACCCCCGTTTCCCCATTCTATAATTGCATCGGAGAAGAGGAGGATCACAATGAAGCGTGTTCTAGCGTGTGTTGCCACTGCGGCCGCCGCATGCCTGTTCGCGGCGCCGTCGTTCGCGCAGTTCCCCAGCAAGCCCATCCGCATCGTCGTGCCGTTCCCGGCCGGTTCGGCGACCGACACCATCACCCGCATCCTTGGCAATTCGGTATCTGCCGCGGTCGGCCAGCCGGTGGTCGTCGACAACAAGGCCGGGGCCGATGGCGCGATCGCGGGCGCCGAGGTGGTGAGAGCCGCGCCCGACGGCTACACGCTTCTGATGGCGACCAACAGCCCGATGTCCGCGGTCCCGGCGATGAAGAAAGTCCCGCCCTACGATCCGGTGACGGACTTCACGCCGATCACCGACATCGGCCGCTACACGTTCTTCATCGTCGTGCACCCCGGCGTGCCGGCGAAGAGCCTTGCCGAGCTGATCCAGTACGCGAAGGCGAATCCCGGCAAGATCAATTACGCCACCGGCAACACCACCGGCATCGTCTCCACGGCGTTTTTTTCGTCGCTGGCAAAGGTGGAAATGGTGCACGTCCCCTACAAGGGGGAACCGCAGGCGATGACCGACATGATCAGCGGCCGCGTGCAGCTGATGTTCGCCTCTTCGAGCACCTCGGTACCGCAAGTACGCGACGGCAAACTGCGCGCCCTCGTGACCACGCTTGCCCGGCGCAGCCACCTGCTGCCGGACGTGCCGACGATCGCCGAAGCCGGCATGCCTGAATTCTCGGTGACTTCCTGGGCGGGCCTGTTCGGTCCGGCGAAAATGCCGAAAGAAGTCCTCGACCGCCTCAATCGGGAATTCGTCGCCGCGATGGGCCGCCCCGACGTGCAGGCGGCGATGGAGAAGCAGGCCTTCGTACTCAGTCCTTCGACACCCGAGAAGTTGGGTGGTTTCGTCAAGGAGCAACTCGAAAGCTACCGCAACATCCTGCGCGCCGCCGGCGTGCAACCGGAGTAGAGCCATGAAGAAAATCGTTGCAACTCTTATCGCGGCGCTGCTGAGTTCCGGCGCTGTGGCGCAATATCCGAACAAGCCCATTCGCCTGATCGTGCCGTTCCCGCCGGGCGGCGCGGCGGAACTCGGCGCGCGCATCTTCGCGCAGCCGCTCGGGCAGGCCCTCGGTCAGCCGGTGATCATCGAGACCAGGCCGGGCGCCGAGGGCATCATCGCCTCCGAGGCCGTGCGGCAGGCGCCCGCCGACGGCTACACGCTGTACTACGGCACGGCGACCGGAATGTCGTTCGCGCCGGCGGCGAAGAAAGTGCCGCCCTACGATCCGGTGAACGACTTCACGCCGATTTCGTTGGTCGGGATTTTCGGCTTCTTCGTGTTTTCGCATGCGAGCATGCCGGTGTATACCATCGGCGACCTGATCGGTTACGCGCGCGCCAATCCGGGCAAACTCAACTACGGCACCGGCAACGCCACCAGCATCCTCGCGACCGGCCTGTTCGCGGCGCAGCAGAAGCTCGACATGGCGCATATCCCCTACAAGGGCGACGGCCCGCTGTCGATCGACCTGATCGCGGGGCGCGTGAATGTCGCGATCGCGACGCCGGGCACGCTCGCGCCGCAGGTGAAGGAGGGCAGGCTGCGCGTGCTCGCCACGCTGCTGCCGAATCGCAACCAGCTGCTGCCGACGGCGCCGACGATGTCGGAGGCCGGACTCGTGAACGTGCCGATCACCCCTTGGGGCGGGTTGTTCGGGCCGCCGAAGATGCCGCAGGAGATCGTCGACCGTGTCGGGCGTGAGCTGGCCATCGTGCTCGCCAAGCCCGAGGTGAAGGATGCCTTCGGACGCCTCGCGTTCGAGCCGCGTAGTTCGACGCCGCAGGAGCTGTCGGCGTTTGTCGCGGAGCAGCTCGAGGCCTACCGGCGCGCCGCGCGCGCGATGAACCTCAGTCTGGATTGAGCGCTCTCAGGCCGGATTGAACGCCCTCAGGCGTTGCTGAGCGCCGCGGCGAGCCGCTCCACCGGCTCGAGGTTGGGAAGGCTGCGCAGCCAGGTGAGCTGGCGCTTGGCGAGTTGCCGCGTGGCGGCGATGCCTGTCTCGCCCAGTCCCGCTTCGTCGCATTTGCCTTCGAGAAACTCCCAGGCCTGCCGGTAGCCGACGCAGCGCATGCTTGGCAGTTCGGCGCTCAACTCGTAGCGTCTCCTGAGCGCTTTCAGTTCGTCCACCAGACCGTCCTGCAGCATGACTCCGAAGCGTGCGGCGATGCGCTGATGCAACTCGGACCGGTCTTCCGGAAACAGGGAAAACGCTTTCAGTACGAAAGGCAATTCGATCTTCGGCCGGTTCTGCAGTTCCGAGATCGGCTTTCCCGTCAGGCGATGGACCTCCAGCGCACGCTGGATGCGCTGCGCATCGCCTGCCTTGAGGCGGGCAGCGGTCCGTGGATCCACTGTCGCCAGCTCTTCATGCAGCGCGGGCCAGCCCTTCGTCGCAGCCTCGGCGTCGATCTGCATCCGAACTTCCAGGTTCGCCGGCGGCAGCGCATCCATCCCCACGGCGAGGGCGCGGTAATAAAGCATCGTGCCGCCGACGAGCAGCGGGATCTTTTCCCGGGCATGAATTTCTCCTACCGCGCGGATCGCATCGTCGCGGAAACGCCCCGCCGAGTAGCGTTCGGTCGGGTCGAGCAAGTCGATCAGGTGATGGGGCACTGCGCGGCGCTCTTCGAGCGAGGGCTTGGCGGTGCCGATGTCCATGCCGCGATAGACCTGCGCTGAATCGATGCTGACGATTTCGATCGGATGCTGCGACGCAAGCTGCATCGCCCTGCGCGACTTGCCGCTCGCCGTCGGGCCGAGCAGGGCAAAAGCAATGCGCTTCGTCTCGGCCACCGCTAGCGGCCGCCGGTCACATCCAGGATCGCCCCGGTGGAGTAGGACGCTTCATCCGAGAGCAGCCACAGAATGGCGCGCGCCACTTCCTCGGGCTCGCCGCCGCGCCTCATCGGGATGCCGGCGCGCAGGCGCTCTATCCGGTTCGGTTCGCCGGCGTTGGCGTGGATCTCCGTGTTGACGAAACCGGGCCGCACGCAGTTGACGCGGATGCCTTCCTCCGCCACTTCCTTGGAAAGGCCGATGGTCATGGTGTCGATGGCGCCCTTGGAGGCGGCGTAATCCACCCACTCGCCCGGCGAGCCGAGGCGCGCCGCGCCCGAGGAAACGTTGACGATCGCGCCGCCGCTGCCGCCGTGCTTCGTGGACATGCGCTTGATTGCCTCGCGTGCGCACAGGAACGCGCCGACGACGTTGATCGAAAACATGCGCTGCAGGCGCCCGGCGTCCATCGCTTCGACGCGCGATCGGGTCGCGACGATGCCGGCGTTGTTGACCAGCGCCGCGAGCGGCCCAAGCGACCGGTCGCATTCCTGGAACAGCCTCACCACGTCGGCTTCGGAGGCGACATCGCCCGGTACCGCAATCGCGCGCCCGCCGTCGTTTCTGATATCGCGAACCACTGCTTGCGCGGCGTCGTGGTCGCGCAGGAAGTTCACGCAGACCGCGTAGCCGCGTGCCGCTGCAAGCCTCGCCGTGGCGGCGCCGATGCCGCGTCCTCCCCCGGTAACCACTAACACGCCCCGCGTGTTCCTTGCCTGTACGCCCGCCATGGCTAGTGCCCTCGCATGAAGAGCCGGTCCAGGTCCGCCATGGTGAGCTGGTACCACGTCGGGCGGCCGTGATTGCAGCTGCCGGCGCGCTCGGTGGCCTCCATCTCGCGCAGCAACGCGTTCATCTCCGTCAGCGTGAGGATCCGGTTGGCGCGCACCGCCGCGTGGCAGGCCATGCCCGCGAGCAGTTCGTCGCGCCGCGCGGCGAGCGCCTGCGCCGCGCCGTATTCGCGAATTTCGCTCAGCACGCTTCTCGCCAATCCGGCCACATCGCCTCCGGCGAGCAGCATCGGGGCGGCGCGCACCGCCAGTTCGTTCGGGCCTGCGGCACTTAGTTCCAGGCCGAGGCGTTCGAGCGTTTCCTGGTTCTCCTCGGCGGCGGCGACCTCGAGCGCGTCGGCGCGGAAGGCCGCCGGCACCAGCAGCTGCTGCCGCTCGACGCGCCCGGCATCGAGGTTGTCCTTCAGCTTCTCGTAGACGATGCGCTCGTGCGCCGCATGCATATCGATGAGCACCAGCCCGGCATCGTTTTGCGCCAGGACGTAGACGCCGTGCAGCTGCGCCAGCGCATAGCCTAGCGGGGGCGCGGCGTGAGAGGACGGAAGGGCGGCGGGATTGGCGGCGGCCGCCATGAAAGATTGATAGGTCTGCGCGGGTTGCGCCAATTGAAAGCCCGGCTGTTGAAATCCCTTACGTATAGCAGGCCCGGCGCCGGAACCCGACAGCGTTGCATAGGCGACCGGAGCCTCGGCCGCGGTAGGCGAGAGCGCTCGCTTGAGCGCGTGCACGACGAACTGGTGGATGCTGCCGGAGTCGCGGAAGCGCACTTCGATTTTCGCCGGATGGACGTTGACGTCCACGCCGCGCGGATCGATTTCAAGGAAGAGCAGGTAGGCCGGCTGGCGCTCGCCGTGGAGCAGGTCGCGGTAGGCCTCGCGCACCGCGTGGGACAGCACGCGGTCGCGCACGAAGCGGCCGTTGACGAACAGGTACTGCGCATCGGCGCGCGCCCGCGCCGCCAGGGGCGTGCCGGCGAGACCGCTCAGGCGCAGCGTGCCTGCCTGCGCCTCGAGCGGAAAGCTCGCATCCAGGAACTCGCGGCCCAGCAGCGCCGCCGCGCGTTCGCCGAGCGTCTGCGCGCGCACCAAGGTGGAGACCCTGCCGTTATGCCTGAGGATGAACGCGGTATCGGGATGCGCCAGTGCGAGGCGCCGGAACATTTCCTCGCAATGGCCGAATTCGGTCTGCTCGCTACGCATGAACTTCTTGCGCGCCGGCGTATTGAAATAGAGATCTTCCACCAGCACGGTGGTGCCGGGAGCGCGGGCGGCGGGCTCGGCCGCGCTTCCGGCAGCGCTGCCCTCGGCGCGGATTAACCAGGCATGAGTGGCGTCAGTTACGCGGCTCGAGAGCGAAATGCGGGCAACCGACGCGATCGACGCGAGCGCTTCGCCGCGAAATCCCATCGTCGCGATACCCTGCAGGTCGTCCAGCGACTGGATCTTGCTCGTCGCGTGGCGCGCCAGCGCGAGCGGCAGTTCTTCCTTGCCGAGGCCGCTGCCGTCGTCATCCACCTGCACGCGCTTCAAGCCGCCCTGGTCGAGGGTCACCTGGATTTCACGCGCGCCCGCATCGAGCGCGTTCTCGAGCAGTTCCTTCAGCACCGACGCGGGCCGCTCGACCACTTCGCCCGCGGCGATCTGGCTGATCAGCAGGTCGGGCAGGACGCGGATCGGGTTCATGCCGGGTACGTGCCTGGCAAATGCGGGGCGCTCACGCGGGGAGTATATAACCCATCCCTCACCACCCAAACGGCGCCTTCACCCACGGCCACAGCGTGGCAAAAAACCACGTCGCGCCACCCGCGACCAACAGATAGCGAAATAGCTTGCCGATGGCAAACAGCGCCATGCACGCCCAGAAATTGAACCGCATCCAGCCCGCGGCGACACACAGCGCGTCACCAAACAACGGCACCCAACTGAACAGCAGCGACCACAGCCCATATTTTTTGAGCCATTCAAGCGCCCGGCCTTCGGCGCGATTGGGGAACAATCGTCCGAGCCAATAAGAGGTGATGCCGCCGCAGGTGTTGCCGATGGTGGCGACAGCGATGGCTGTCCAGAGCAACTCGGGATATTTGGCGAGCAAGCCGATGAGCACAATTTCGGAGGAGCCAGGCAGCAGCGTGGCGGAAATAAAGGCGGAGGCAAACAGGCCCCACAGGCCGGATTCTGGAGAGAACTCAAACATGATGGATTGGCAAATTGGGATTGGAGGATGGGGCGGCAATCAGCGACTGTGCGGGCATGACAAAATTGCCTGGCTGAAGACGAGATCAGTTCAGCGCCACGGGTGAGGGACGGGGAGGGTGCTTGGTGAGGTAGCGCTTGATGCCGCCGAGGATGGCGCGCGCGAGCTGGTCCTGGTAGATCTCGTCGTTGAGGCGTTTTTCTTCTTCCGGGTTGGAGATGAACGCCGTTTCCACCAGGATCGAGGGCACGTCCGGTGATTTGAGCACCGCGAAGCTCGCCTGTTCGACCTGCGCCTTGTGCAAGGTGTTTACGTGGCCCAGTTCGCCCAGCACGGCGTTGCCCAGGCGCAGGCTGTGCTCGATGGTCGCGGTCTGCGAGAGATCGAGCAGCGTCTGCGCCAGGTACCTGTCCTTGACGTCGATGTTCACGCCGCCGACCAGGTCGGCCTCGTTTTCCTTTTTCGCCAGCCAGCGGGCGGCTTCCGAGGTCGCGCGCCGTTCCGAGAGCGCGAACACGCTCGAGCCGCGCGCATGCGGCCGGATGAACGCATCAGCGTGCACCGAGACGAACAGGTCCGCCTTCACCCGGCGTGCCTTGTCGACGCGGGTCTGCAGCGGGACGTAGAAGTCTCCATCGCGTGTCAGTACCGCGCGCATCTCGGGTTCGGCGTCGATGAGTTGCTTCAGGCGCTTGGCGATCGTCAGCGTGATGTCTTTCTCGCGCGAGCCCAGCCTGCCGAGCGCACCCGGATCCTCGCCACCGTGCCCGGGGTCGATGACGATGGTTGCAAGGCGCGATACTCTGGGCTTGTCGGGGAGCGGGACGGGCTCCTGTGTGGGTTTAGGCAGCTTGCCATCCGCCTCGATCAGCGCGGCGAGCGGATCGGGCGCCACGACCGGGTAGAGATCGAGTACCAGGCGATGGCCGTATTCGCCCACCGGCTTGAGCATGAACACCTGCGGTTTGACTTCGGCCTTGAGGTCGATCACCACCCGCACCACGCCCGGACGGTTGCGGCCGACGCGCAGCTTGTCGATATAGGGATCGCCGGTGGCGACCTTGCCGTCCAGCTCGGCGAGCGCCGGGCTGAGTTCAGCCCCTTCCAGATCGAGAACGAGCCGCTCGGGATTCTTTACCGCGAAGAGCTGGAACTTGATCTGGGCTTTCGTCTCCAGCGTGACGCGCGTGTAGTCCTTGGCCGGCCAGATGCGTGTTGAAACGACCTGTGCCTGGGCGCAGGCGGCGCCTAGGAGGAGCGCCAGCGCGACAAGGTAGCGGCCAGCCAGGCTTTGCCGGGTGCCGAATGCGCGACCGGCCTCGCGCTGCGTGCTTGCGCCTCGTATTGCAGCTGGATCTCGAGGTCCGGTGGCGCGAGCAGATTCCCGGCCCGCTCGGGCCATTCCACAATGCAAAGCGATGCGGGGTTGAAGTGCTCGCGGAACCCAGAACTCAGCCATTCCGAGTGATCCTTGAATCTATAAAAATCAAAGTGATACAAGTTTAATCTCAAAAGATCATAAGATTCAAGCAGGGTGTAGGTCGGGCTTTTCACCCGGCCGGGGTGTCCGAGGGCGCGGATCAGGCCCCGGACCAGGGTGGTCTTGCCGGCGCCGAGCTCCCCATTGAGGTGCAAAACCAGCCCCTTGGCCGCGCCGGCGGCCAAGGCGTCGCCCAGCCGGAGCGTTGCGGCCTCATCGGGCAAACTAAGATGGTCTGCCATGGCTGCGCTCGCGAATCGGATCAAGCCGCATCAAATCAAACTCTGGGGCGCCGAACTCGGCTTCCAGGCGGTCGGCATCGCGGACGTCGACCTGTCCGCCGCCGGCGGCCGCCTCGCCGAATGGCTGGGAATGGGATGGCACGGCGAGATGGATTATATGGCGCGCCACGCCGCGCTTCGCTCGCAACCGGCGGATCTCGTGCCCGGCACCGTGCGGGTTCTTTCCTGCCGCATGGATTACCTGGCCGACATTCCGGGGCCCGTCGAGCGAGAGTTGCAGGAATTTTCGCAGGCCTACATCGCGCGTTACGCCCGTGGCCGCGACTATCACAAGGTGATGCGTGGCCGCCTGCAGAAGCTCTGCGAACGCATCGAGTCCGAGGTGGGGCCGTTTGGCCATCGCGCCTTCGCCGATTCCGCGCCGGTCATGGAAGTGGAACTGGCGGTGCGCGCCGGCATCGGCTGGCGCGGCAAGCACACGCTGCTGCTCGATCGCCAGGGGTCCTGGTTTTTCCTTGGCGAAATTTATTGTGACTTGGACCTGGAAACGGATGCACCCGTTGCGAACCATTGCGGCACCTGCCGCAAATGCATCGACATCTGCCCGACCCAGGCCATTACCGCGCCCTACCAGTTGGACGCGCGGCGCTGCATCTCCTACCTGACGATCGAATTGAAAGGCCCGATTCCGGAAGACCTGCGGCCGCTGATCGGCAACCGCGTCTACGGCTGCGACGACTGCCAGCTGGTCTGCCCCTGGAATGGATTCGCGAAGACTTCAGCGGAACTGGACTTCCAGGTCCGCAACGGGCTGGACTCCTCCAGCCTGCTCCAGCTCTTCGCCTGGACCGAGGAAGAGTTTGACCGCCGCATGCAGGGTTCCCCGATCCGGCGCATCGGCTACGAGCGCTGGCTCAGAAACCTGGCGGTAGGATTGGGCAATGCGCCAACCTCGCCCGAGGTGATCTTCTCTCTCAAACAAAAATCGGATCATTCCTCCGCGCTGGTGCGCGAGCATGTGAATTGGGCCTTGGAACGTCATGGCGTGGCAGCCTGACCGCCTGCTGCCGGGCTTCGAGGCGCTCGAGCTCGCGGCGCCGGATGACTACGACGGGCGCGTCGTGGCGACGCTGGTGCGCCTGCCGGTACCCGAGGCGCGGAGTGGCGCGGTGCGAGGCACTGTCCTGTACGTTCACGGCTTCGTCGATTATTTCTTCCAGCGCCACATGGCCGAGCGCTTCGCCGCGGAAGGTTATGCGTTCTACGCCCTTGACCTGCGCAAGCACGGCCGTTCGCTGCTGCCGCACCAGCACCCCTGCTTTTGCAAGGATGTAGCCGAGTACTACGGCGACATCACGAGCGCCCTGGCGGAAATCGACACCGATGTGCTGCTCGCCGGCCACTCGACCGGCGGCTTGATCTGTTCCCTGTACAAGCACCAAGGCGAACTGCGCGATCGCGTGCGCGCGCTGTGGCTCAACAGCCCGTTCTTCGACTGGCGCGCCCAGGGTGCAATGCGAAGGAAATTGAAGCTGGCCTCGTTTCTTGGACGCTATTTTCCGTTTTCCAGCGATCCCCGTTCCGTCCTGCCTGCGTACGTCCGAAGCCTTCACACGAACTGGGATGGCGAATGGGATTTCGACCTGGCGCTCAAGCCGCTCATGGGATTCCCGGCGTATTTCGGTTGGGTGAGGGCGATCTTCGAGGCGCACGCCAAAGTCCACGCCGGACTGTCGCTCACCTGCCCGATGCTCTCGATGCACTCGGACGAAGCCGACATCGTGCTCGACTGGAAGCAGGTCTCGCGCTGGTCGCATACGCTCGGCAGCAACGTGAGCGTGCGCCAGTTTCCGGGCGGGCTGCACGACCTGGTGCTATCGCGTGCCGAGATTCGCGAGGAAGTGTTCAGGCAGCTCTTTGCATGGACCGCAACGGTCTAACTTGAATATCGTCCAAGGGAACCGTGCTCTTCGCTGTTCCGGAGGGGACTTGGCGGCCTGAATATCGGGGGCAGGTCACATGGATCCTGCGCGCACGAAAATTTTGCACGATGTCTTTTATCGCGCACTTGATGATCCGGAATACGACAAACTCCTGAGGCGACTCGACTTCGTGGACTGGTACAAATCGAGCGAGGACTACGCCGAGTGGGCAATCGATCAGTTCAGGTTTCAGCGCGGGCTGATTGAACGCACCATTGGATTGCGCAGAGGATTGCAGAATTAGATCGCGCTGGCTCGCAATGGCGTCCGGCCACTGCGCGATTGGGCTTGGAAGCGCTACTTGCCGTCTTCAAGTTTGGATCGTATCGCTCGCGCCTGCTCGCCGATCGATGGTACGTCGCGCTTTACCGTATCCCAGATCAGATCCATGTTCAACGTCAAGTAGCCATGCGCGAGGTGGTTGCGCATTCCGGCGGCCTTCTTCCATGCGACCTCCGGATGCGCGCGCTGCAGTTCGGCGCTCACGCGGCCCGCGGCTTCACCGAGCACTTCCAGATTGCGCAGAACAGCATCCCGCACGAGCCGTTGCGCGAAGAATTCTTCCTTGGTAAGCGAACCGATGAATTCGCGAATCGCATCGGCGGCATCAACCAGGCTGTCGAGATAGACGAGGTCCCGCTCGCTCAAAGCGGCTTGGCTTCCGCGAGAACGCGGCCGCGGATGCGCTGCGGCAGGTCGCCTTCGGTCAGCACCTGAACCGGCACCCCCAAGGCTTCCCGCAGTTCCTCCTCGAAACCGGCGAGGTCAAAAAGCGTCGTCCCCTGAGGGGCGTCCACGAGCAGGTCAAGGTCGCTTCCCTCCCGATCCGTGCCGTGCAAGACGGAGCCGAATACCCGCAAGCGCTGCATTCGGTGCGCGCGCGCGATCTCAAGGACGCGGTCCTTGCGGTTTCTGAGGGCAGTAGAGGGCTGCATGGCGGGGGATTATAGTCCTGCAGCATCCGTTGCTCCATTTCGCCTCGGAGGCGCCAATCCCAATGTGAACAGCACTGCCGCTGCCCACGCGGAGTAAAGCCCAAGCTGTTCCGGCAACCGAGGAGGTGCCTATCTGACCTTCCGCCCGGAAAGTTTGACCAGGCACACGTTCAATCCCGGCACCCGCTCGAACCCCGCATCTGACGTAATGAACGCGCGCGCACCTGCCAACAGCGCGGTGGCGGCGTGAATCGCGTCCGCCGTCCTCAACCCGAGCGCGGCGCGCAACTCGGTGGCACGCTCCAGCACCGCCGCGCTGACATCGAACACTTCAAGGTCGCGCGTCGAGGAACAGCATCACCGCTCGTTCCAGCTAGCGCGTTCCTTGGCGATGCGGCGCTGCAGTCCGGCCGCGTCGAGCTTGCCGCTTGGTTGATCGGCCATGAACCAGTCGAGAAAATCCGGCTGCGCCGCCGCGCCAGGCTGCGCGCCAGAGCGCGCCGCCGCCGCCGCATAGTCGGCTTCGCTGACGACCACGCCCACTTGCCGGTTGCGCTTGATTAGATGCACCGGCCCGCGGCGCAGCGCATCCTCGACTGCGGCAATGCCGCGGCGCTTGATTTGTGCATTGGTGAGGATATTCATGGAGGTCCTCATATTGGTATCTATCATGATATCGATCATAGCTGTTAATCTTCTGTTCGCCCGCGAAATGGAGTCGCTAGCGCCCCTTTCGTCTTGGAGGTACCAACCTTAGTGTCACCAGCGCCGCCGCCGCCCAAGCCGCGTAGAGCGCGGTGAACATCCACTCCGGCGCGTTGTAGTAGAGCAGGCGAGCGACCCAGCGCCCGATGAAGGAATCGGGCCGCGCGCCGCCGCGCAGCAGGTCTTCCCAGACGGTGAGCGGGCAGGCGATGCCGAGCAGGGCTTCGGCGGCGACGAATACGATGGCCGCGAGGTGCAGGTAACGGAACCAGGGATTGCGGATCCAGGCCCAGCGGGCCAGCGCGCCGATCCACACCAGGACCAGCCCCGCAACGATGAATCCGGCAATCAGGAAATGGAGAACGAGAAGCGCGTCAGCCACCGGTCTCAGAGCTTCGCGGCGGCGGCGTCCAGCGCCGCGGCGAGCGCGGCGTAGTCCTGCGTCACCGGGAACTGCGGAAACCGCGCGGCGATCTCGGGAGGAGGGCGGAAGAAGATGCCCGCATCGGCTGCCGCGAGCATCGAAGTGTCGTTGAAGGAATCGCCCGCCGCGATCACCTTGAAGTTCAGCGCGCGGAAGGCTTCGACCGCGGCGCGTTTCTGGTCGGGCATGCGCAGGTGGTAGGCGCGCACGAAACCCTGCGCGTCGGCTTCCAGCCGATGGCAGAAGAGCGTCGGCCAGCCCAGCTGCGCCATCATGGGCGCGGCGAATTCGTAGAACGTGTCCGAAAGGATCACCACCTGCCGCGACGTGCGCAAGCTGTCGAGGAACGCGCGCGCGCCCGCCATCGGCGCCATGCCGGCGATCACCGCCTGGATGTCAGCGAGGCGCAGCTTGTGCTGGGCGAGAATCGCAAGGCGCCCCTGCATGAGATTGTCGTAGTCGGGCCCGTCGCGCGTGGTGCGCTGGAGCGCCGCGATGCCGGTGCGCTCGGCGACCTCGATCCAGATTTCCGGGATGAGTACGCCCTCGAGATCGAGGCAGACGATATGCATGGCGCAGACGGCAGGGCTACACGCTTCTGGAGATCGGCCTTGCCGGATCCGCCGACCATTCACTCCAGGAACCCGGGTATACGCGCGATCCGGTCAGGCCCGCGATCTCCATCGCCAGGGCGTTGTGGCACGCCGAGACGCCGGAGCCACAATAGTTTATGACGTCGCCGGGATTGCGGCCGGCAAGGACGGCATCGAATTCCGCGCGCAGCGATGCGGCTTTCTTGAATGTGCCGTCGGCGGCGAGGTTGTCGTTGTTGAAGCGGTTCTTCGCGCCCGGAATGCGGCCGGCGACCGGGTCGATGGGTTCCTGCTCGCCGCGATAGCGAGCCGGCGCACGCGCGTCGAGCAGCGCCGCCTTCTTGAGTTTTTTCTCGACGTGCGAGAGGTACGCGACCATCGACATTTTCGCGCGCCCGGGGTACGCGGCCGCTGTGACGGCCTGGACATCCAGCGTCACCGGACGGCCTTCGCGCTGCCACTTCGCATATCCGCCATCCAGCACGGCGACCGATTCGTGGCCAACCCAGCGCAGCATCCACCACAGGCGCGACGCCATCGAGCCTGAGCCGCCGTCGTAGCACAGCACCTGGTCGGTCAGCTGCAGTCCCTGCTTGCCGACCCAGTTGACGAATGTCTTGGGCTCCGGCAGGGGGTGGCGGCCATTGCCGCCCGTCTTCGTGCCGGAGAGATCGCGATCCAGATGCGCGAACAAAGCCCCGGGGATGTGTCCCTCGAGATACTGCTGCTCTCCCAGTGCCGGGTTGGCCAGATCGTGCCGGCAATCGAACACCCGCCACTCAGGGTGCGCTGCAAGTTCCTCGGTCGAGACCAGTGTGTTCAAGTCAATTCCCTTCCAGCTCGCGTCTGAGCCATTCGTGAAAGTGCACCATCGTATCTTCCATCGGCGACTGATAGGGACCGGCGTCCTCCAGGCCCTGCTGCCACAGCGCCCGGCGGCCGCGGTCCAGCCGCCGGCAGATTTCGTCGTCCTCCAGCGCGGTCTCAGTGTAGGCGGCCTTCTGCGCTTCGATGAAATCGCGCTCGAAGTGGACGATTTCCTCCGGGTAGTAGAACTCGACCACGTTGGTGGTGAGCCCGGGGGAGCGCGGGATCAGGTTCGAGACGATCAGCACGTTCGGATACCACTCGAACGTCAATCCGGGAAAGCTGGTGGCCCAGAGCGCGCCGTATTTGGGCGTCTCGCCGCGCAGCTGCTTGAGGCAGGCTTCCTGCCACCTGCGGTAGACCGGCGTGCCGGGTGCGGTGAGTCCCTGCTTCGCGGTCATCACCTGGACCGAGTTGCTCTTGCCGTACCTGACGTGGAAGTCGTCGCAGTTGGCGAAATTGCCGAGGCCCGCGTGCAGGAAGTCCACGTGGTAGACCTCGAGGTAGACCTCGACGAAGGTCTTCCAGTTGGTGGCGTAGTCCGTGGTCTCCACGCGATCCAGAACGTAGCCCGAGAAATCGAAATCCTCGCTGCAACCGAAATCGGCCAGTTCCTCAAGCGGGTTGCCGGGCCCGGCAAACAGCAGTCCGTTCCAGCGCATCAGCGGCGTCGAGCGCAGCTTGACGCAGGGGCTCTCGGCGAAGCGCGGCGCGCCGAGCAGTTCGCCCTTCAGGTCATAGGTCCAGCGGTGCAGCGGACAGACGATGTTCTCGATATTGCCGCGTCCCTCCAGCAGCAGCGCTTGCCTGTGGCGGCAGATGTTGGAGAGCAGCTCGACGCCGGAGGAATTTTTTACCAGCACCTTGGCGTGGTCCATCCAGCCGATGGTCTGGTAGTCGCCCGGCGCCGGCACCATCAATTCGTGCCCGACGTAGTTGGAGCCGGCGTCGAACAGCAGTTGCTTCTCGCGTTCGAAGATTTCCGGATCGAAATACCAGCGCATCGGCAGCTGGCACTGCACCGGCCGCAGATGGGGAGTAGGGATGGAATTGGACATGCGCTCGGTAAATTCGGCGAGGCGAGGCTAAGTGCCTAAAAGCGAAGCATTTTACATGATCCGGGTTTGACCCTGCTGCCGCACTCGGTTAAGGTGGCGGCCCCCTATGACCAAGCAAGCGAAGAGCGCCGCGGAGCCCAGTTTCGAGCAGGCCCTGGCGGAGCTCGAAAGCATCGTCGCGAAGATGGAAGACGGCGGTCTGTCGCTCGAGCAATCGCTCGCAGCGCACAAGCGCGGCCTCGAGCTCGCGAAGCAGTGCCGCGAGCGCCTCGATGCCGCGCAACAGCAGGTGCGCGTGCTTGAAGGAGAAGTACTCAAACCGCTGGCGGCCGCATCCGATGCTGGCAATCGAGACTGAAGCTGATTTTGCCGCCTGGATGGGTTCCATCCAGGCGCGCATCGAAGCTGCTCTTGCGCGCAATCTGCCGGGAGCGCAACACGCCCCGGCGCGCCTGCACCAGGCGATGCGCTATGCCGCCCTTGAAGGCGGCAAGCGCGTGCGGCCGCTGCTGACCTTCGCCGCCGGCGAGCTTGTCGGCGCGGACCCGGCCCGGCTCGACATCGCGGCTTGCGCGGTCGAAATGATCCACAGCTACTCCCTGGTGCACGACGACATGCCGTGCATCGACGACGACGTGCTGCGCCGGGGCAAGCGCACGGTGCACGTCGAATACGACGAGGCGACCGCGCTGCTGGTGGGCGATGCGCTGCAGACGCTCGCCTTTCAGTTGCTCGCCGAACATCCGGCAGCCGGCAACGCCGCTGCGCAACTGGAAATGCTGCGCACGCTGGCCGTTGCCGCCGGTTCGCGCGGCATGGCGGGCGGGCAGGCGATCGATCTGGAGGCGACGGGCAAGACGCTTTCCCAGGCCGAGCTCGAATTCATGCACGTACGCAAGACCGGCGCGCTGATCAGCGCGGCGGTGAAGCTGGGCGCGCTGTGCGCCGGCCCCTGTCCGGCGGCGCTGGAGCAGTACGCGAATCGCGTCGGTCTCGCGTTCCAGGTCGTGGACGATGTGCTGGATACGCAGGCGAGCAGCGCGACGCTGGGCAAGACCGCGGGCAAGGATTCGAAGCAGGGCAAGCCGACCTACGTTTCGGCGATGGGGGCCGCGCGCGCCAGGCAGTTCGCCGAGGAATTGCGCCTCGGCGCGCACGCGGCGCTCGATACCCTCGACCATCCCGGCGCACGCACGCAGCGCCTGCGGCAGGTCGCGGATTTTGTCGTGCTGCGAAAGTTCTAGGCATGACGACGATCACGGGGGACATTCCCGCGCAGGACTACAATCCGGCGATGTACGAGTTGCTGAAGACGATCGACGACCCGGCCGCGCTGCGGCGACTCGACCACCGCCAGTTGCCTCAGCTTGCCGCTGAATTGCGTGCTTATCTGCTCGACACGGTATCGAAGACCGGCGGTCACCTGTCCTCGAATCTTGGCACGGTCGAGCTGACCATCGCGCTGCACTACGTGTTCAACACGCCGCAAGACCGGATCGTCTGGGACGTCGGGCACCAGACCTATGCGCACAAGATTCTCACCGGCCGGCGCGAGCAGATGGCGCGGCTGCGCATGATGGACGGCATCTCGGGTTTCCCGCGCCGCAGCGAATCAAAATACGATGCCTTCGGCACGGCGCACTCCTCGACCTCGATTTCGGCGGCGCTCGGCATGGCGGTGGCGGCGAAAAGAAAGGGCGAATCGCGGCGCGTGGTCGCGGTGATCGGCGACGGCGCCCTGTCCGCCGGGATGGCATTCGAGGCGCTGAACAACGCCGGCGTCATGGATTCCGACCTGCTGGTGATCCTCAACGACAACGAGATGTCGATCTCGCCTGCCGTCGGCGCGCTCAACCGCTACCTTGCGCGGCTGATGTCGGGGCCGTATGTGGCGGCGCGCAAGGCGGGCAAGATATTGCTCAGCGCGGTACCGCCGCTCTACGAATTCGCCCGGCGCTTCGAGGAGCACGCCAAGGGTCTGGTCGTGCCCTCGACCCTGTTCGAGGAATTCGGCTTTACCTACATCGGGCCGATCGACGGCCACGATCTCGATTCGCTCATCCCGACGCTGAAGAACATCACGGCGATGCAAGGGCCGCAGATCCTGCACGTCATCACCAAGAAAGGCCAGGGCTACAAGCTCGCCGAAGACGATCCGATCGCCTACCACGGCCCCGGAAAATTTGATCCCACTGAGGGCATCAAGAAGTCGGCCGGGGGCGGCAAACCCACCTACAGCCAGGTTTTCGGCGACTGGCTGTGCGACATGGCGCGCGCCGACAAGCGCCTGATGGCGATTACCCCCGCGATGCGCGAGGGCTCCGGCATGGTGCGGTTCTCGGAGGAATTTCCGGACCGCTATTTCGATGTCGCCATCGCGGAGCAGCACGCGGTCACCTTCGCCGCGGGCATGGCCTGCGAAGGCCTCAAGCCGGTGGTGGCGATCTACTCCACCTTCCTGCAGCGCGGCTACGACCAGCTGATTCACGATGTCGCGATCCAGAACCTGCCGGTGTTGTTTGCGCTGGACCGGGGCGGCCTGGTGGGCGGCGACGGCCAGACGCACAACGGCGCGTTCGATTACGCCTTCCTGCGCACCGTGCCCAATCTCACCTTGATGGCGCCCGCCGACGAGAACGAGTGCCGCCAGATGCTGTACACGGGCTATCAACTCAACAGCCCGGCGGCGGTGCGCTATCCGCGGGGCTCCGGGCCCGGGGTTGTTTTGCAGAAAGAGTTTTCTCCAATTCCGATCGGCAAGGGCGAAGTCAGACGGGAAGGCAAAAAGATCGCCATTCTTGCTTTCGGCTCGATGCTGAAACCGGCGCTGGAAGCGGCCAAAAAGCTGGACGCGACCGTGGCCAACATGCGCTTCATCAAGCCGCTGGATACCGCACTGGTGCAGCAGCTCGCCGAAACCCACGAGCGGCTCGTTACGATCGAGGAGCATCAGGTCATGGGCGGGGCCGGGAGCGCAGTGTGCGAAGCGCTGATGGCCTTAGGCATTGAAAAGAAGGTACTTTTGCTCGGTTTGCCGGACCGTTTCATCGATCATGGTGACTCGGCGAAGCTGCTTTCCGGCGTCGGTCTGGACGCCGAAGGCATTCATAGGTCGATTCGCATTGCAATACCCGAGTAATTCACTCGGGAGTTATAATGGCGCCATGAACGCCAAAGATCCGCACGCCATCCCGGACGTCCAGAACGACGCCGACTCACGCAAGCTGGCCATCGACCAGGTCGGCGTCAAGGCGATCCGCCACCCGGTCAAGGTCATGGAACGCGCGGGCGGCGTGCAGCACACCATCGCGATGTTCAACATGTACGTCGGCCTGCCGCACCAGTTCAAGGGCACGCACATGTCGCGTTTCGTCGAGATCCTGAGCGCGCAGGAGCGCGAGCTCACGGTCGAGAGCTTCAAGGCGATGCTCAGGGAAATGGTCGAGCGCCTCGATGCCCGCGAGGGCCGCATCGAGATGAGTTTCCCGTACTTCATCGAGAAGCAGGCCCCGGTATCCGGCGTCAAAAGCCTGATGGATTACGAGGTCACTTTCATCGGCGAGATCAAGAAGGGCGAGCAGTGCTTCGCGATAAAGGTGCTGGTGCCGGTGACCAGCCTTTGCCCCTGCTCGAAGAAAATATCCGACTACGGCGCCCACAACCAGCGCTCGCACGTCACGGTCACGGCCAAGACCAGCGGTTTCGTCTGGATCGAGGAGATCGTAGACCTGATCGAGAAGCAGGCCTCGAGCGAGCTCTATGGCCTGCTCAAGCGCCCGGACGAGAAGTTCGTCACCGAGCGCGCCTACGACAACCCGAAGTTCGTCGAGGACATGGTGCGCGACGTGGCTGTGATTCTCAACCTGGACGAGCGCATCATCGCCTACGTGGTCGAGTCGGAGAACTTCGAATCGATCCACAACCATTCTGCCTACGCCCTCATTGAGAGGGACAAACGGGCTCAATAGCCCGAGTTGTTTTAGGGCTTCTTTTGATCGTAGAAGCCCAAGCACAGGATTTTTCCGCCCAGCGGGCCCGCATGGTTGCCGAGGTCGAGGCGATGTATGCCGAGACCCGCGGCCTCACCGGTTTGCCCGCCATGTCGCCGCAGGTGCGCGCGGCCCTCGGCAAGGTCGAGCGCCACCGGCTGGTGCCGGACGCACAGCGCGCGCTCGCCTACCGCAACCACCCCCTGCCGATCGGGCAGGGGCAGACCATCTCGCAGCCTTACATCGTCGCGCTCTCCACGGACCTGATTGCGCCGCAGCCGCATCACACGGTGCTCGAGATTGGCGCCGGTTCGGGTTACCAGGCCGCGGTGCTGGCGGAGATTGTGCAAAGGGTCTATTCGATCGAGATTCTTCAATCACTGGGTGTCGCCGCCGCAATTGCTCTTAAGGAACTTCAATACGAGAACATTGAAATAAGGATCGGCGACGGGTACAAAGGCTGGCCGGAGAAGGCGCCGTTCGACGGCATCGTGGTCACCGCCGCCGCACCGCAGGTGCCCGAGGCGCTGCTCGCGCAGCTCAAGCTTGGCGGCAGGATGGTCATCCCCGTCGGCGCCGCCGGCAGGGCGCAGGAACTGCTGCTGATCGTCAAGACCGCGGCAGGAAAAATCGAACAGAAGAGTATCCTGCCCGTGCGCTTCGTGCCGCTGGTGCCTCTGGTCCCGCTGGTGCCCGGACGCTGATTCCCTAGAAGCGGCGCGTGAGGGTCATCGTCCGGCCGTCCTGCCGGATGTCCATGCGGTTCAGGAAGGTGTTGCCGAGCAGGGATATCTCCAGGCCCCGCTCGATCACGATTGCATCGATGTTCTGCAGTTCGATGCCGCCGACGCGAATGCTGTCGAGCCGGACGATGTACACCTCGGTCGGTCCGCCGGCCGTCTGGCTGGTGCCGCGCCGGCCTTTGCGGTAGTCGATGCGCAGCCGGTTCGCCTCGCTGGCGGGAATCGCGACCGCAGAGGCGCCCGTGTCGACGAGGAAACGGATGGCGCCGCCGTTGATCTGGCCCTCGGCCATGAAATGCCCGCCCGCCCCGGCCGACAGCGTCACACTCTGGGCGCCCGAGCCTGCGCCGCCGCTGCTGTAGGTCTGGCCGCGCTGCAGCACGCGGCGTTTGCCGTCGATCTCCACCGTCGCGCGGTCCTTTTCCACGGCGATCAGCGTGATGCCGGCGAAGCTCTGCCCCACTTTCACCGTCTTGGGTGCGCCCGCGTCGATCGACAAAATCGCGGCCTTGGATTCGAAAGTGCCGATCAGGGCGACGTCGGTTGCCGCGGCCGGAGAGCACGCCAGCAGCGCAACAACCGCAATAGAATGTCGCAGCATGAAACCGGTCGCCATATTCAGGCACGCGCGCAGTGAAGGTCCGGCTTATTTTGCCACCTACCTCGAGCGCCGCGCGATTCCCTGGAAACTCTTTGCCCTCGACGAAGGACGCAAGGTTCCCAAGGATGTACGCAAGTTCTCGGGGTTCGTGTTCATGGGAGGGCCGATGAGCGTCAACGACGAGCTGCCCTGGATCAAGCCGATGGTCGAACTGGTGCGCGAGGCTGTTCGCAAGGACGTGCCCACGCTGGGCCACTGCCTCGGCGGACAGCTGATGTCGAAGGCGCTGGGCGGGGAGGTGACGCGCACGCGCGTGAAGGAGATCGGCTGGGGCCAGGTCAAGGTCGCCGACAACAACGTCGCGCGCGAGTGGTTCGCGCCGGTCACGGCCTTCGAGTCGTTTCACTGGCACGGGGAAACGTTCAGCATTCCGCCGGGCGCGACGCGCGTGCTCGGCAACGCGCACTGCGCCAACCAGGCATTCGCCACCGGCAGGCATCTGGGCATGCAGTGCCACGTCGAGATGACCGGGGACCTGATCCGCAACTGGTGCCGGGGCGGCGCGGACGAGATCCGCGAGTCGGCGGCGAGTCCGGGCGTGCAGACGCCCGCGAAAATGGAGAAAAACCTCGAAGCGCGGGTCGACGCGCTGCACAAGATCGCCGACCGGATCTACGACCGCTGGACGGAAGGACTCGGGAGGGGGTAGGAAAAACAGGGACAGACCACGTTTTCCGCCATTCAGCCATACCGTGGAAAACGTGGTCTGTCCCTGTTTTTCCTTTAGTCCCTGAAGTTGGTGAACTGCAGCGGCAGGTCGGTGACCGAAGCGCGCACCAGCTGGATGGCGGCCTGCAGGTCGTCTTTCTTCGCTCCCGAAATGCGAATCGCGTCGCCCTGAATCGACGCGGCCACTTTCAGTTTTGCATCTTTCACCAGTTTCTGAATCTGCTTGGCCTTGTCCTGCGGCACGCCGACCTTGACGGTCACCGGCTGCTTCAGCTTATCGCCGGAGATCTTCTCCACCGCGCCGAGTTCGATGCAGCGCACGTCGATGTTGCGCTTGGCCATGCGGCCGCGCAGCACATCCAGCACCTGGCCGAGCTTGAATTCATCGTCGGCGAAAACCGTGAGCACCAGTTCGGCCAGTTCGATTCTGGCGTCGGAGCCCTTGAAGTCGAAACGGTTGGTGACTTCCTTGTTCGCCTGGTCGACCGCGTTTTTTACTTCCTGGCGGTCCACCTGCGAGACGATGTCGAACGACGGCACGCCGGTCTTTCCTACCGCGAATTGAGGCGCTGCAAGTCATCCACCCAGCGCCGGGTGGCGACCTTCAGCCAGTCCATGTCGGCCGGTTCGTAGAACAGGGTGTAGACGGAGACGATCAGCGCCCTGCCGCGTACCAGGATGAAGGTCGTGGTGAATAGCAGGTATTGCGGCGTGCTGCTTTCAAATACCCTCGCGCCGGGCAGCGGCTGCAGGCGCGTTGCCTGCAGCAAGGAGACCGCCGTCGGCTCCTGCCTCAGTTCGGCGAGCAGGATAGCCAGGCCGATCGGCTTGCGCTCGAGGAATTTGGCCAAATCGCCGGCCTGTTCCGGCTTGCCCAGATCGCGCAGCGAATCGGCGATCAGGGCCTTGAACAGATCCCCGCTGACACGCTCGCGCTCGAGCCCTTTGGGAGTGACTGCCATCATATAGCGCCGCTTGGTGTCCGCCGGGTCGCCGTTTGTGAATCGCCGCAGGTCGGCGTCGGTGAGTGCGAAGAGCAGCACGCGGTTCGAGGCTGACGTCAGGGATGCGGCGAGGTCCTGCAGCCGCGGCGATGCAAGATCCGTGGTGTCCGTGAACCCGGGCAGCGCATCGAGCGCGATCTTCTCCAGCCCCAGGCGTACCGCGAACGGCGCGGCGGCGCAATTCAGCGAAATGGCGGCAAAGAGTGCCAGCAGCGGGGAGGCGAGTATGCGCACGAGCGCCATTCTACGTATCATCTGAGGTTTACGGAGAGCAAGATCTTGGCGACGATCCTCGGTACGCTTCCCAAAGGGAAAAAGGTCGGCATCGCCTTTTCGGGCGGCCTCGACACGAGTGCCGCGGTGCACTGGATGCGCGCGAAGGGTGCGATCCCCTACGCCTACACCGCGAACCTCGGACAGCCGGACGAGTCGGACTACGCCGAGATACCACGCAAGGCGCTCGCTTACGGCGCTCAGGCAGCGCGCCTCATCGAATGCCGGCCGCAGCTCGTCGCCGAAGGCATCGCGGCGATCCAGTGCGGCGCGTTCCACATTTCCACCGGCGGGGCGACCTACTTCAACACCACGCCGCTGGGCCGGGCGGTCACCGGGACGATGCTGGTGGTCGCCATGCGCGAGGACGACGTCGGCATCTGGAGCGACGGCAGCACTTACAAGGGTAACGACATCGAGCGCTTCTACCGCTACGGCCTGCTCGCGAACCCCGGCCTGCGGATCTACAAGCCCTGGCTCGATCAGCGCTTCATCGACGAGCTCGGCGGCCGCAGGGAGATGTCCGCGTACCTGGCGAAGGCGGGCTTCGATTACAAGATGCGTTCCGGGAAAGCGTACTCGACGGACTCGAACATCCTCGGCGCCACGCACGAGGCCAAGGACCTCGAGTTCCTCGACAAGGGTCTGTCCATCGTCAAGCCAATCATGGGCGTCGCCTTCTGGCGCGAGGACGTGAAGGTGAAACCGGAGAAAGTCTCCGTTCGCTTCGAGGAGGGCCAGCCGGTGGCGCTGAACGGCCAGCGCTTCTCCGATGCGGTCGCGCTGCTGTCGCAGGCCAACGCCATTGGCGGGCGCCACGGCCTGGGCATGTGCGACCAGATCGAGAACCGTATCATTGAAGCGAAGAGCCGCGGTATCTACGAGGCGCCGGGCATGGCGCTGCTGCACATCGCCTACGAGCGCCTGGTCACCGGCATCCACAACGAAGACACCATCGAGCAGTACCGCAGCAACGGCCGGCGGCTCGGGCGCCTGCTGTATCAGGGGCGCTGGTTCGACCCGCAGACCCTGATGCTGCGCGACACCGCGCAGCGCTGGGTGGCGAAGGCGGTGACCGGTGAAGTGACGCTGGAGCTGCGCCGCGGCAACGACTGGTCGATCCTCGACACGACGAGCCCGAACCTCACCTACAAGCCCGAACGTCTGACGATGGAGAAGGGTGAGGAGGTGTTCTTCACGCCCGGCGATCGCATCGGCCAGCTGACGATGCGCAACCTCGACATCGCCGACACGCGCGACAAGCTGCGTGTCTATGGCGAGGCTGGATTGCTCGGAGATTCGACCGCCGGCGCGGTTCCTCTGCTGGGAAGCAAAAAACCCAGTAAGAAGAAGCGCTAGCCCTTCACCTTCCCGAGCAGCAGGAACTCCATCAGCGCCTTCTGGGTGTGCAGCCGGTTCTCGGCTTCCTCCCAGACCACGCTTTGCTTGCCGTCGATTACTTTGGCGGCGACTTCCTCGCCGCGGTGCGCCGGCAGGCAGTGCATGAAGAGCGCGTCCTTGCGCGCCGCCTTCATCATCGCGGCATCGACCTGCCAGTCGGTGAAATCCTTCTTGCGCTTTTTGTTCTCGGCCTCGAAGCCCATCGAAGTCCAGACGTCGGTGGTCACGAGGTGCGCGCCCTTCGCTGCCTGCATGGGGTCGGCGAAAGGCTCGTAATTTTTTGTATTTCTTTCCAATTCAACTTCATAGCCCGGCGGTGTCGAGACGTTCAATTTGAAGTCGAATACATCCGCCGCCTGCAGCCAGGTATTGCAGACGTTGTTCGAGTCGCCGATCCAGGCGACCGTCTTGCCCCGGATCGAGCCGCGGTGCTCGATGAAGGTGTAAACGTCGGCAAGAATCTGGCAGGGGTGGTACTCATTGGTCAGGCCGTTGATCACCGGCACGCGCGAGCTGCCCGCGAAACGCTCGAGGATCTTCTGCTCGTAGGTGCGGATCATCACCAGGTCGCACATGCGCGAGATGACTTGCGCGGCGTCCTCGACCGGCTCGCCGCGGCCGAGCTGCGAGTCACGCGTGTTGAGGAAGATCGCGGTGCCGCCGAGTTGGTGCATGCCGGCCTCGAAGGAAAGGCGCGTGCGCGTGCTCTGCTTCTCGAAGATCATGGCCAGGGTGCGGTCTTCCAGCGGCCAGTAGCGCTGGTAGCGCTTGAACTTGTCCTTGATCCAGCGCGTACGCGCGAAGACGTGCTCGTACTCCTTGCGCGAGAGATCCTTGAATTGCAGGTAGTGGCGAAGCTTCGCCATGGCGGCCGGCTCCGGTGCCTCAGCGCGCCGCAGCGAGCTTGGGCTGCGACGCGCTCCGCGCGAGGAACTCCTTCACCAGCGGCACCAGCCGCTCGATCACCTCGCGGCTTTCGGCCGCGCTGATCACCAGCGCCGGCAGCAGGCGGATAACGTTGTCGGCGGTGACGTTGAACACCAGTCCGGCGTCCAGGCCCATCTTCACCAATTCGCCGCAGGGCCGGTCGAGCTCGATGCCGATCATCAGGCCCATGCCGCGAATCTGGACCACGCCGGGCAAGCCGCCGAGCGACGCGCTCAGTCCCGCGAGCATCGCCGCGCCGCATTGCGCCGCGTTTTCGAGCAGCCCTTCCTCTTGCATCGTATCGAGCGTGGTTATCACGCCGCACATCGCCAGCTGATTGCCGCCGAAGGTCGAGCCGTGATTGCCGGGCTTGAACACGCCCTTCGCCCGTCCGCCGACCACGCAGGCGCCCACCGGCACGCCGCCGGCCAGGCCTTTGGCGAGCGGCACCACATCCGGCAGGATGCCGGCGTGCTGGTAGACGAACCACTTGCCGGTACGCCCCAGGCCGCATTGAATTTCGTCGGACATGAACAGCCATTTGTTCTGGTCGCAGACCTCCTTCAGGCCCTTCAGGTAGTCCAGGCGCGAAACGTTGATGCCGCCTTCGCCCTGGATGGGCTCGACGAACACCGCCACCACGTTCTTGTTGTGCGCGGCGACCTGGCGCACGGCGTCGAGGTCGTTTAACGGCACGCGCACGAAACCCTGCACCAGCGGCTCGAAGCCCGCCTGGACCTTGCGGCTGGCGGTGGCCGAAAGCGTCGCGAGCGAGCGGCCATGGAAAGCCTTCTCCATAACGATGATCGCGGGCTCCGCGATGCCGCGGTCGTGGCCGTACTTGCGCGCGACCTTGATGGAGGCCTCGCCGGCCTCCAGCCCGGAGTTGCAGAAGAACACCTCGTCCAGGCCGGTGATTTGCGCGATCCGGTCGGCCGCCTGCTCCTGCAGCGGCATCTGAAACAGGTTGGAACTGTGGATGATGCGCCCGATCTGTTCCGTGAGCGCGCGCACCAGCCGCGGGTGATTGTGGCCCAGCGTGTTGACCGCGATGCCGGAGAGCGCATCGAGATACTTCTTGCCCGACTCGTCGTAGAGCCACACGCCCTGGCCGCGCACGAACGCGACCGGCTGGCGGGCGTACGTGTTCATGACATGGCTCATGGGCGTCTCCAAAAGAAAAACGGCGGCCGATGCCGCCGTCTCAAGAATCGTATCAGGAAAATCAGGGACAGACCACGTTTTCGAACCGAGAAAACGTGGTCTGTCCCTGATTTTCAGCCAATTCGTTTCAGGCCGCGTTCTTCCTTGGGCTTGAGCACCCGCACGCAGGGCTGGTAGCCCTCGTGGACGATGCCGTGCAATTCGGTGCGCTTCTGCGAGCGCAGCAGGTTGGCGAGGTACTCGCTGATTTTGGGCGTGATGAGCTGCCCGGGGACCAGCACCGGGATGCCGGGCGGGTAGGGCACGATGCCGTCGGCGCAGACGCGGTGCGCCAGTTTGCGGTTGACGCGTTCCTTGTCGTCGAACACGGGAAGGAGCTCGCCGCCGCAGTAATAGGCGTCGCGCGGCAGGTAGCGCAACCTGGTGAGCGCGGGGATCTCGGGTGCGCGCACCAGGCGGCGCGGCGCGCGCTTCTCGCGCGAGATGCGCATCAGCGCGTCGTACAGGCGCGAAACCTTGGAGCGCGTGGTGCCGATGGTGAGCAACAGGGTGATGGTGTTGAAGGTGCTCTTCTCGATCTGGATGTTGTAGCGGTCGAAAAGCTCCTTCTGCAGGTCGTCCACGGTATAGCCGCAGCCCGACACATCCACGGTCACCTTGGTGATGTCCAGGCGGATGCCGTCACGCCGCACCTCGTCGGGCAGCAGGTCGGCCAGCTCCAGCACGCGGAACACGCCGGTGGAATTGATCTGCTGGCGCAATTCCTTGGCGAGCGCGATGGTGCGCGAGAGCAGCTTGTAGCCCTCCATCGTCGCTTGTTTGCGGGCAATGTCCAGGCTCGCGATCAGGCTGTATTGCGGCGAGGTGGAAGTGTGCATGTTGAAGTTCTCGCGGAACAGGTGTTCCCTGAAGTCCGGATCGTTGACGTGGATCATCGAGGCCTGCGAGAACGCCGACAGCACCTTGTGCGTGGACTGCGTCGCGTAGTCCGCGCCGGCTTCGAGCGCGGTGGGCCGGAATTCCGGATGGAAGCGCGCGAAGCCGTACCAGGCCTCGTCGACGATGACTTTGATCCCTCTTGCGTGCGCGGCCTCGACGATGGGCGCGAGGTCGTAGCGCAGGCCGTCGTAGGTGCAGGAGGTCAGGATCAACGCCTGTGCGTCGGGATGTTTTTGAATTTCCCGCAACAGCGTTTTCTTCGGAACAGGGCCATACAGCCCGTACTTCCTGTTCAACGCCGAATCCAGATAAACCGGGTGCGCGCCGGAGAGCACCACACCGTGATGCACGCTCTTGTGGCAATTGCGATCGAGCAGCAGCTTCTCGCCCGGCGCGAGCAGCGTCTGGAAGATCACCTTGTTGGCGGTCGAGGTGCCGTTGGTGGCGAAAAAGGTGCGCCGCGCGCCGAAGGCCTTGGCCGCCATCTGCTGCGCTTGCGCAATCACGCCCCTCGGCTCCATCAGCGAATCGAGCATCGGCACCGACACCGACAGGTCGGCATCGAACACGTGGTCGCCCATGAATTCGTAGAAATCGTTCACCCAGGGACTGCCGCGCAGCGACTCGCCGGAGGAATGGCCCGGTGTGTGCCACTGGTCCTTGGCCATCCAGACGTAGGTCTTGAGCTGGTCGGTGAAGGGGGTGCGCGCTTTTTCCTGGATCTGCGCGTTGAGGATGCGGTAGATGCCGCGGTAGTCGCGCTCCTCGCGGTAGAAGTAGCCGTCCACCGCCTCGGTGAACAGGGCGTCGACGACGTCGTCTTCCTTCTCCTGCGCGATCAGGATGTAGACATCGAGCTCCGGGCGAAAGCGTGTGATCCGCCGCACCAGTTCGAGCGCCGACATCTGCAGCCTCTTCCTGCCGCTGTTCTTCTTTCCCTCGGCGAGCGAGTACAGCTTGTCATCCACCAGCACGGCCTGGATGTCGCCGCCGGCCTCGATCGCGGCGAGCGCCTCCCGGGCGGTGGCGACGCCGCTGAAGGTGATGCCCAGGGGGTTGTCGAGCGATCGCGCGGCCGCGTTCAGGCCCTTGACGATCTCGCGCAGGGGAAGCGGCTCGTCTTCGATAACCAGGATCCGGCTGAGGGGTTTGGACATGCGGGGTCAGTATAATTCCGCATGCTCGAGGCCATGCGCGGAGGAACGGCAGCCGACGCCGCCGTCGTCGAGTTCGTCATTCAGGGGGTGACGCTGGACGGCAAGCCGTTCCGGCCGAGCGACTGGGCCGAGCGTCTGTGCGGCGTGATGTCCGCGTTTGGCGGCGACCATCGCATGCAGTACTCCCCTTACGTTCATCCGGTGACCGCCTCGGGGGTGCGCTGCGTGGTGGTGGACATCCGGCTCGAGGAAATCGAGCCGATGGCTTACCGCTTCCTGCTCGGCTTCGCCGAGGAAAATGAACTCAAGACGCGTGACGGGCGCGTCGCCGGCCGGACCGAGCTCGCCAAGGTGCTGCGCGCCGGTGATACTGATTGAATGGGGGAGGGACCCTGTTTTCTGTACTAGGCCATCGCCTTGATGGCGTGGGCGAGGCGGCTCTTCTGGCGCGCGGCGGCGTTGCGGTGCACGACGCCCTTGGCTGCGACGCGGTCGATGACCGACTGCGACTTTACCAGCGCGGCGGCGGCGGCTTTCTTGTCGCCCGCGGCGATGGCTTTCTTCACTTCCTTGATCGCGCTGCGCGCGGTGGTGCGCAGGCTCATGTTGCGGCTGCGCAGCCCGACTGCCTGGCGCGCCCGCTTGCGGGCCGATTTGATGTTTGCCATGTGTTTGTTCCAGCTTCGAAAAAGGCGCGGATTCTAGCATGAACCTCCTGCGTACCCTGGCTACCGTAAGCAGCATGACCCTGCTTTCCCGGGTGCTGGGCTTCGTGCGGGATTCTTTCATTGCCCGGCTGTTTGGCGCAGGGCTTGCGACCGATGCTTTTTTCGTGGCCTTGCGCATCCCCAACCTGATGCGGCGCCTGTTCGCCGAAGGGGCATTTTCGCAGGCTTTCGTGCCGATCCTGGCCGAGGTGCGCAACCGCAACGAAGGAAAAGCCGGCGCCGAAGATACGCGGGCACTGGTGGACTGCGTCTCCACGGCACTGTTCCTCGCGCTGTTGGCGGCAACCGCGTTGGGGATGGCCCTGGCGCCGCTGGTTGTTTATGTATCGGCGCCGGGCTTTGCCGCGGAGCCCGGCAAGTTCGAGCTGACGGTGGCGATGCTGCGCATCACCTTTCCCTACATCCTCTTCATCTCGCTGGTGGCGCTGGCCGCGGGCGTCCTGAATACCTGGAGCCGCTTCGCGGTGCCGGCGTTCACGCCGGTGCTGCTGAATGTTTCATTCATCGTCGGCGCCGCGTTCTTCGCCGAGCGCTTCGATCCGCCGGTGCTGGTACTCGCCTGGGCGGTGTTCATTGGCGGCCTGCTGCAGCTCGCGCTGCAAGTGCCGTTTCTCTGGAAGATCGGCATGCTGCCGCGCTGGCGCTTCGACCTGAAGCATCCGGGCGTCGCGCGCGTGCTCAAACTGATGGCGCCCGCGGTGTTCGGGGTGTCGGTGAGCCAGATATCGCTGCTGATCAACACCATCTTTGCATCGTTCCTCGTCACCGGCAGCGTCTCGTGGCTGTATTACGCCGACCGCCTGATGGAATTTCCGGCGGGCGTGCTCGGGGCGGCCCTTGGCACAATTCTTCTGCCCAGCTTGGCGAAACACCATGCCGGCGGCGCGTCGGCGGAATACAGCCGGCTCCTCGATTGGGGGTTGCGCGTGACCCTGCTGCTGGCGTTGCCGGCGGCGGCGGCGCTGGCGGTACTCGCGATGCCGCTGATCGCGACGCTGTTCCACTACGGACAATTCAGTGCGCAGGATGCCTGGATGACGCGCGAGGCGCTGGTCGCCTACAGCCTCGGGCTGGTCGGCATGATCCTGGTGAAAATCCTCGCGCCCGGCTTCTATGCGCGGCAGAACGTGGTGACGCCGGTGAAGATCGGCCTGGTCACGCTTGCCGCGACGCAGCTCATGAACCTCGCGTTCATCGGTCCGCTCAAGCATGCAGGCCTCGCGCTCGCGATCGGCCTCGGCGCCTGCTTGAACGCCGCGCTGCTCTATCGGTACCTGCTCAAACAGGGTATTTACGATCCGCAGCCGGGGTGGCTGGCCTTCACCCTCAAAGTCGGCGTGTCGGTTGTCGCAATGGCGGCGGCGCTGGTCATTGCGATGGGTCCCGCGTCGGCCTGGCTGGCGGCGGGCTGGCAATGGAAAGTGGGCATGCTCGCGGGCCTGGTGCTGCTGGGGAGCGCGGTCTACGGCGCCTGCCTGCTGCTGCTGGGATTCCGCCTGCGCCAATTCGTCATCGGAGGTGCCGATTGAGCGCCGGGCTCGACCCGTTCGTGGAACTCGTCACGCGGCAGGACGACAGGATCGAACTGGCAAGGGCCTGCCTGCAGATCGCGCAGGATGCCTACCCCGGGCTGGACATCGAGGGCTATGTCGGTGAGCTCGAGCGCTTCGCCACGCGTCTTCGCGCGCGCTTCGCGCCACAGGCGCTCATCGAAGACCGGATCATCGCGCTCAATGAATTTCTGTTCGACGATCTGGGATTCGGCGGCAATACCGACGACTACTACGATCCGCGCAACTCCTACCTGAACGAAGTCATCGATCGCCGCACCGGAATACCGATCACGCTCTCTATCCTCTACATGGAGATTGGCCGGCGCATCGGTTTGCCCTTCGAGGGCGTCTCTTTCCCAGGCCACTTCCTGGTGCGGTTGCCGCTGCGGGGCGGCACGCTGATGCTGGATCCGTTTTCCGGCGGCGTGCCGCAGCCGGAGGCCGAGCTCCGGGAGCGGCTGAAACGGGTCATACCGCGCGAGGCACTGGGCGGTGTCCCGGTCGCCGAGTTGCCGCTCGACCAGTTCCTCGAGCCGGCCAACAACCGGCAAATACTCGCGCGTCTGCTGCGCAATCTCAAGGGGGTCTACCGCGAGAAGGACCAGCCTGAGCGGCTGCTCGCGGTGCTGAACCGGATGGTCGTCGTGGCGCCGGAGTCGGCCGTCGAGCTGCGCGACCGGGGCCTCGTCTACCAGCGCCTGGAATGCTGGCGCCCGGCGCTCCAGGACCTGGCCGAGTACCTGCAGCGCGAGCCCGATGCCGCGGACCAGGACGAGGTCAGGGCGAAAATGGTGGACCTGACCCTGCGCTGCGCGCGCCTGAATTGAGGCTAGAATCGCCGTCCGGACTGCACTCGCAGGTCCACCGATCGAATCAACGAGGAGGAGGGGATATATGAAGCGCAGATCATTTCTCAAGAAAGCCGCGGCGGGCCTGGCAGTCGGGAGCGTTGCGGCGCCGGTATTCGGGCAGGCGCCGACCGTAGTCTCGTCGCAGCCGACCGTCAACTGGCGCATGGCGGCCAGCTGGCCCAAGAGCCTGGATACGCTTTTTGGCGGTGTTGAACTGATTTGCCGCCGGGTCGGCGAGATCACCGACGGCAAGTTCCAGATCCGCGGCTTCGCGGCGGGCGAAATCGTGCCCGGGCTGCAGGTGCTCGACGCGGTACAGGCGGGCACCGTAGAGTGCGGCCATACGGCGTCGTACTACTACTTTGGCAAGGACCCGGCATTCGGTTTTGGCACCGCCGTCGCTTTCGGCGGCAACGCGCGCCAGCAGGCGGCCTGGTGGCTGCACGGCGGCGGCGCCGAGGCGATGGCGCCGCTCTTCAAGGACTATGGCTGCATCGCGATGATGGCCGGCAACACCGGCTGCCAGATGGGCGGCTTCTGGCGCAAGGAGATCAAGACGGTCGCCGACCTGAAGGGCGTCAAGTTCCGCATCGGCGGCATGACCGGCGTGATTCTGGCAAAGCTCGGCGTGGTGCCGACGCAACTGGCGGCCCCGGACATCTATCCTGCGCTGGAAAAAGGCACCATCGACGCGGCCGAATGGGTCGGGCCCTACGACGACGAGAAGCTCGGCCTCAACAAGGTCGCCAAGTACTACTATTACCCGGGATGGTGGGAAGGCGGTCCGATGACGCACTGCCTGGTCAACGAAAAGAAGTGGGCCGAGCTGCCGAAGCAGTTCCAATCGGCGCTGCAGGTGGCGTGCAACGAGGCGGCGCTCTGGATGCCGGCCAAGTACGACGCGCTGAACCCGGCGGCGCTGCGCAGGCTGGTGGCGGCGGGCACCCAACTCCGGCCGTTCTCGCGTGCGGTACTCGAGGCCTGCGAGAAGGCAGCCTACGAGACGTACGCCGAGTTCGAGGCCAAGAGCCCCCACTTCAAGCGCGTATATTCGGACTGGAAGAAGTTCCGCGACGAGCAGTTCCTCTGGTTCCGCGTCGCCGAGCACACCTACGACAACTACGTGTCCAACTCCAAGATCGGCCAGCCGGCCGCGCCTGCAAAGGCAGCGGCCAAGCAGGGTTGATGGCGGCATG
>CAMDRF010000032.1 GCA_945906765.1 Nitrosovibrio sp. Nv4 | reverse complement strand
GTCACGCGCCATACCTGGGCGCGCATCATGGACCCGGCCTCTCCGGTGCATGCCATCGTCGCCGAGCGGCCACGCGATGGCGTGATCGGGATGGCGAACTACATCATTCACGAGAATACCTGGACCCTGACGCCGGTCTGTTACCTGGAAGACCTGTTCGTGAATCCGAAAAAGCGCGCGGTTGGCGTCGGCGAAGCGCTGATCGACTGGCTGGTGGTTGAAATGAAGCGCAGGAAATGGTCGCGCCTGTACTGGAACACCAAGGAAAACAATTACCGCGCGCGCGGCCTGTACGACAAGTACACGCCGCATAGCGGCTTTCTGCGCTACGTCGTCAACAATCCTTGACCGTCGTACTCGATCCTCATGCTTCGTCCTCCAACTCCCAATTGATCAGGGCTTTACGCCAGTCCAATTGCGCGTGCCACTTTGGCCAGACCTTCATCGTTGGTGATCAAGCGCGCGCCGTGTTGTTCAGCCACAGCCAGATACAGGGCATCGTAGGCGCTCAAACCATGCGCTTCGGCCAAAGCGCAGGCCGGGAATAGCAAAGGCCCATGCTCACAAAGGCGAATCGGCAGCGACTCGACCGCTTGAAGAAGCTCGCGCAGTTCCTGTGCCGACAGCTCATCGCGTCGCCGCTTGCGCAGCAATACGTTGGCCGCTTCGGCTAGCAACAGGTGGGGCGCCAACACCAGATCGGCGCCGCTGGCCGCTCGATTGAATGCCGTCTCGACCTCCGGATGTAACGGGCCATCTGGTACGAACAAGCGGATCAGGGCGGAGGTATCGATCACCCACATCATCTTGCGCGATCCTGTCGCACATCCTCCACCGTATCGCCAAGCTTGCGTCCCGCCAGTCGTATCCGCCACGCACGGGCCGGAGCCAGACCGGGGCCGCTGGCCAGCCTGGCTTCCCGCTCAATCATGCAGCGCACCTGTTCCTGCATGCTGCGGTGGTTGGCCGCCGCCATCGCCTTTAGCGCCTGATACACATCGTCCGGCAGATTACGAATACTCAAGGCTTTCATAATGTCCTTTTTTTGCTATCAAATTGCAGTTTTTATTATGATAGCATATTGCCTGCTTAACCAGACTGCACATCGCCACTCGGTAGGCCGCGCACCCCTCGAACATGCTCGCCATCACTTCCGCCGCGTGCGGCCTCGCACCACAACTGACTCCGCACGGCCATCTGTTGGCGGCGCCGGATGCCGATGCGGCTCCCCTTCCGGTCGGGCTCGCGGATCGTCTTGCCGGCGCGTTCGGTCAGGGCGCCGGACATGGCCTGTTGCAACTCGGCGCGGCGGAGGTCGGCGGCATCCTGCCACCCGCATGGACATGGTGGCGCGATTTCTCCGCGCGCTATGTGACCTTGCTTTGTGCCGTGCCCGAAGGTGGCGACATCGTCACTGCCGCACCCGGCGACAAAGCTCTGCAGACCCTGATCGCCGATGCCCCGCCGATGATGGGCATGGAGTACCTGACTGCGAAAGTATTGGCCGCCCTGTGGGCCGAACTCGACGCCGTCACGCGCCGGGAACTTGCGGCATCGAAAAGCCCGCTGCAGGATTTTCTCAAGGCGCGCCATCCGGCCTGGAACCTGGTGGGAAGGGTGCATTTCAACCTTGCGGAAAACCGCAAGGACGAGGAGGCGCCCTTCGCGTTCCTCGCCACCTATACGTCACGCTTGTCGGCGCACGGCAAGGCCCAGCACCTGCCGCTGTCGCGGGCGCTGGCGGAATTCTCCGACGGCAAGAGCCAGGCGCGTCTGCTGTCGCTGTTGATGCCGGTGCAGCGCGCGGCGGAGCTTTGCGACTGGCTGCAAAACATGGTGGCGGCAGGCGAGATCTATCACCCGCTGCGCTGGACGCCCGCCGAAGCCTTCAGGTTCCTTGCCGACGCGCCGAAGCTCCAGGCCGCCGGGATCGTGGTGCGTGCGCCGGGCACGTGGCCGGGCGGGCGGCCGGCCCGGCCGCTGGTCTCCGCCAGCGTGGGAGCCCGGCCGCCATCGTTGCTGGGCACGGACGCGCTGCTCGATTTCAGCATGCAAGTCACGCTCGGGGGCGAGCGGCTCGACGCCGCCGGCATCGAGGCCCTGCTGGCCGGGGGCGATGGATTGCAACTGATCCGCGGCCGCTGGGTCGAGGTGGACACGAAGAAGCTCGGGCGCATGCTGGAGCGCTTCCAGGCCATCGAACAGGCCGCCGCGCAAAGCGGGCTGCCATTTGCCGAGGCGATGCGGCTGGTGGCCGGGGCCACGCTCGACGATGCGGGCGATCCGGCCGATGCCGACTGGTCCGCGCTCGTCGCCGGCCCTTGGCTGGCCGAGACCCTGCGGGGATTGCGTCAACCCGAGGGTCTGGCGCGGGTGAGCCCCGGCGCGGCGCTGAACGCCACCTTGCGCCCCTATCAGGAAGCCGGCGTGCGCTGGCTGTATCTGCTGTGCCGCCTGGGGCTGGGGGCGTGCCTCGCCGACGACATGGGGCTGGGCAAGACGATCCAGGTGCTGGCTTTGCTGCTGGTGCTCAAGCGCGAGGAGAAGGAGGCGCGCCCCAGCCTCCTCGTCGCGCCCGCGTCGCTGCTGGCTAACTGGGCCGCCGAGGCTGAACGCTTCGCGCCGGACTTGCGCCTGTTGATCGCGCATCCTTCTTTCATCCCGGCGGCCGACTTGCGCATGCTCGATGCCGCGCGGCTTGGCCGCGCCGACCTGGTCATCACCAGTTACGGGACGCTCGCGCGCGTGCCGGCGCTCGAGGCCATGAACTGGCGCCTGGCAGTGCTGGACGAAGCGCAGGCGATCAAGAATCCGGGCGCCAAGCAGACGCGGCAAGTGAAGAACCTCAAAGCCCGCACGCGCATCGCGCTCACCGGAACGCCAGTGGAAAACCGCTTGTCCGATCTGTGGTCGATTTTCGACTTTACGCACCCCGGCCTGCTGGGGTCCGGCAAAGTCTTCACCGGTTTCGCTCGACGGCTGACCAAGTCCGGGCATTTCGGCCCCCTGCGCGAACTGGTGCGTCCCTACATCCTGCGTCGCATGAAAACCGACAAGCGGGTCATCAACGACCTGCCGGACAAGACCGAACTCAAAGCCTGGTGCCACCTGCGCCCGGCCCAGGCCGCGCTATACGAGAAAACGGTGAAGGACCTGGCCGCCGCGCTCGACGAAGCCGATGGGATCGCCCGCAAAGGCTTGGTGCTCGCCTACCTGATGCGCTTCAAGCAGATCTGCAACCACCCCTCTCAATGGCTGGGCGACTCCGCATGGGGCGCGCAAGACAGCGGCAAGTTCGCGCGCCTGCGCGAGCTCGCCGAAGTGATTGCCGCCAAGCAGGAAAAGGTGCTCGTGTTCACCCAGTTTCGCGAAACCACGGAGCCGCTGGCGGCGTTTCTCGGCGGCGTGTTCGGCCGCGAAGGCCTGGTATTACATGGAGGCACACCGGTGGCCAAGCGCCGCGAACTGGTCAAAGGCTTTCAGGAGGATGAGCTGACGCCTTTCTTCGTTCTCTCGCTCAAGGCCGGGGGTGCGGGACTCAACCTCACCGCCGCCTCGCACGTGATCCACTTCGACCGCTGGTGGAATCCGGCCGTTGAAAATCAGGCCACCGACCGCGCGTTTCGCATCGGCCAGCAGAAGAACGTACTGGTGCACAAATTCATCTGCCGCGGCACTGTTGAGGAGCGCATCGACAAGCTGATCGAATCCAAGCAGGCTCTGGTCAAGGACGTGCTCGAAGGCGGCGCGGAACTCCTGCTCACAGAGATGAGCGACCGCGAATTGCTGCAACTGGTGAAACTGGATATACATGCCGCGCAGGAAAGCTGACCGTCGAGAGTAAAGGGGAGTAAAGCAGATGAGTTTCTATGCATGGAAGCCCTATGTCCCGGTGGCCGCGCGCCGCAAGAAGGCTGAAAAGCTGGCGGCCAAGTCCGCAAAGGCGGGAGCCGTCCTGTCACCGGTGCGCGCCTCGCGCGGCGCCATCGCCAAGACTTTCTGGGGCCGCGCCTGGTGTGAAAATCTGGAGCGTTACAGCGACTACGCCAACCGTCTGCCGCGCGGGCGCAGCTACGTGCGCAACGGTTCGGTGATCCATCTCGAAATCGGCGAGGGCGAAGTGCGGGCGCAGGTGGTCGGATCCAGTGTCTACAAGGTCACGGTCAGCGTGGCCGCGGTACCCGGCCCACAATGGCGGTCCATCGGCGCCGAGTGCGCCACTTCGATCGACTCGCTGGTCGAACTCTTGCAGGGCCGCCTGTCGAAGGCCGTCATGGAACGCATCTGCAAGCCGGGCACCGGCCTGTTCCCCGCGCCGCGGGACATCAAGCTCGATTGCAATTGTCCGGACTGGGCCACGATGTGCAAGCACGTCGCCGCGGTCCTGTATGGCGTGGGCGCGCGCCTCGATCAACAGCCGGAATTGCTGTTCCGGCTGCGCCGGGTGGACCCCAGGGAACTCGTCGCCCGGGCGGGCGCCGGTCTGCCGAAAGCACGCAGAGGCCCCGCTGCCGGCAAGGTGCTCGACAACGCGCGGATTGCCGATGTGTTCGGCATCGAGTTGGACGAGGGGGCGGCGCGGGTGAAGGTCGTGGCGCCAGCGAAGGCCGCGACCTTGGCCAAGGCCGGAAAGCAACCCCCGGCCAAGATCACCGCATCGACCCAAAAACCCCGCGCGAGCCGGCGCCGGTAAGCGAGGCATGGCCTGCGGTCCTTCCGCACGAGGCCGGCACCGCGCGGAGGCGGCGCTGCTCGCCGCACGAACGCGAATTGTGCAACGGGTCGTGCACAATTGCCCTGGCGCCGGAACATCGTCCTGCTCGAACGCCTCGACGACGAAAAGGCGGCATCTTGGTATGCTGTGATCATGCACAAAACGGATGTCCTTAACCTTCTCCGCCAACACCGCGACGAGCTTTCGACGCTCGGTGTCGCCCACCTGTCTTTGTACGGGTCCGTCGCGCGTGATCAGGCGGACGAGCAGAGCGATGTCGACGTAATTGTCGACTGGCGACAAGCCGACGATCGGCCTGCTGCTGTGCCGCTCGAAGGACAGGATCGTCATCGAGTACGCGTTGCGTGACCTGAAGAAACCGATCGGTGTCGCCGGGTGGGAGACGAAGATCGTCGAGCAGCTCCCCGAGAACCTCAAGGGCAGCCTGCCGACGGTGGAGGAGATCGAGGCGGAGCTCAGCCGCGGGGAGAATGAACCATGAATCGGCTCACCACGACGTTTGCACAACTGATGAAAGACATCACGCATGGATAAATCTCGAACACCGGTTGGACGAAGTCCACTATGCGTGGGACTTCCAGAACATGATTGGGGACATCAAAGGAAGGGCGAGGTGGTACGCGCAAGCTGCCGCTCGCCTTCACCGAGCACGACGCGCTTATGGCGGCGACCCTATTGAACTCGCTCGGAGCGATTCGCCAACTCATGACCCCGCCCGAACCGCCGCGCCGGCGCGGCATCGGATTCCTTCCGCCGGATCAGTAGGACTTCGGCAGCCCGAGCACGCGCTCGGCGATGAAGCACAGGATGAGGTGCGGGGTGACCGGCGCGATGCGGCCGACGAGCGATTCGCGCAGGTAGCGCTCGACGTGGTACTCCTTGGCGTAGCCGAAGCCGCCGTGGGTCATCACCGCCTGCTGGCAGGCGTCGAACCCGGCTTCGCCGGCGAGGTACTTGGCGGCGTTGGCTTCCGCGCCGCTCGGCTTGCCTGAGTCGTAGAGCCACGCCGCCTTGAACACCATCAGGTTGGCCGCTTCGAGCGCCATCCAGTTAGCCGCGAGCGGATGCTGGATGCCCTGGTTCTTGCCGATCGGGCGGTCGAAGACGATGCGTTCCTTGGCGTAGGCAGCCGCGCGCTTCAGCGCGCAGCGCCCGAGGCCGACCGATTCGGCGGCGATCAAGATGCGCTCCGGATTCATGCCGTGCAGGATGTACTCGAAGCCCTTGCCCTCCTCGCCGATGCGGTCTTCTTCCGGCACCGGGTAGGCGTCGAAGAACACCTGGTTCGAGTCGACGGCGTGGCGGCCCATTTTTTCGATTTCGCGCACCTCGATCTTCTTGCGGTCGAAGTCCGTGTAGAAGAGCGTCAATCCTGAATCTGTTTTTGTCAATAAAAGAACCTTTTCAGCAACCTGCGCGGTCGAGATCCAGACTTTCTGCCCGGACACCAGGTACTTCTTGCCTTTCTTCACCGCCTTGGTCTTCAGGCTGCGCGTATTGAGGCCGGTATTGGGCTCGGTGACCGCGAAGCAGGCGCGCTCCTTGCCCGCAATCAGGGGCGGCAGCATTCTTTGTTTTTGAGATTTATTCCCAAACACAATGACAGGATTCAAGCCAAAGATATTCATGTGCACCGCGGACGCGCCCGAAAAACCCGCGCCCGACTCGGAGATGGCCTGCATCATCACCGCCGCCTCGGTGATGCCCAGGCCCGAGCCGCCGTATTCCTCGGGCATGGCGACGCCGAGCCAGCCGTCGCGGGCGAGCGCCTGGTGCAACTCCGAAGGAAAGCCGCCGGCCTTGTCCTTCTTCAGCCAGTAGGCGTCGTCGAAGCGCGCGCAGATCTTGCGGATCGCTGCCCGGATCTGGTTCTGCTCCTCGGTGAAGGCGAAATCCATTCAGCGCGGCCTTATTACCTTGTCCGGGTTCTCGCCGTAGGGCGGCGCGTAGATCACCATCACCTTCACGCGCTCGCTGGTGGCGACGAAGAGGTGCATGCTCTCGGCCGGGAAAAAGCAGGCTTCGCCCGGCTTCATCTCGAACTTCTCGCTGCTTTTTCCATCGTTCACTTCGACGTGCGCCTCGCCCTCCAGCAGGTAGCAGACCTGCTCGATGCCCGGATGCGCATGCGGCAGCGCGCCCTTGCCGCGCTCCAGTTCGCCGATCAGCACTTCGACCTGCTTCGCGCCGACGGTCTCCGGGCCGATCAGCCGGAAATTCTTCGTGCCGGTGTGGTTGGCCGGCGAATACGGCGTTACCTCACTCTGCCGGACCCGGTACTTGCTCATACGCCCTCCCCTCCGCGCCTTTTACGTTCTTGCGCCCTGTGAGCAGCATGTAGGCCGTCGGAATCACGAACAGGGTGAACACGGTGCCCAGCAGCAGGCCGCCGACGATCACCCAGCCGATCGGCTGGCGCGCCTCGGCGCCGGCGCCCGTGGCGAGCGCAAGCGGCAGCGCCCCCAGCACCATCGCGCCGGTGGTCATCAGGATCGGCCGCAGGCGCAGCGTGGCCGCCTCGACTACCGCCTGCGCCGCGCTGTTCCCACGCCCGCGCAGCTGGTTGGCGAACTCAACGATCAGGATGCCGTGCTTGGTGATAAGCCCGATCAGCATCACCAGCCCGATCTGCGAATAGACGTTCAGCGTGCCGCCGGTGAGCTTGAGCGCGGCGAGCGCGCCGGTCATCGCCAGCGGCACCGTGAGCATGATGACGAAGGGCGAGACGAAACTCTCGAACTGCGCCGCAAGCACGAGATAGATGAAGGCGAGCGCGAGCACGAACGTGAACAGCAGCGCGGCGCCGGACTCCTTGAATTCGCGCGACGGGCCGTCCAGCTCGGTGCGCGCGCTCGCATCGAGCGTTTCCTTCGCGGCGCCCTCGAGGAACTGCAGCGCTTCACCGAGCGTGTAGCCAGGCGCGACGTTGGCGGTGAGGATCGCGGCGCGCAGGCGGTTGAAGTGGTTCAGCTCTTTCGGGCCGACGGTTTCGCGCACCTTGACCAGGTTGGAGAGCTGCACCAATCGTCCATCGCGTGCGCGCATGAAGATCGCGGTCAGGTCGGCGGGCGTGTTGCGGTCCTTCGCCTCGAGCTGGATGATGACGTCGTACTGCTTGCCTTCCTTCTTGAAGCGCGTCACCTGCCGGCCACCGAGCAGCGTCTCCAGGGTGCGGCCGATGGTTTCGACGTCGATGCCCATGGACGCGGCCTTCTCGCGGTCGATGTCCACCGCGAGCTGCGGCTTGTTCAGGCGCAGGTCGGTGTCCGGGTTGGCGAGCGCCTTGGACTGGCGCGCCTTCGCCAGCAGCGCGTCGCTCATCCTCTCCAGCGCCTCGTAAGAATTCGCCTGCACCACGAACTGCACCGGCGGATTGCGGAAGTTCTGGCCGAGCGAAGGCGGGTTGACCGGGAACGCCAGTACGCCCGGCATGCCGCCGAACATCTTGGGTCCCAACTCGGCGGTGATTTGCTGCGTCTTGCGTGTGCGCTCTTCCCACGGCACCAGCTGGCTGAAAGCGATGCCGAAATTCACCGGATTCGGGCGTTCCAGCCCCGGCGCGACCACGGTGAAGTAGGACTTTATCTCCGGCACCTTCGAGAACAGGCCCTCGACCTGGCGCATGTAGCCGTCGGTGTAGTCCATCGAGGCGCCCTCGGGCGCGATGATGAGGGAGATGAAAAAGCCGCGGTCTTCCAGCGGCGAGAGCTCCGATTTGAGCGACTTGTAGAGCAGCGCCGCGCAGGCGACCACCAGCGCGAACGCCAGCGCCACCGTCCACCAGTATTTGAGGACCACGCCCAGCGAGCGCCGGTACGCGGCGTTCATGCCGGTGAAGAAGCGTTCCATCGCCTGATAAATGCGGCCATGTGATTCATGCGCCTGGAGGATCTTCGAGCACATCATCGGCGTGAGGGTCAGCGCCACCACGCCCGACACCGCCACCGCGGCGGCCACGGTGAGCGCGAACTCGGTGAACAGGCGCCCGGTGTTGCCGGTCATGAAGCCGAGCGGCGCGAACACCGCCGCCAGCGTTAGCGACATGGCGACCACCGCGAAGGCGATTTCCTTCGAGCCGTCGATCGAGGCCTGCAACGTCGGCTTGCCCATCTCGACGTGGCGGTGGCAGTTCTCCAGCACCACGATGGCGTCGTCCACCACCAGGCCGATGGCGAGCACCAGGCCGAGCAAGGTCAATACGTTTACCGAGAAGCCCATCAGAAACAGGAAGAAGAACGCGCCGATGAGCGACACCGGGATGGTGACGAACGGGATCAGCGTCGCCCGCACCGAGCGCAGGAAGACGAAGATCACCAGCATCACCAGCAGCACCGCCTCGATCATGGTGCGGTAGACGCCGTCGATGGAGCGGGCGATGAACACCGAGGAGTCGAAGGCGACCTGCAGCGTCATGCCGTCAGGCAATATTCCCTGCAATCGCGCCAACTCCGCCTTGGCGGCATTGGCGACCGAAAGCGTGTTGGCGGTGGACTGCTTGACGATCCCCAGGCCCACCGCCGGGTTGCCGTTGACGCGCAGCACGCTGCGCTCGTCCAGCGCGCCCAGCTGTGCGCGCCCGACGTCGCGCAGGCGCACCGGGTAACCGCGCGACTCGGTGAGGATCATGTCGTCGAACTGCGCCGGCGTGCGCAGATCGGCTTCGGTCAGCACCGTGAACTCGCGCTGCGAGGATTCGATGCGGCCTGAGGGTATCTCCACGTTCTGCCTGCGCAGGCCGTTTTCGACGTCCTGCGGCGTCAAGCCATACGCGGCGAGGCGGTCGCGATCGATCCACAGGCGCATCGCGTAGCGCCGTTCGCCGCCGATGATCACCGAGGCCACCCCGGGCAGCGTTTTCATGCGATCGGCAACGTAGCGGTCGGCATAGTCGGACAGTTCCAGCGCGCTGTGCTGCTGGCTGGAGAGGCGCATCCAGAGGATCGCCTGCGCGTCAGCTTCGATTTTCGACACCACCGAATCGTCCGCGGCCGCCGGCAGCAGCGCGCGCACCCGGGCCACACGGTCGCGGACGTCATTGGAGGCCGAATCGACGTTGCGCTCGAGCGCGAACTCGACCGTGATCTGCGACACCTCCTCGCGCGACACCGACTTCACCGAGCGCACGCCCTCGATGCCCGAGATCGAGTCCTCGAGCGGCTGCGTGATCTGCGATTCCATCACCTGCGGACTGGCGCCCTTGTAGACGGTGCGCACCGAGACCACCGGCGTGTCGATCTTCGGGTATTCGCGCACCGTCAGGCGCTGGAACGAGATCACGCCGATCAGCACGATCATCAGCGACAGCACCGTGGCGAAGACGGGGCGCTTGATGCAAAGCTCGGGCAGCTGCATCGGGGCGTTTTCCTACTTCTTAATTTCGTTCTTGATGAGACTCACGGAAGATCCGGGTCCGACCTTCTGCGTTCCCTCGGTCACCACCAGGTCCCCCGCGGCCAGGCCCTTGACGATCTCGACTTCTCCCACCTTGCGCACGCCGGTCTGAACCCGGACCACATCCACCTTGCCATCGATGACGCGGTACACGGTGGCGTCCCGGCCCTTGGGCACGATCGCCGCCTCGGGAATCCAGATCGCCTTGTCACGCACGCCGAGCTGCACCTGCACGCGCCCGAACATGCCCGGGCGCAGCTTCAGCTCCGGATTGGCGACTCGCGCACGCAACAGGATGGTGCGCGTCTGCTCGTCCACGCCCGGCTCGATCGCGTACACACTGCCCGGAAAGGAGCGTTCGGCATACGCATCGACCAGCACCACCACCGGCTGGCCTGCCTTCAGCTTGCCGATGTAGGACTCGGGGATGCGGAAATCGAGCTTCAGCTGGTCGATCTTCTCCAGCCGCGCGATGTCGGTGCCGGCGGCGACGTACTGGCCTTCGCTCACCTGGCGCAAGCCCGCGACACCGGGGAACGAGGCGCGCATCTCGGTTTTCGCGAGCTTGGCCGCGTCTTCGTGCTGCTTGGCGAGCGAGCGAGCGTGGTTGGAGCGCGACTCATCGAGCGCCTGCTGACTGATGAAGCCTTTCTTGAACAGGTCCTCGGAGCGCTCCAGGCGCTGCTTGTCGAGCTGCGCCTGCGCCGTGCTCGAGGCCAGCACCGCGGCCAGCTCGGCCTGGTCCAGCCTTACCAGCACCGCGCCGCGCGCGATCGCCTGGCCTTCGTTGAAGCGGATTTCGGCGATCCTCCCGGCAATTTCCGGCCGGATCGTCACCGCCTCGTCGGCGCGCAGGGTGCCGACCGCGCTCACTTCGTCAATCGCCGGCGCGATGCGCGCCGCCGCGGCTTTTACCGGCATCGCCGGCGGAGGGCCCTTGGGTGCATCTTTCGGCGCCTGCGCCAACGCAGTGCCGGCAAAAAACGCCAGGAGAATAGCTATCCGCATGATCAGGCTGCGAATTTTACTTGATCTGCGCGCTCAACTTTGCGCGTTTCGCGGCAATCCGCTCCCGGGATTTCGCCATGTCGACCACGAAGCGGACGTGCGTACCGCGCCCTACTTCCTCCAGCGGATCTCGCACCGTGTACTCGAAGGTCACGCGGCGCTTCTCCACCGCCGCGATGCGCGCGTCGATGGTGATTTCCGTGCCTGGCGGCGTCGCGCCGAGGTGGTCGATGGAAACGTGCGCGCCGACCGAGTCTTCGCCCGCGTCCAGGTGCGCAAGCAGGTAGTCGCGGCAGGCGTATTCCACATCGCTCACCATGCGCGGCGTGGCGTAGACCATGTTCTCGCGCCCCATGAAGGAGATGCAGCGCTCTTCGTCGACCAGAACGCGCTTGGAGAACGCAACGCCGGGAACAAGTGTCGGTTTCATGTCAGCCATGCATCGTCAGGCCGCCCGAGACGCTCAGCGTCTGGCCGGTTATGAAATCGGCATCCGCGCTCGCGAGGAACAGTACCGCGCCGGGAATGTCCTCGGGCTTGCCGAGACGGCCAATCGGGACCGCGCGGCGGTAGGCCTCCGCGAGCTTGTCCGGATTGCCCGCGCCTTTCATGAACTCGGTGAGCATGTTGGTCTCGGTGAGGCCGGGGCAGACGGTGTTCAGGCGCACGCCCTTCGAGGCAAGCTCGCGCGCGAGCGTCTTGGTGAGTGCGATGATGCCGCCCTTGCAGGCCGAGTACACCGCCTCGCCCGAAGAACCCACGCGCCCGGCATCGGAGGCGATGCTCACCACCTTGCCGCCGCCGCGCGCCACCATGCCGGGCAGCACGCAATGCAGCAGGTTCATCGCGCCGACGAGATTTATCGAGATGATCTTCCGCCAGAACGTCGGATCGGTCTTGAGAAACGGCTTGAACATGTCCCAGCCGGCGTTGTTGATGAGGATATCGACCGGGCCCGCATCGGCAACGGCCTTCTGCACCGCTTCATAGTCGGTGATATCGATCTTTTTTTCGCCATTCAGGTCGAAGATCACCACGTTCGTGCCTTCGGCGCGGAAGCGTTCGACAATCGCCGCGCCGATGCCGGCGGCGCCCCCCGTGACGATGGCGGTCTTGCCCCGCAGTCCTCTCATATCAGTCCTCTCATCTTGTTTGCTCCCGTGGTATCACGGCGGTCACCTCGAGTTCGATCTTACCCGGCGCATCGAGCAGGCCGGCGACAAAAATCATGCTCATCGCGGGAAAAGTGGCGGCCCTTCAATTCTTCTATGAAGCGGCAAGGGTCTTGACGAACGCGAGGCGCTGGGCCGGCGCGAAGCCCGTGCCGTAGAAAAAGCCCAGCAGGGAGAGGTTGTCGCTCGCCACCACGGTCTCGACGCGCTCGATGCGCAGCGCGCCGAGATTGAGGAACAGCTGCGACAGCAGCGCCTGGCCGATACCGTGGTGCGCATACTCGGGCGCCACGCCGAGCGTGTCGATCACCGCCACCGGCTCGGTGCGGCCGAAATCGCCCAGGTCGGCGCGCGCCATGACGAAGCCCGCGACGACCCCACCAACGCGCGCGGCAAGAGAGATGCGCACGCCGGACTCGCGCAGCGCTTCGTCCAGCGCGTGCTGCATGTAGGCGCGCCGGTCGCGACCGACGGCGCGCGCGTCGATGCGCACGATGGCGTCGAGATCCTTCGCCGTGAGCAGACGAATGTCCGCGGTGTCGCGCGAGGGAGATGCCACCGATGCCTCGCGCGCCCGGAGGGCGTTTCCCTCCACGGCGCACTCGATGACCCGGTTGGGCGCGAGCGCGTAACCGACGCCGTCGAGAAAGCGCAGCATCGCGTGGTCGCGCCAGGCGGCGCCGGTGCGAAAATCCGCAATCTTGCGTTTGCGCGCTTCGTCTTCCAGCGCGCGGTGCAAGGCACGCCCGATACCGCGGCTTTGCGCCGCCGGGTCGACGCTGATCACCTCCAGCCGCAACCCGGGCTGCGTGCGCCCGAATTCGCCCTCGAGCACGCGCGCGAGCGCATGGCCGCGGAACACGCCGTCCTTCTGCGCCACGAACTGCAGGTGCAGTTCGGGCTGGCGCAGCGCCGCGGAAAGGCGCCGCTCGAAGTAGGCACGCCGCGTGCGGCCCGCAAGAGCGGCATCGAGCGCTACCACCGGGTCGAGGTCAGCGGGCGTCATGCGCCGCAGCTTCAGCTTGTGTAGCGGGTCCATCACGGCAGCTTCGGCCGCAGGTCGCGCACGCGCACCGCCTTGCCCATGGAGCGGGGAATTTCACCGGGCTTCTTCACCACCACGTCGGTGGTGATTCCGATCATCGACTTGATCTGGTGGCGCGCCGCAGCGCCGATGCGCGCATACGCCTCGGGTCCCGGCGCGACGTCCGGCGACGCCTCTAGTTCAACGGTGACGTGATCAAGAGTGCCCTTTCTTTCGACCACCAGCTGGTAGTGCGGCGCAATTTCGGGCATGCCCACCAGCACCGCCTCGATCTGCGACGGATAGACATTGACGCCGCGGATAATCAGCATGTCGTCGTTGCGCCCGGTGATGCGCTTGATGCGCAGGTGGCTGCGCCCGCACTCGCAGCGCTCCGTGGTCACGCGCGTGACGTCGCGCGTGCGGTAGCGCAGCATCGGCAGCGCCTCCTTGGTCAGCGTGGTGATGACCAGCTCGCCCTGCCCGCCCTCGGCGACCGGCTTGCCGCTGTCCGGGTCGATGACCTCGAAGATGAAGTGGTCCTCCCAGCCGTGCAGTCCCGCCTGCATCTCCTCGCACTCGCAGGCCACCCCGGGGCCGAGGATTTCGGACAGGCCGTAGACATCGACCGCCTTCAGGCCGAGGCGGATCTGGATCTCCTTGCGCATCGCCTCGCTCCAGGGCTCGGCGCCGAACAGGCCGATCCTGAGCTTCGAGCGGCGCAGATCGACGCCTTCCTTCTCCGCGACTTCGGCGATCACCAGGGCATACGAGGGCGTCGCGCACAATACCCGCGCGCCGAAATCCTTGATCAGCACGATCTGGCGTTCGGTCGAGCCCCCCGACACCGGCACCACCGTGGCGCCGAGCCGCTCGGCGCCGTAGTGCGCGCCGAGGCCGCCGGTGAACAGGCCGTAACCATAGGCGTTATGCACCACGTCGCCGGGCCGCGCGCCGGCGCAGGCCATCGAGCGCGCCATCAGGTCCGCCCAGGTGGCGAGGTCCTTGAGCGTGTAGCCGACCACGGTCGGCTTGCCGGTGGTGCCGCTGGAGGCGTGCAGGCGGGCAAGTTGCGCGCGGGGGCGCGCGAACATGCCGAACGGATAGTGGTCGCGCAGGTCGGCCTTCACGGTGAAGGGCAGCCGCGTCAGATCCTGGAGCGATTTGAGGTCACCGGGTTGCATGCCGATCTTGCGCATGCGCTTGCGGTGCAGCGGCACGTTGTCGTAGGCGTTCTTCAGCGTCTGGCGCAGGCGCTTCAACTGCAGCGCCGCGATCTTCGGGCGCGACATGGTCTCGGCGGCGGCTTCGAAGCGGTATTTCATTGGCACTCCATTGGCAGGCAGCGTATCTTAATGCCATGTTTGAATCGGCGAATCTCAAGCACCACCTCGACAAGGCGGTTTACCGGCGCGAGGCGGCGAAACTGCGCCAGGCGCTGCTCGATGCGCAGTACGACCTGCAGCAGAACGGGCGCTTTCCGGTGCTCATCCTGATCGCCGGCGTCGAGGGCGCGGGCAAGAGCGAAACGGTCAATCTTCTCAATGAGTGGATGGACCCGCGCCACATCCGCACCAGCGCCTTTTTCGATCCGTCGGACGAAGAGCGCGAGCGCCCGGCGCTGTGGCGCTTCTGGCGGGCGCTGCCGCCCAAGGGCAAGATCGGCATCTTTTTCGGCGCCTGGCACACCATGCCGATCATCCAGCGCGTCAAGGGGGAGATCGGCGAGGGCGAGTTCGCGCGCGAGATCAGCGAGATCCAGCGTTTCGAGAAAATGCTCTGCGACGAAGGCGTGCTGCTGCTCAAGTACTGGTTTCATCTGTCCAGGAGCCAGCAGAGGAAGCGCGTCAAGGAGCTGGCGGGCGATCCGAAAACGCGCTGGCGCGTGACGGATCGCGACCTGGAATACTTCAAGCTCTACAAGCGCTTCATCAAGGTGTCCGACCCGTTCCTGCGCAAGACCTCGACCGGCGAGGCGCCCTGGATCGTGGTGCCGGGCGCCGACGCGCGCTTCCGTACGCTCACGGTGGGCAAGCACCTGCTGGCGGCGATGCGCGAGCGGCTCGACGAAAAACCGCTCAAGCGCGTGCCGGACAAGACCCCGCCGCTGCCGGCGCCCGCCGATCACCTGAACGTGCTGGGCGCGCTGGAGCTCGACCAGCCGCTGACCAAGGCCGGGTTCCAGAAGGAGCTCGAGAAATGGCAGGGGCGCCTGAACGTCGCTTCGCGCGATGCGCGCTTCAAGGCACTCTCGGTGGTCGCGGTATTCGAGGGCAACGATGCCGCGGGCAAGGGCGGCGCGATCCGCCGCGTCACCAGCGCGCTGGACGCGCGTTGCTACACCAACGTGTCGGTGGCGGCGCCGACCGAGGAAGAGCGCGCGCAGCCCTACCTGTGGCGCTTCTGGCGCCACCTGCCCAGGAACGGCCGCTTCACCTTCTTCGATCGCTCCTGGTACGGGCGCGTGCTGGTGGAGCGGGTGGAGGGATTCTGCTCCGAGGCCGACTGGATGCGGGCGTATACCGAGATCAACGATTTCGAGGGCGCGCTGCTGCGCCACGGCACCGTGGTGGTGAAGTTCTGGCTGACGATCGGCAAAGAAGAGCAGTTCCGGCGCTTCAAAGCGCGCGAGAAAGTCAGCTTCAAGCGCTTCAAGATCACCGCCGAGGACTGGCGCAACCGCAAGCAGTGGGATGCGTACGAAACGGCGGTCTGCGACATGGTCGACCGCACCTCGACTTCGCTCGCGCCGTGGACCCTGGTGGAGGCGAACAACAAGTATCACGCCCGCATCAAGGTGCTGAAAACCTTTTGCCGCGCGCTCGAGGCTGCGCTCGAGCGCGTCGGCAAGGCGGGCGCCAGGAAGGGCCGCAAGAAGAAGTAAGCTCCCGGCTTCAAATGAGCGCCTCGCTCAACGCACTTCGCAGCCGCTACGACCGCATCGCGATACCCACCATCCAGGTGGCGTTCGCGCTGTCGCTCATGCTGCACGCCGTGCTGCTCTCGGGCTGGCTGCCGAAAGTGACGCTGCGCCCGTCCGAGCAGATCGGGGAAGGCAAGCCAAGCGGCTCGCTCGCAGTAAGGATTGCTCCGCCGCCGGCTCCCGCACCCCCACCGGCGCCGATGGCGCCGGCGCGCAGCGCCTCAGCGTCCAGGGCCGCGCCGCCGCCCGCCAGGGAGCGCGTGCTCGCCCAGGAACGCCCGTCGCCCGCGCGCGCCGCGCCGCCGCCTGTGGAAAATGCGCCGGCGCCCGCCAATGTCGATCTCGCGGCCTTCATCGAGGCGCGCCGCCGCTCCCGCGAATCCCAGCCTGCGCCGCCGCCGTCGCGGGGCGGCCCGCCGGTGCCGCCGGTCGAGACCGCGCAGGAGCGGGACAACCGCATCGCCGCCATCAACCTGGGCCTGAACCGCACGCCCAGCTTCGGCGATGAACGCAAGCACGGTGGCGGTATCTTCCAAATCGCGCGCGTGGGTTTCAACGACGCAGAGTTTTTCTTTTTCGGCTGGAACAAGGCCATCAGGCGTAATTCGCGGCAGATGATCGAGGTGCGCCGCGGCGACAACGCCACCACGGAGATCGCAGTGGTGCGCAGGATGATCGCGATCATCCGCGAGCACGAGCAAGGCGATTTCGTGTGGGAGTCGCGGCGCCTCGGCCGCGACGTGTGGCTCTCCGCCCGCAGCAGGGACAACGCGGGGCTCGAGGAATTTATGATGCATGAATTCTTCCCCAGCGTGCGACCGCGCAACTGACATCGAGACGCGCCGGCCGAGGCCGGGTAGCGCCACCGGCCTCAGTTCAGTCCGAGCATGTGGCCGATTTCCTTCAGGAACATGCTGGCGCGGATGCCGTCCGCGCCCAGTTCCGCCGCCGCCCGGTCGAACAGTCCGTGAATTGATTTCATCCGGTCTTCGACCTGGGCCGGATGCGCATCGGGGTGTTCGAGCATGGCCCTGAGGGCATCCACCTCCGCGCGCAGTTCTGCATACTTGGCGCTGTCCGCGGGCAGCGCCGCAAGATTGCGCGATATTTCGTCTATCAGCCGCTTTGCCCGCTCGAGGTCGAACTCGCTGTTGCTCATGTCAATGCGACATTAACACCGGCGCCACCATCCTCTCAAGCAGGCTGCGGGCAACACCGCCGGGAGGTCGAAGGCGCGCGGCGGTTCGATTGTTGCAGTGCGGCCGATCCGGCCGGAGGATACGGCCTTCGAACGGCGGTTTTTCGGAGCGCTGTCAGACCGCTCGCGCTGCCAAAGGTTCCTGAACCGGGGTCGGGCGCGCGCTCGAGCGGCTGCGCAACGGTGGCACGCGCGCTGCAGTAGGACTACACTAGGCTTGCCATGCGTCGTAAAGTTCCTGCCCAAAAGCTGGAAGACGATCGCGCCCGCGTCATCGAGCGCCCCGATGGATACTATTGGCGTGCCGAGGATCGCGGCACCGAATACGGCCCCTTCCCCACCCTGCCTGAAGCCGTCGCCGACATGCAATCGTCGGACGAATCCGCATTTGGTACGGCATACGAACCGGGCGAAACCCTGGCCGAGGCCGAGGACGAAATCGGCATCTCGGACTGGATCGACCCGGATACCGGCCAGCCGGCCGAAGAATCCATTCCACGGACGGAGGACCACTAAAATGCAGATCCCACTGCAAATCACGTTGCGCAACATCGCCAAATCCGAAGCGGTGGAACTGGCAATCCGCAAGAGGGTCGACAAACTGGACCGCTACCACCGGCGCATCGTCAGTTGCCGCGTGTTGGTGGAAATCCCCTCGCGCCACAAGCAACAGGGCAAGGAATTCGTGGTGCGGCTTGATATCAAGGTGCCCGGCAACGAGATCGCCGTCACCCACGACCACCACGAAGACCTCTACGCCGCGCTGCACGAGGCCTTCCAGGCCGCGCAGCGGCGGCTCGCGGCCCACGCACGGCCGATAGCCCGGCGCTATTCCGGCAATCGCCTGAAACAATTGAATCAATCGGCCGCAGACACGTAACCTCGCGCGCATGGCGAAGGAAACCATGCGCGAAGGCAACCTCGAAGCCCCCACCCGGCATCCGCTCGACTGGAAAAGCGCCGCCTTCTACGACGAAGGCAAGGCGTTCGAGGAGCTCAAAAGAGTCTTCGACATCTGCCACGGCTGCCGGCCCTGCGTGAACCTATGCACCGCGTTCCCCACGCTGTTCGACCTGGTGGACGCCTCCAGCACGCTGGAAGTCGATGGCGTCGCGAAGCAGGACTACTGGAAAGTCGTCGACCAGTGCTACCTGTGCGACACCTGCTACATGACCAAGTGCCCCTACGTCCCGCCGCATCCCTGGAACGTCGACTTCCTGCACCTGATGCTGCGCGCCAAGGCGATCAAGTTCAGGACGGGCGAGGTGGGTTTGCGCGACAAGCTGCTTTCCTCCACCGACGCGATGGGCAAGCTTGCGACCATCCCGGTCGTGGCGCGGATGGTGAATGCGGTAAACAAGAATGGTTTTTCCAGAACGCTTCTGGATCAGACCCTGGGCGTGCACAAGGACCGCGAGCTGCCCGAATATGCGAGCAGCACGTTCCGGTCTTCTTTTCAGGAAAGCAAATCCGTACCCGTGAAGGACGGCAAGAACACACCCGGGAAAGTCGCCATCTTTTCCACTTGCTACGTCAACTACAACGAACCCGGCATGGGCCACGACCTGCTCGCGGTTCTGGCGCACAACGAGATTCCCTACGTGCTGGTCGAAAAGGAAGCCTGCTGCGGCATGCCGAAGCTGGCCCGCGAGGGTATGCGATCCTGACGCCGATCCCCTCCTGCACGCTGATGTTCAAACAGGAGCTGCCGCTGATGTTCCCGGAAGACGCGGACGTGAAAGCGGTGCAGGACGCGATGTTCGACCCCTTCGAGTACTTCGTGCTGCGCAAGCGCGACGGCCTGCTGAAGACCGACTTCAGGGAAAAGCTCGGCAAGGTCTCGTACCACATCCCCTGCCACTCGCGGGTGCAGAACGTGGGCCAGAAAACGCGCGAGATGCTGGAAGCGATCCCGGGCACTACGGTCACCACCGTAGAGCGCTGCGCCGGCCACGACGGCACCTGGGGCGTGAAAAAGGAATACTTCGACAACTCGATGAAAATCGGCCGCCCGGTGTTCCGCCAGATGGCCGCCGCCGACCCCGACTGGATAAGCTCCGACTGCCCAATTGCGGCGCGGCATATTTCTCAAGGAATAAAAGCAGAAAAAACACCCGCGCCGAAAGCCCACCCTCTCACGCTGCTGCGCAAGGCCTACGGAATCTAAGCTCCTCGCCGCGCTCGCGTTCGTGGTGCACGTCGGCGACATCACCTCCGGCACCGGCCCCTGCGGCGACGAATGGATGGAGGCCCGCCGCAGGCAGTTCGCGCGCAGGCGCGACGGCCTCGTGGTCCTGATGCAGGCCAATCCCTTCGTCACGCGCCGGTTCGGGGCGGACGGCTATACCGAGGTGCGCGAACGTCTGCGCCGCCTCGGTGAGTCAATGCCCGGAAAAGTGCTGCTGGTGCACGGCGATACGCATCAGTACCGCGACGACGAGCCGCTCCCCGGCCTGCGGCGCGTCGAAGTCTACGGCTCGCCCCACATCCGCTGGGCGAGGGCGCGCGTGGAGCGCAGCGGCGCGAGGCTCTTCAGCGTGGAACTGGTCCCGCAGTAGCTATTTCGCGAGCATCCTCGCGATGCGGTAGTACTCGAGGTCGGTCTCGCGTTTCCTGCTCGAGACCACCGCCAGGTCGGTGGCGATGATTTCGCGCGCCTGCAGCCCGGCCATCACCCCGCTCTCGCCCTTCGCCAGGCGCTCCACCGCGATGACGCCGAAGCGCGCGGCGATCAGCCGGTCCCAGGCGCTGGGGCTGCCGCCGCGCTGGACGTGCCGGAGGATGGTGACGCGCGATTCGAACCCCGTGTTCATGCGGTCGAGCATTTCCTTGAGCGCGTTGGCGGCGAGCCGCGCGCCTTCGGCCACCACCACGATGGCGTGCGTCTTGCCGCGCGCGTAGGCGTCGCGCACCGCGGCGGCGACCTCCTCGGCGTCCGTTTCCTTTTCCGGGATCAGCGTCATCTCGGCGCCGCTGATGAACCCCGACATCAGCGCGAGATGGCCGCAGTCGCGGCCCATGGTCTCGACGATGAAGGCGCGCTGGTGCGAGGAGGCGGTATCGCGCAGCTTGTCGATCGCCTCGACGATGGTATTGAGCGCGGTGTCGACGCCGATCGACATGTCGGTGCCGAAAACGTCGTTGTCGATCGAGGCCGGTATGCCGACCACCGGAAAGCCCAACCGGTCGAGCGCCGCCGCGCCGCCGCCGGTGGCCGGAAGACCGGCCCCGCTGCGAAGCGCGTTCGGGTGACCGGAGCCGGTCTGGTGGCAGCTCTGGCAAAGCATGGGCGCCCGCGCCTTGAGCAGCGGCGCGTGGTTCGAGCCGTGCGGGGCGTGGCAATTGGCGCAGTTGTCGCTTGCCGGCGGATGCTCCCACAGGAACGGCCCGCGCTTCTCGGCGTGGCAGCTGTAGCAGGTCTCGTTCACCGTGTTCTTCACGAGCAGCGACGGACCCGCCGTGCCGTGCGGATTGTGGCAGCTCGAGCAGGCAATCCCGCCAGAGCGGACCGGGTGCGTCGAGGCACGATTGGCCTCCGCACGCTTGTCCTTGTGGCAGGTGAAGCACACTTGCGTTTGCGTCATCTTGTCTCGCACCTTGTCCTTGGCCTGGTGGACCGAGTGACAGGTGCTGCACGCGACATCATTGGCTTGGTGCTTGCTGCCCTGCCAACTGACCCTGCCCTTCTGGTGGCAGGTAAGGCAGACGCCGTTCTTCGCGTCCGCCGCCAGGGTTTTCGAGCCCGGGTTGACGATGCCGCCGGCGCCTTTGCCGCCGCCTGCCTTGACGTGCTCTCCAGCATTCGCATGGCAGGCGACGCAACCGCCGTTGCTGGCCGGGCTCCTTGCATCCCCCGTCACACCATGTTGAGAGGCCTTGAAACTCTTGACGTGATCCTCGTGGCAGCCTTGGCAGACTTCCGGGCCGGGCGCTACCGAAGCCTGCGCCACGGCGCGCTGCGGGACAAACGTTGCGGCGCCCGCGTACAACAGGATGGCAAATGCGGCCAGAGCGAGAAACCGCGCCCCCGCGACAGGTCTGCGCGAAATCATGTCGTCTTTTCCTTCGTTGGGGAATCGAGGCCGGACTGCTTTTTCTTTTGCCCTGTCCATCTGGGTCGAATCATGCGCCTGGAAATTCCACCAACGCTCGCGATTCTTGCGTTTGTTTGACGTGGATCAAACGCGCCGAATACGCTGAGTCTTTTTCGCAACACTCGCCAGAATTCCAATCGCACCTATTTGACCTTGGTCAATACGTTTGGGCATGGCCCAAGCATCATTTGTGCATCGCAAAATCGAGGCTCCGGTGATGCTTCAGCTGAACGATGTGAATGGCCAGTGCGGCACGAACGGCAACCGCCGCGATCCGCGGCTCGTCGAGGGGATCGTCACCAATCTGCCTCTGTTCCGCGATGTCGGCCATTCCAATGTCGCGCTGGTCGCCTCTCACGCGCGCATCGAGCACTGCCGGCGCGGGGCGTTGATCGCGCGTCAGGGCGAGCGCCTGCCGGGGGTGATCGGGGTCGCTTACGGCCTGCTCAAGCTCGTGCTGCCGCGCCGCAACGGGGAGGAAAAGGTGCTCCGGTTCCTGGGCCCCAACGAGTCTTTCGGGGAGGCTGTCACGCTCCTCGAGCGCCCTTGCTCGCTCGACGTGGTGGCCCTGGCCGAGACGATGTTCGTGGTGATTCCGGTGCGCCCATTGCGGCAGCTGCAGGAGCGCGACATCACGTTCGCCAACAACCTGGTCAGGACCCTCGCGGAGGGGCAGGTGCGCCTGGTGCGGGAGATCGATGCAAGAATCGGGTCCAGCAGCGCGAAGCGGCTGGCCGCCTACCTGGAATCGCTTGCCAAATTCGAAGGCGGCTCCGGCGCCTGCGCGGTCCAATTGCCGGTGACCAAGTCCGCGCTCGCCGCGCGGCTCGGCATCACCAAGGAAACGATGTCGCGCCTGCTGCGCGAGCTGAAGGACCAGGGACTGATCGCGATGGCAGGAGGGGCCATCACGATCCTGGACCGCCCGCGTCTTGCCGGAATCGCGAACTGACCGGCGCTAGGCCTCGAGCGCGATCTGCCGGCGCAGTTCGCGGAAACGTTCTTCCGGCGCACCGCCGAACAGCGGATCGAGACCGGGTTGCACCGCCTTGCGCACGGCGTCCCAGTCCTCCGGCGTCAGCATCTTTGCCGCGCGCGGCACCACAGCGCCGCCAACAATGGCGCGCAGTTGCCCGAGCAGGGCCTCGCCGGCATGCGCGATCACGCGGTGTTCCTGGCCCAGCCGCGCCAGCACCAGTGCAAGGTCGGGGCAGCGTTTCGCGAGGCATGCGAAAGCGACGTCCTCGCGCGGATGGTGGAAGCGGTCCGAGTACTCGCGCAGGTAACCGATGATGTCCTGCATCAACTCGTAGTTGGGCCGCTCGTCGCGGTGAAACAGGTCGACCTGCTTGTGCAACACGCCGAGCAGTTGGTGAAAGTACGTGTGTTCCGTGTGCCACGCGATGATGGGGTCCATGGCCCCAAGTAGAAAGCGAGAGGCCTTACCCGGTTTTGATGCAGGTCAAACCACCTTCAGGCGGCGTGCACGGCAATATAGCGTTTCACCGCCTCGGCATCCGGCTTGATCACCTCGAAGCGTTGCGGCAGGGCCTCCAGGTCCTCGCAACCCCGAGGTCGCGCCGGCGCGCTGCCGAGCGCTTCGCGGATGGTCCCGGCGAACTTGGCCGGCAGTGCGGTCTCCAGGCAGACCAGCGGCACGCCCTGCTCGCGCTGCGCCAGCCCGACCTTCACGCCGTCGGCGGTGTGCGGGTCGATCGTGACGCCGTATTTCGCATGGATGCTGCGGATCGTCGCCAACCGGTCGGCGTGCGTGCTGCGGCCGGAGACGAAGCCCTGCCGGGGGATCAGTGACAGATCAAATTCCTGCCCGGAGGTGAAAAGCTTTTTCACCCGGGAGCCGTCACGCTCCAGAAGATCGAAAACATACCGTTCAAAATTCGAGGCTCTGGAAATGTCCATCGAAGGACTGGAGGTCGCCACTGCCGCCTTCCTTACCTCGTACTTCCCGGTTCGGAAGAACTCGTCGAGCACATCGTTTTCGTTGCTCGCGAGGATCAGCCTGCGGATCGGCAGGCCCATCGCGCGGGCAACGTAACCGGCGTAGATGTTGCCGAAGTTGCCGGAGGGGACCGCGAACGAAACCTGCTCGGCAACGGTTCTGGTCGCCGCGAAGTATCCCTTGAAGTAGTACACCACCTGCGCCGCGACGCGCGCCCAGTTGATCGAATTCACCGCGCCGATGCGGTAGCGTTCCCTGAAAGCGGCGTCGGCGTTCACCTGCTTCACCACGTCCTGGCAGTCGTCGAACACGCCCTTCACCGCAAGGTTGTGGATGTTCGGCTCCTGCAGGCTGTACATCTGCGCGCGCTGGAAGGCGCTCATGCGGCCCTGCGGCGAGAGCATGAAGACGTTGACGTTCTTCTTGCCGCGCAGCGCGTATTCAGCGGCCGAGCCGGTGTCGCCCGAGGTCGCGCCCAGGATATTGAGTTTTCTGTTTTCTTTTTGAAGTACGGACTCGAACAGATTTCCAAGCAGCTGAAGCGCCACATCCTTGAACGCCAGCGTTGGGCCATTGGACAGGCCAAAGATGTGCAAGCCGGGCTCGAGCGTCTTCAGCGGGGTGATGTCGTCGCTGCCGAAGACTTCCTTCGTGTAAGTGCGCTTGACGATGACCTCGAGGTCCGGCATGTCGTCCATGAACAGCGACAGGACCGCAAACGCGAGGTCGGGGTAGGAAAGGGACCGCCAGCCCTGCAGATCAGCCTTGGGAAAGGCTTCGGGCACATAAAGACCGCCATCGGCCGCCAGCCCCTCTAGCAGTATCGCGCTGAAGGCTTGCGCCTCCCCGCCGCCGCGGGTCGAAACGTACTTCATTACAGAAGCTCTTCGAGCCGGATGCGCGTGACCTTGCCCAGCACGGTGGACAGCTTCTCGATCTTCGCCATCGCGGCGTTGACGTTCTTTTCGATCGCGCGGTGGGTGAGCATCACGATGTCCACCCGGCTTTCGCCCTCTTCGGGCTCCTTCTGCACCATGGCGTCGATTGAGATTTTCGAATCGGCGAGAATGCGCGTGACATCCGCCAGCACGCCGGGCCGGTCCTGCACCCGCATGCGCAGGTAATAGGAGGTCTCGACTTCGCCGATCGGCAGGATCGGGTCCTTCGCCAGGCGGTCGGGCTGGAACGCGAGGTGCGGCACGCGATGTTCCGGGTCGGCGGTGATGAGGCGCGTGACGTCGACGAGGTCCGCCACCACCGCGCTGGCGGTGGGCAGGCTGCCCGCGCCGGCGCCGTAGTACATGGTGGTGCCGGCGGCGTCGCCCTTGACCAGCACCGCGTTCATCACGCCTTCCACGTTGGCGATCAGGCGCCGCGTCGGGATCAGCGTCGGATGCACCCGCAGCTCGATGCCTTTGGCGGTTCGTTTCGTGATGCCCAGCAGCTTGATGCGGTAGCCCAGCTCCTCGGCATAGCGCAGGTCTTCCTGCGTCAGTGTCGCGATGCCTTCGGTGTAGGCCTTCGGAAACTGCATCGGTATTCCAAACGCCAATGCGGAAAGTATCGTCAGCTTGTGCGCCGCGTCCACGCCCTCGATGTCGAAGGCCGGGTCGGTTTCGGCATAGCCCTTTTTCTGCGCCTCTTTCAGCACCGTCGCGAAGGGCAGTCCCCTGGCGCGCATTTCCGAGAGGATGAAGTTCGAGGTGCCGTTGATGATGCCGGCGATCCATTCGATGCGGTTCGCGGCGAGGCCTTCGCGCAGCGCCTTGATGATCGGGATGCCGCCCGCGACCGAGGCCTCGAAGGCCACCATCACGCCCTTTTTCTGCGCCGCCTTGAAGATTTCGTTGCCGTGCGTCGCGAGCAACGCCTTGTTCGCCGTGACGACGTGCTTGCCGTTGCGGATCGCCTCCAGCACCAGGTCCCTGGCGATGCTGGTGCCGCCGATCAGCTCGACGACGATGTCGATGTCCTTTGCGCGCACCACTTCGTAAGCGTCGGCGCTGATTTTTGCTTTTGTTCCAACGATTTTTCTTGCCCGGGCAAGAGCTTTGTCGGCAACCCTGGAAATCCTGATGCCGCGCCCTGCCCGGCGCTCGATCTCGCTCGCATTGCGCTGCAGGACATCCCAGGTTCCGCTGCCCACCGTACCAATCCCGAGCAGCCCTACGTTGATGGGCTTCACGCCGCTCCTTTCAACAGCCCGTCTTTCCTGAACATTTCGCGCACGCCGCGCAGCGCCTGGCGCAGGCGGTGCTCGTTCTCGATCAACGCAATGCGCACGTGGCCGTCGCCGTACTCGCCGAAGCCGATGCCCGGCGAGACCGCGATCTTCGCCTCCTGCATCAGGTGCTTGGTGAATTCGATGCTTCCCATCTTTTCGTAGGTGGCGGGGATCTTCGCCCAGAGGTACATCGACGCCTTCGGGTTCTCCACCGTCCAGCCCATGTCATGCAGGCCCTTCACCATGACATCGCGCCGTTGCTCGTAGGTTTGGCGTATTTCCTCGACGCATTCCTGCGGCCCGTCGAGCGCGACGATCGAGGCCACCTGCACCGGCGTGAAGCTGCCGTAGTCGTGGTAGCTCTTGATGCGCGCCAGCGCGTGCACCAGGTCCTTGTTGCCGACCATGAAACCGATGCGCCAGCCGGCCATGTTGTAGCTCTTCGACATGGTGAAGAACTCCACCGCCACGTCGCGCGCGCCCGGCACCTGCATGATCGAGGGCGCTTTCCAACCGTCGAAGGTGATGTCCGCGTAGGCGAGGTCGTGGACCACGAGGATGTCGTGCTGCTTCGCGAGCGCCACCACACGCACGAAGAAATCCAGCTCGACGCACATCGCCGTCGGGTTGGACGGGAAGCCGATGATCAGCATTTTCGGCTTGGGGAACAGCTCGCCGATGGCGCGATCGAGCTCGGCGAAGAAATCCACGCCCGGCGTCATGCGCACCGAGCGGATGTCGGCGCCGGCGATGATCGCGCCGTAGATATGGATCGGATACGAGGGATTAGGCACCAGCACGGTATCGCCGCGCTCAAGGGTCGCCAGCATCAGGTGGGCGAGGCCTTCCTTCGAGCCGATGGTGACGATCGCCTCGGAATCCATGTCGAACTCGACCGCATAGCGGCGCTTGTACCAGTCGCAGATCGCGCGCCGCAGCCGCGGAATGCCCTTGGACACCGAGTAGCCGTGCGTGTCCGGGCGCAGCGAGGCCTCCACCAGCTTGTCGACGATATGCTGCGGGGTCGGCCCGTCCGGGTTGCCCATCGACAGGTCGATGATGTCGTCGCCCCGGCGGCGCGCCGCCATTTTCAACTCGTTGGTGATGTTGAAAACGTACGGCGGAAGTCTTTTTATCCTTGAGAATTCGTGCATTGTAGAATTCTAGCAGTGAAGCTACACGCCTCTGCGCCCTCGGCGCTCAACACCTTTACGGCCTACGGCGAGGGCTATGTGATGGTCAACAGCCAGCGTCATGAGGCGAATCTGATCGTGCTGCCCGAGCGGCTGCTGCCGTGGAACGCCGTGTCCTTCGATGCCTTGAAGGAAGAGGATTTTCAGGTATTTCTTGAATTGAATCTTGAAATCCTGCTGCTCGGGACAGGGCCGAAACAGCGCTTTCCCCACCCGCGCCTGACCCGGGCGCTGGCGGCGAAGCGCATTGGCGTCGAGGCCATGGACCTGCAGGCCGCCTGCCGCACCTACAACATCCTGATGGCCGAGGAGCGCCGCGTCGCCGCGGCGTTGCTGTTTTCATGAGCTTGCTGAGCCTGTCCTACATCCTGATGGCCGTTTTTCTGGGAACGGCCGCGCAGCTGTTCCTGAAGGCAGGCACGAACGCGACACCGGTCGGTTTCGGGCTCGCGCTCGAACCGCGCATCCTCGCCGGCATCGGCTGCTACGCGGTAAGCCTCGTGGTCTGGATCCTGGCGCTGGCGAAAACGCCGGTCAGCGTCGCCTACCCGATGGTCTCGCTCGGCTTCGCGCTGAACGCGCTGCTCGCCTGGTGGCTGCTCGGCGAGGCGGTGACGCCAATGCGCATGGCCGGCATTGGGGTCATCATCGCCGGGGTCTTTCTTGTTGCGAGGTCTTAGATGAATTTGTTTCCCGGTTTCACGAAAAAAAGAATCAGGACTTCAAGAGCAACCATAAATCTCGTTACGGGCGGGAACGGCCCAGCGGTACTGCTGCTGCACGGCTACCCGGAAACGCACGCCATGTGGCACAAGGTCGCTCCCGCGCTGGCGCACGACTACACGGTGGTCTGCGCCGACCTGCGCGGCTACGGCGATTCGTCCAAGCCGAAGGGCCTGCCCGACCACTCGAATTATTCCAAGCGCGCGATGGCCAAGGACATGGCCGAGGTCATGACCGCCCTCGGCCACCGGCGCTTCCACCTCGCCGGCCACGACCGCGGCGGGCGCGTTGCGCATCGCCTCGCGCGCGACCACGGCAGCCGGGTGCGTTCGCTCGCCGTGTTCGACATCGCGCCGACGCTGCGCGTGTTCGAGAACACGGACATGGCTCTGGCACGCGCCTTCTACCACTGGTTCTTCCTGATCCAGCCCGCGCCGATGCCCGAACGCATGATCGGCGGCATGCGCAGGGACTACCTGCTGGGGCGCATCGGGCGCGGACCGGGCGGCCTGGGCGACTTTCCCAAGGCCGTGCAACGCGAGTACCTGCGCTGCTTCGATGCACGCGGCATTCACGGCAGCTGCGAGGATTATCGGGCCGCGGCGACGATTGATTTGTTGCACGATAAAAAAGACATAAGAAAGAAACTGGCGATGCCGGTGCTCGCACTGTGGGCCCGGCACTCCCCGGTCGGCACGATGTTCGACTGCCTCGCCAACTGGCGCGAGGTGGCAGCCGACGTGCGCGGCCGGGAGCTCGATTGCGGCCACTTTCTGCCGGAAGAAAAGCCCGTGGAAGTGCTGCGCGAGTTGCGCCGGTTCCTGGCGCGGAGTTCGACCTGACGCGCGAACTGAGCCGCCGCGGCCGGCGCGGCGTGGCCGGCGCGCACGAAGTGTTCACGCCGGTCGACGGCCCTTGATCGAGCGGCTGAAGCGCTGGGCCCATGAGATCAAGGCGCAGTTGCTTACGTTGTGGTTCTGCCGCTCCCATCCTGATACGCCATTACCGGCGAAGATCGCCGCCGCGCTGGTCGTCGCCTACGCCTTTAGCCCGATCGACCTGATTCCCGACTTCATTCCGGTCATCGGCTATCTCGACGACCTCGTCATCGTGCCGTTGGGCATCTATCTGGTTCTTCGCCTGATTCCGGACCACGTGCTCGCGGCGTCACGCGAAAAAGCGAACCAATGGATGGAGCGCAACGAAGCCAGGCCCAGGAACTACTTGGCCGCCGGAATCATCCTCATCGTCTGGGCTGCGCTGGCCTACTGGGTTTGGATCGTTGCCGCCGATTGGACTCGCCGCTCCTAGTCTAGGCCGCTACAACCTGCACGGCGTGACGGGTACGTACGGGACTTTTACGCCCGATCGCTGTTGCGGTCTTCTTCTTCCGCCGCGAGCGCGGCACCACCGCCAGCACGAATCCTGTCGCATCGAGAATCGCCCATAACGTGCGGATCTCCGGATTGCCGTCACCGGAAAGCGTTTTGTAGAGCTGCTGGCGATTGAGCATTGCGCGCTTGGCGATAGCGCCGATTCCGCCGTAGGCCTCGACCACGGCACGCAGCGCCCGCAAAAAGTCACCGGGCACCTCTTCCTCTGCCGCCAGAGTCAGATAGGCAGCGGCGAATTCCGGATCGCGCAGGTCCTTGCGCAGGTAAGGTTCAGCCGGAACCGAGGGTGCCACGCGTCCTTTGCTCATAGTCTCTCCTGAACTGCTTTGCTTTCGCGATGTCTGCTGCCTGCGTCCTCTTGTCCCCGCCGCAGAGCAGCAGGATCATCCTTCGCCCGGCACGGAAGAAATAGCCGCGGTAGCCGGGCCCCAGGTCGATCCTGAATTCAAATACACCCTCTCCCACCGGCTCGCAGTCGCCGAACAAGCCTTTCCGGAACCGTCCGAGCCGCCTGGCGACTGCGGCAGCCGCTCGAAGATCTGCCAACGACTCTTGTCACTCCCGGAACGGCACCTGCCAGGCAGGCGTCCGGTAATAGAGCAGTTCCCAGTCTTCAAGCGCAATCATTGTCCGCTATAACCGACACTCGGTCAATTCCCCCTGAGGATCGAACGCGCCAGCGCGTGCTATCGTTGACGCGGCACCGATAACAAGACACCAAACGCATGCCCCTCCCCTGGCCTGAAATCCGCGACAAAGCGATCGCCTTTTCGCGCGAATGGCAGGACGCCGAGAGCGAGCGCGCCGAGGCGCAGACATTCTGGAACGAATTCTTCGCCGTCTTCGGCGTGCCGCGCCGCCGGATCGCGACCTTCGAAGAACCGGTCAAAAAGTTGGGCGCAAAGAAGGGCCGGATCGACGCGTTCTGGAAGGGGCAACTGGTCGTCGAGCACAAATCACGCGGCCAGGACCTTGACCGCGCGTTCGTGCAGGCCCTTGATTACTTCCCCGGCATCGCCGACCGCGATCTGCCGCGCTATGTCCTCGTCTCGGACTTCGCCAGGTTCCGGCTCTACGACATCGAAGCGGCAACGCATGCCGAGTTCGCGCTGAAGGACCTGCACAAGCACATCAAGCGCTTCGGCTTCATCGCCGGCTACGCGCCGCAGGAGATCAAGCCGCAGGACCCGGTGAACATCAAGGCCGCCGAGCAGATGGGGCGGCTGCACGACCTGCTCAAAGCCTCAGGTTACGAAGGACACGACCTCGAAGTACTCCTCGTCCGGCTGGTGTTCTGCATGTTCGCCGACGACACCGGGATCTTCTCCAAGCAATCCTTCCGCGACTGGCTTGAAGCCCGTACCGCCGAGGATGGCTCCGATCTCGGACAGAACCTGGCCCTCCTCTTCCAGGTACTGAACACGCCCGAAGATAAGCGCCAGAAAAACCTCGACGAACAGCTCGCGGCATTCGCCTACATCAACGGCAAGCTCTTCGACGAAACCCTGCGGCTAGCGGCATTCGACCGCAAGATGCGCGCGACACTGCTCGACTGCTGCGCCCTCAACTGGGGCGCCGTCAGCCCCGCCATCTTCGGCGCTCTGTTCCAAAGCATCATGGACGAGAAAGCCCGCCGCAACCTCGGCGCGCACTACACGAGCGAGGAAAACATCCTCAAGCTCATCAAGCCGCTGTTCCTCGACGACCTCTGGGCCGAATTCAACAAGGTCAAGAGCAACAAGAACCGCCTCTTCGACTTCCACAAGAAACTGCACTCGCTTGTCTTCCTCGACCCCGCCTGCGGCTGCGGCAACTTCCTCGTCATCACCTACCGCGAACTTCGCCTGCTCGAACTCGAAGTCCTGCGCGCTGTTCACAGCGGTCCCGGCTCGCGTTTCCTGAACATCCATCAGGAACTCACCCTTGACGTGGACCAGTTCTACGGCATCGAGATAGAGGACTTTGCCTCGCAGATCGCTCAAGTCGCCCTGTGGCTCATTGATCACCAGATGAACCTCAAAGTTTCAGAGGAATTCGGCTTGTACTTTGCCCGAATTCCACTGACGACTACGCCGCACATCGTCCAAGGAAATGCGCTCAAACTCGACTGGACGGACGTTGCACCGCCAGAAAGGGTGTCCTACTTACTTGGGAATCCTCCCTTTGTTGGAAAAAAGGAACAGACGCCGAAACAGAAAGAGGAAGTAACGGCAGTTACGGCTGGCATCAAGGGCGCCGGGGTGCTGGACTATGTTTCGGCGTGGTATTTAAAAGCTGCAGAGTTCATCAGAGCTACGGCGAGAACCGCCAGCCTGATGGCCCATATCTTCTATTGCCTGAGGTCAGTTCGGAAACGCGACCGTATATGCCCATAGGTATCTTTGGACCGGACACTGTCGCAAGCGGAAGCGCGCTGATCGTTCCGAATGGCTCTCTCTATCACCTGGGAGTTCTCAGTTCGTCTATGCACATGGCATGGATGAGGTACACGGGCGGGCGAATGAAAAGCGACTATCAGTATTCAAGTCAGATTGTGTACAACAATTTCCCTTGGCCCGACTCACCCTCGGAGAAGCAAGTCGCAACAATCATGACTTCGGCACAGGTAGTGCTTGACGCTCGATTGCAGTTTCCGGATGCGTCTCTCGCCGATCTCTACAATCCTGACACCATGCCGCAAGCCCTCATGAAGGCGCACCAAGCACTCGACCGTGCGGTAGAACGCGCCTACGGCAAGAAAAACTTTGCGTCCGATGCCGAGCGGGTCGCGTTTCTGTTCGAGCTGTATCAGAAGTACACGAGCCTGTTGCCCAGTCAATCGAAAGCGGGCAAACCCATGCGAAAAGGCAAGAAAAGTTATGAATAGTGGCTTCGCGTCGGCAACAACGCTACGATGAGGATGGTATCGCTCATATGGTAACTCGCGAAAAAATAGAAGCAGCGGTTCGCATCCTCTCCGAGGCCACTCACTTGGCGCGGATCGTGCTGTTCGGATCGTACGCGCGCGGCGACGCGGGCGCGGATTCGGATCTCGACTTTCTGGTGATCGAACCTCTGGTCGAGGATCGCGCACGGGAGATGGTGCGATTGCGGCGGTTGCTGCGTCCGCTGCGCATTCCCGCCGACATTCTTGTTTATTCCTCGGAGGAAGTGGCGCGCTGGGGCGGCCAACCCGGAACTGCGCTGTACTGGGCTCTGCGCGAAGGCAAAGATGTCCATGCCTGAAGGGAGCGTCGCCCGCCTGATGCTCGCCGCGGCCCGCCGGGACGAACAGGCTTATCGCGCCCTGGTGGCGCTACCGGACATGAATGACACGGTGATCGGCTTTCATGCCCACCAATGCGTCGAAAAGGCGCTGAAAGGAGTCCTCGCGCATAAGGCCGTCGTATTCCGGCGTACCCACGACATCGCGGAACTGCTCGATCTGTTGACCGACGCCGGAGTCGATTCGCCGCCGCACGCAGACAAGCTGGATGAACTCAATCCGTTTGCGATCGAAGCTCGCTATGGGCTGGCAGACCCCGGCAGGATCGATCGCGATGCAACGACGCTCATGGTCAACGCC
>CAMDRF010000031.1 GCA_945906765.1 Nitrosovibrio sp. Nv4 | reverse complement strand
ACGTAGAGCACCTGGTGCGCGAGCTCGTGGAAGATCAGCCGCGCCAGATCCGCGTCGGGATAGCGGATGAACGTCGACAGCAGCGGATCGTCGAAGCGCCCGAGCGTCGAGTAGGCGGGCACGCCGCTGACGTAGACGTCATTGCCCTGAGCGCGCAGGCCCGCGGCATGACGCTCGGCATCCTGCTGCGCGAAGAAGCCGCGGTAGGCCACGCAACCTGCCACCGGGAAGCACGATTGCAGGGGTTCCAGCGAGAACTCGGGCGCCGCCACCACGTTCCAGACTGCGTAGGGCCGCTTGAGCTCGGCGTAACTGCGATAGCTCGCGTTATCGGGCAGCTTCAACTCGCTTACCGCGTAGTCCCGCAACGCGCGCGCGACTTCCAGCCGTTCGCGCAAGGGCGGCGGTGTGGCCGGGTCTGCTATTAACGCCGCCGCCGGTTTGGCGTTCGCCATCAGCGCGAGCTGGCCGCCGACCGCCTGCGCGTAATAGGCGAGCGTCTCGCAACCCGAGAGCAAGAGTGGCGCGAGCAGGCTAATGAGAATTCGCATTGAACTTTCCGTTCGACAAAAACACAGCAACTTGCGCGGCGACTTTCGCCGAAATGAGCATCGCACTATGGCCCACCGGCAGGACCACGCGCTCGGTCATGCCTTCGATGGCGGTTTCCTCCAGACAAACGGCGCCATCGTTCACGCCCGGCAGGCGGCCGAACATGCGCCCAAGGCCGAGCGGCAGGCTGCCGGCGACGATGCCGAGCGCTTCGGACCGGCTCCAGCGCGCCGGCCGGCGTAGCAGCCGCGCGCGGGCGCGCCGCACCCAGGTACGAAAAGACATGGCAGCGGTACCCCACGCGCGTGAGGCGCGTGGCCAGCGGCTGCATCACGACGCCCGGCACCCACAGACCGTGGGCGAGTATCAGCTCCCGCATCTAATTCTCTGTCATGGTTTTGGAATTCTAGCCAGCATCGAGATGCCCACCGCGAGCGCGGGCGCGGCGAATATCGCATAGGCCACCGGGTAGCTGCCGGTGAGCGCGAGCACCGCATTGAAAATCGGCGGCGTCACCACCACGCCAAGAAAGGTGAAAAACAGGCAACCGCCGGTTGCTTCGCTGGTGCGTCCCTGCGGTGCGATGCGCGCGATCTCGGCAAGAAAGACGCCGTTCCAGCCCACGGCGGTGGCGCCGAACACCGCCGCATAGACGAGCAGCAGCCACATCGGCCACGCCGGTCCCGCGGCGAGCGCGAGCAGGGCGGAGATGCCCATGCCGATCCCCAGCAGCCCGAGCATCGCGCGCCGGGTCAGGACGCGGTCCGCGAGCACGCCCCACAGCACGCGCCCGATGACGCTCGCCACCTGCGTCACCGCCATCACCAATCCCGCGGCCACCAGCGTCAGGGCGAAGCTCTCCACGAGGAAGGTGACGAGATACGTGACCAGCGTGATCTGCACGCCACCGTAAACGAAAGAGGTGATGCACATCTGCCGCAGGCCCGGTTCGCGCAGCACCATGCCCACCGGCGCAAACGCGCTGCGCAACGAGATCGAGGCACGCGGATCGAGCCCCTGGTCGTAGCGCTCGCGCACCAGTCCGATCGCCAGCGCAAGGACCAGGCAGGCGGCGCCGATCGCCACCGCGCCCCACTGCCAGCCGATGGCCAGCACCAGCAGCGGCACCAGCGCGCCGGCGAGCGCGCCGCCGGCCGGCACGCCGGTCTGCTTGATGGAGAAAATGAGCGAAAACATCGCGGGCGGCGCGGCGCGCACCAGGATCACCGAACTCGCCGGCGTGGTCGGCCCGTAGCCCAGGCCGATGATGAAGCCGCCCAGCATCACCAGCGGCGGCGAAGCGCTCGCCGCGAGCGCGAGACCGCACAGGGCAAGCACCAGGCCCGCCTGGCTGACGCGGATCGGGCCGAAGCGGGCCACCCAGCCTCCTGCCGCGGCCGAGCCGATCATGCTGCCGCAGTAGGTGATCGCGATGTAGTAGCCGACCGCCGAAGGCGCGAATCCGAGTGCGGGCCCGGCCACCGGCGCCATCACCGGCGCGCAGTAAACGGCAAGGGCCACCAGCGTCTGCACCGCAAGCGTGACCGCAAGCGGCAGCGCGACGCGCCGTGGTTGGTTCATTGCAAGGGCTTGCGCGCTTCCCAGGCCGGGTACGGCTGCAGCTTCGCGGTCGCAAGCGCCTCGGGCCAGACGATTTCCCGCCGCCCCCTGATGATCTGCACCAGCGGCGGGCGTGCCGCGATCTGCGCGCCGGAGCGATCCACCTTGTAGCCGCCAAGCGGCGTTTCAGTCTCGAGCGCCGCGAGTTCGTCTCGAAGCTTGTCCGTTTCCATGCTGCCGGCGCGGCGCACCGCTTCCTCGAGGACCTTGGCCGCGGCGTAGCCCTCGGCCGCGAGATGGCCCGGTTCCGCCGACCATTTCTTCGTGTACGCCTGGACAAACTGCGCGTTGCCGCGCGTCGCCGCACGCCGCTCGTAGGCCGGGATGCCCACGGCGAATTCCGCATCCTGCCCGACGCGCTTGATAAAATCCGGATTGGCCGCGCCCTGCGCGGCGAACAGCCGCGGTGAAAATCCGAGTCTGCGGAAACTCTTCACCATCTCGGCCGCATCCTGCGGCAGACCGAAGGCGATCCAGCCCTCGGCGCCAGTGGCCCTTGCGCGCGCCACCTGGGCCGCGAAATCCGTGGCGCCCGGCGCGTAGATCTCGATCTGGTCGACCGCCAGCCCGGCCGCCGCGGCGCTTTCCTGGGCGCGTGCCGCCATTTCGCGCGCGCCCGGGTCTTCGCGCGCGAGCAGCAGGATGCGCTTCACGCCGAGGCCGCGCGCCAGTTCGACCGGCCCCGCGCCGTACGCGGACAACGGCGTGGCCGTCTGGAATACGTAGCGCAAGCCCGAGCGATGCACCGACCGAGCCGCGCCGGTGGCGTTGATGAGTATCCGGCGGTTGCGCTCCGCCGCGGCGGCGGCGCCCAGAGAGGCCGCCGAGCCGAACGGCCCGATAAGCAGGTCCGCCTTGTGCTCGAGGATCAACTGCTGGTAGAGCTTTCCGGCCGCTCCCTGCTCCGAACCATCGTCCAGCAGCAGCAGTTCGACGCGCCGCCCGAGCAGCCCGCCGCCGGCGTTCACCTCGTCCTGCCACAGCAGCAGCGCTTTCCTCAGGTCGGCGGCCAGATCGGCGAGGATTCCGGACTGCGGCAGCGCGCCGCCGATCAGGATGGATTGTTGCGCGAATGCCGGAGCCGCAAAGAACAGGACTGCGAGAAGAAGTTTCTTCATCCAGCATGCAAGTTAAGGTGTGGGAAAATCCACGTCAAGGAACATGCACAACGACTTTCTCGAAGCGCTCGCCGCGATCGTGGGCAAAAGCCACGTTCTCACCGGCGAAAACGATACCGCGCCCTATACCACCGACTGGCGCAAGCAGTACCGCGGCGCGGCCGTCGGCGTGGTGCGGCCCGCGACCACCGCGGAAGTCTCGGTGGTGGTGCGCCTGTGCGCCGAGGCGGACATCGCGATCGTGCCGCAGGGCGGCAATACGGGCCTGTCGGGCGGTTCGGTGCCGACCGGCAAGCGCAGCGAAATCGTGTTGTCCCTCACGCGCATGAACCACATCCGGCACCTCGATGCGCTGAACGACACGCTCACCGCCGAGGCCGGCTGCGTGCTCGCCGACATCCAGCGCGCGGCCGGCGATGCCGGGCGCCTGTTCGCGCTGTCCCTCGCCGCCGAGGGCAGCTGCCAGATCGGCGGCAACCTTTCCACCAACGCCGGCGGCGTCAATGTGCTGCGCTACGGCAACGCGCGCGACCAGGTTCTCGGCCTCGAGGCGGTGCTGCCCGACGGACGCGTTTGGGACGGGCTGCGCGGCTTGCGCAAGGACAACACCGGCTACGACCTGAAGCAGTTGTTCATCGGCGCCGAAGGCACGCTCGGCGTCATCACCGCCGCGGTCCTCAAGCTGCATCCGAAGCCGGCTGCATCAGCGACCGCGTGGGTCGCGGTGGAGAATCCGCAATGCGCGGTGGAATTGCTGAGCCATGTGAGGAAAACCTGCGGCGACCGCTTGACCGCCTTCGAACTCCTTTCAAGTGCCTGCGCCAACGCCGTCTTCGCTCATCGCCCGGATATTCGCAACCCGCTGCCGGGCGGTTCCTGGTACGTCCTCCTGGAACTGGCCGACAGCGGCACGAGCGAGGCGCTGCACGAACGGCTGGTGCAGGCCCTCGACACCAGCCTCACGGCAAACGCGGTGGTGGCGAAAAGCGACGCGGAGTCGAAAGCGCTCTGGCGCATCCGCGAAGCGGTGCCCGAAGCGCAGTTCGCCAACGTCAAGCACGACATCTCGGTGGCCATATCGAAGGCGCCGGAGTTCATCGAGCGCGCAGGCGCCGCGCTCAAGGCGGCGTTTCCCGGCGCTCCGATTTACTGCTTCGGCCACGTCGGCGACGGCAACCTGCACTACAACGTCGGCGATGCCGCCCTGCTTGCCGCGCACCGCGACGCGGTAAACCGCATCGTCTACGACGTAGTAGCGGCGCTCGAGGGCTCGATCTCCGCCGAGCACGGACTGGGCCAGCTCAAACGCGAGGAAATCACGCGCCACAAGGATCCGCTGGAACTCGAACTTATGCGCTCCGTCAAGCGCGCCCTCGACCCGCAGGGCCTGATGAATCCCGGCAAGGTGATCTAGCCTTACTTGTTTCGGACCGCCATGTCCTTCGCGCGCTCGGCGAGACCGGCGAGCAGCTTCTTGTCGAACACCACTAATTCCTTCGCCTCGCCGGCATGCAGTGCGCGATTCGCATTCAGGCGCGATAGGGTGCTGCGCAGCCGGCTGTTCATGATGCTCATGAGCATCAGCGCAAATTCGGGCTCGTGCTGCAGCGCCCCCTGGAACTGCTTGTCGTCCAGGCCAATTACGCTGCAGGCGGTTTTCGCCCTGGCGGTGGCGGTGCGCGCGGCCTGCGCGATCACCGCCATCTCGCCGAAAGTCTCGCCCGCCCTGACCGTACCGATGACCTTGTCCTGCGCGATCATTTCGATCTCGCCTAGGATCAGCACGTACATCCGGTCGCGCTTGCCCAGCAGGGCACCGCCCTTGTCGTCTTCCTTGAAAATCGTCGCGCCCGGCGCGAAGCTCTCCGGCTTGCCGGCGGATTTGAAGAACTCCATCGCCATCGCGGCGTTGTAGACCGGCGGCGGCGGCACGGCCGGCTGGGCCGGCTGGGCCGGCGGCTTCATGGGCGAAGTGCTGGAGAAGTCGAGGTCGCTCATGGCGCTTCCTGCGGGCAGATCAGCGCAAGATTTTACGCGTCCTGCCTGCGAAATACAGGCGCCGGCAGGCGCTCGATCATGACATTCACGCAGGCCGCGCGGCCGGCCCCCGCTGCGCGGGCGGCACGTTGCAGCGCCGGCCCGAGCTCGGCCGGGCGCTCGACGTATTCGCCATGCGCGCCGAAGCCCTCCGCTACGCGGTCGTAGCGTGTGGCGAGCAGGTCCAGGCCATGCGCGCGGGCGGCGCCGTAGCTGCGCAACTGGATCTGGTATTCGGCGTTCCAGCAGGCGTCGTTGCCCACCACCGCGACATATCCCAGAGCACAGCGCACCGCAGTATCGAATTCTGACGAATGGAAGCCGAAGGCGCCGTCGCCCAGCATCGCCACCACGTTCGAACCGGGCAGCGCGAGCTTTGCGGCCGCGGCGAAGGGCAGCGCGGCGCCGATCGAACCCGCCGGCCCGTTGATGACGCGGTGCGGCGAAGATAACGTCGCCTGCGACCATTGGCCGAATTCACCGCCATCGGCGACCAGCACCGCCTCCGGGGCGTCGAGCAGCTTTTGCACCGCGCGCCCCACTTCCACCGGGTGCAGCGGTCCGCCGGTTTTCGAGGCCAGGGTCTTCCATTGCGAGGGCCGGAAAGCGATCGCGGCGCGCACCTCGGTCAGCCATCCGCTCTTTGCCCAGTTCTTGCGCCCCGCTTGGGCAATCCAGTGTTCCGTCCCGCCTTCCATTTCCAGTACTTTGCATTCTTTCGCAAAAGCGGCGCCGAATCGAAGCGTGAAATCGCGCCGCTTGCCGGCGAGCACCACCACATCCGCGGCAGCGAGCACCTCGGCGAGAAGGCCAAGGCTGGGATCGTTCACGCCGCGCGGGCTTTCCATCACGATCGCCGGCACGTGTGTGGTCTCTTCGAATTTCCCGAGCACGGCGCGGTCACGCGCATTGCCGAGGGCCGGACCGGCGATCAAAAGCGGCTTCTTTGCCTTTTGCAGCGCGTCCAGGATTTCCTCGTTCACACCGGGGAAAACCGGTTCAGGAGAAAAATCTTCTTTCGCCGGCAACTCCGCATTCACGGCCGCTTCCAGCAGGTCCGAGGGGAGCGACAAATGCACCGGCCCGGGTCGCCCTGCTTTCGCCATGCGCATCGCGCGCGCGAGGTCCGCGCCCAAAGTCCCGGCGGAGCGCACGGTCCACGAGGCCTTGCAGGCGGGCGCCGCCATTTCGGCCTGCGCCATTTCCTGGAACGCGCCCTTGCCAAGCTCGTTGGTCGGCGCGTGCCCCGAGAGCAGCACGACCGGCGATTCAGCAGCGAGCGCGGTGTAGAGCGCCGACACGGCATTGGCGTGTCCCGGACCGCCAGTCACCAGGGCGACGCCCACTTCGCCGGTGATGCGCCCCCAGGCGTCCGCCATGTGGACAGCGGCTGCCTCGTGCCGCACGTGCACCAGCGGCAGCTTCGCGTCCAGCGCGGCGTCGAATATGGACATGACGTGGTTGCCTGAAAGCGCGAACACGTAGCGCGTGCCGGCGCGCACAAGAGCGCGTGCGACGACATCGGCACCGCGCCATGCCATGGCTATTGGCGGATGCCGAGGGCGCCGATGAGCCTGTCGTACAGCTCGTATTGCTCGCGCACGTACTTCTCGGTATCGGCGGCGGAGCGGATCGCCGGAATGCCGCCGATCTTGGCGATGCCGGCAAGCCATTCGGGATCTTTCGCCACGCTCGCAAGCGCCGCAGTCCAGCGCTCGACGACTTCCTTCGGCAACCCCGGCGGCCCCATGAGCGCCGTCCAGCCGACGATTTTCTCCATCTCCGGCACGCCGGCTTCGCGCGCGGTCGGCAGCTCGGGTGCCTCGGTCAGGCGCTCGGGCGTAGTGACGAACAGGCCGCGCAGAGTGCCGGCGCGGATCTGCGACACCATGGTGGTCGCGTTGTTGCACGCAAAATGCACCTGACCGCCGAGCACCGCGGTAGTCACTTCGCCGCCGCTCTTGTAGTGGATGCCGACCGCGTCCGTGGACTTCAGGCCGGCGAGCGACATCAGGTACTGCGACGCCATGTTCTGGCTGGTGCCGGGACCGGAGGTGGAGAAATTCAGTTTGCCCGGATCCTTGCGGATCGCGGCGTGGAGGTCCTGCACGGATTTCACAGGCGAATCCGCCTTGACGGCGCATATGAACGGGTTCAATTCCAGCAGCGAAAGCATGGTGAACTCGTGCCACTTGTACGGCGCCTTGGACTCGAGCGCGGGAAAGATCGCGTGCGTCGCGATTCTCGCGACCAGCAGCGTGTAGCCGTCGGGCGACGCGGTGCGCACCTGCATCGCGCCGATGGAACCGGAGGCGCCCACGCGGTTGAGCGGCACGAAGCTGGCGTTGCCGAGATACCTCGCGGCGTACTGCGCGAGCAGCCTGCCGGAAAGATCGGAATCGCCCCCAGCGCCGAACGGAATCACCAGCGAGATTGGCTTCGATGGGTAACTCTGCGCCATAGCCGAGCTCGCGACGATCATCGAAACGAGCAGCGAAAGAATTGGTTTCATGCTTTTCCCCGGGTATTCTTCTGCCGATGAACAAGACTAGCATGCCCCCCGGACCGGTTTCCGGGCCCGGCGTCTGGTACGGCCGCGACCTGCAGCAGCACACGGACTGGATCCGCCATTTCACGCCAGCCGAGCTCGCAGAACTGGACACGGCGGTGCGCGCGTTCAAGACGGGCGGCGCGCCGCTGGCCGGCATATCGCCGGCGAGCTTCGAGCTGCCCACGCTCGGCAATGCCCTGGCGGGCATCCTCTCTGAAGTGCTGGAAGGCCGCGGTTTCGCCATGCTGCGCGGCTTTGCGGTGGAGCGCTATGCGCGCGGGGAGCAGGCGATCGCCTACATGGGGATCGGCTCGTGGCTCGGCCGCGCGCGCTCGCAGAATGCCAAGGGCCACCTGCTCGGACACGTGAAGGACCTCGGCCTCGACATCCAGGACCCGAAAGTCCGCTACTACCAGACCAACCGCAAGCTCGAGTACCACACCGATTCGGTGGACGTGGTGGGGCTGCTGTGCCTGAAGAGCGCGAAGGCCGGTGGCGAGAGTTTCATCGCCAGCTCGATGACGCTGTACAACGAAGTCCTCGCGCGCCGGCCCGACCTGCTGCCGGCGCTGTTCGAGCCGTATCCGACCGACCGGCGCGGCGAAGTGCCCGAGGGCATGCAGCCCTGGTTCGAGATGCCGGTGTTCCACTGGCACGCAGGGCGGCTCACCTGCATCTACGTGCGGCAGTACATCGAGTCGGCGCAGAAACTTTTCCCGCAAGCGAAGCGCTTGCGACGCGAACAAGTCGAGGCCATGGACCTGCTCGACGAACTGCTGAACGAGCCGCAGATCCACCTCTCGATGGCGTTCCTGCCGGGCGACATGCAGTTCCTGCATAACCACCAGATTCTGCATTCGAGAAACGATTTCGAGAACTGGCCGGAGCCCGGGCGCCACCGCCACCTGCTGCGCCTCTGGCTCGCGCCCGCGAGCGCGCGGCCGCTGCCTGAAGTGTTCGCGCCGCGCTACGGCAGCATCGCGCCGGGCGAGCGCGGCGGCATCGTGGTCAGGGGAACGACGCCGGGAGTGCCGCTCGAGGCTGAGTAGCCGCCGTATCACCACGGCGGTAACGATGATGCGGGACATTTCGACATAGTAGACTTACGCTGGAGCTGCCGGGTACGCCTTGGTATTCCAGCGTCGCCCCCGATTGCATACAGAAGAGACCTGCCAGGAGAGACCTGCAATGTCCCGCGCTCGAGCGTGCGTCCCGCCCATCCTGCGTTCCCTGTTCCGCGCGGCACTCGCGGGCAGCGCCACCCTCGCGCTGCTGTCCGCGCCCGTACAGGCACAGCAATCGGTGTTGAAAGTCACGACCATCCCCGAGGAGGCTGCAACCGAGCAGATGCGCAAGTTTGGACCGCTGACGAAGTACCTCGAGCGTACGCTGTCGATGAAAGTGGCGTTCACCCCCGTCAGCGACTACCCGGCCGCGGTCGAAGCGTTGGTCAACAAGCAGGCCGACGTGGTCTGGTTCGGCGGCTTCACTCACGTCCAGGCGCAGCTGCGCTCGGGCGGCAAGATCGTGCCGATCGCGCAGCGCGAGGAGGACACCCAATTGCGCTCCGTGTTCATCACGCAGACCGGCTCCGGCATCAAGACGCTCGCGGATCTGAAGGGCAAGCAGGTGAGCTTCGGCTCGCCGTCGAGCACCTCGGGACATCTCATGCCGCGCAGCTTCCTGCTGCAGGCGAAAATCGACCCCGACAAGGATTTCAAGCGCGTCGCCTACTCCGGCGCGCACGACGCGGCCATCGCCTCGGTTGTCGGCGGACGCGTGGACGCGGCGGCGCTCGACATCACGGTCTGGCGCAAGTTCGTTGAGGAGAAGAAGGTGGATACCGCGAAGGTCGACGTGTTTTTCACCACGCCGCCGTACTTCAATTACAACTGGTCGGTGCACGCCGACATGCCGGCGGCGCTGCGCGAGCGGATCACGAAGGCGCTGCTCGACCTGTCGGTCGCGACGCCCGAGGGCAAGGAGATTCTGACCCTGAACCGGGCGACCAGGTACATTCCCACCAAAGCGGAGAACTACCGCGACCTGGAAGCCGCCGGCCGCAGCGCGGGCCTGATCAAGTAAGCGCACGGCCAACGCTGCCCGGACCATGAGAATCGCGGCGCAGGGGCTCACGGCGCGTCATCCTGCCGCGAAGGCCGGCAGCGCGCCGGCCTTGAAACCCGCGGGATTGGCCGTCGCGCCCGGCGAGCAGCTCGCCGTGGTCGGTCCTTCCGGCGCCGGCAAGACCACACTGCTGCACGCGCTCGCGTGCGCGTTGCAACCGGCCGCCGGCCGGCTGGAACTCGATGGCATCGACCCCTGGACGCTGCCGGTCGCGCGGCTGCAGAAGCTGCGCGGGCGCCTGTTCCTCGCGCCCCAGGCGCCGCCGCTGCCGCCGCGCCAGCGCGTCATCACCGCGGTGCTCGCCGCGCGCCTGCCGCAGCAGTCGCTCGCCGCCAGCCTGCGCTCGCTGCTGTATCCGACCGGCATCGCCGCGGCGCAAGCAGCGCTGGCGCAGTTTGACCTCGCCGACAAGCTCTGGGAGCGCGTCGACCGCCTGTCGGGCGGCGAGCGCCAGCGCGTCGGCCTCGCGCGCGCAATCGTCTCGGCGGCCACGCTCTGGCTGGTGGACGAGCCTCTGTCTTCGCTCGATCCGTCGCGCGCGGCACTGGCCATTGACACGCTCACGCGCGTGGCGCGCGAGCGCGGCGTCACTTTGGTGACCACGCTGCACCAGGTGGACGTGGCGGCGCGCTTTGCGCGCGTGATCGGCATGCGCGATGGCGAGATCCGCTTCGACCTGCCCGCGGCCGAGGTCACGCGCGTGCGCCTGGCGGCGCTCTACGAGCAGCGCGAGCACGAGCTCGGCGCGCCCGCGCCCGAGGGCGCTGCTGCGGGCGCCGCGCCGCCGGCAGCCATGCGCGGTCGCTAACGCGCTGAGCCCGCCTCGATGAGCGCAAACGTTTCCGTCGCCATGGCCGCGCCCGCATCGCGCGACCCGGCCTGGACCGGGCGCGTGTTCTGGATGTTCGCGGCGCTCGTGTTGCTCGCGCCCGCGCTCGCGCTGACGGAGTTCAAACCCTGGATCCTGTTTTCCGCGCAAAGCCTCCAATCCACCCGCAACTTCGTCGCGGATTTTTTTCCGCCCAAGATCGAGGCGGAGTTCCTGCTGCTGGTAGGGCGGGAGTGCTGGCGCACCGTGGCCATCGCCACCGCCGGCATGGCGCTTGCCCTGCTGATCGCGATCCCGCTCACGCTGCTCTCGACCAGCGTGCTGTCGATCTCGGCGCTGCCGGGACGCATGCACGCCTTGCCGTTCCTGCTGCGCCAGGCCACGCGCTGGCTCCTGATCCTGCTGCGCAGCATTCCGGAGTTGGTCTGGGCGCTGGTGTTCGTGCGAGTGGTCGGGCTGGGGCCAACCGCGGGAGTGCTGGCTATCGCGCTCACCTACGGCGGCATGCTTGGCAAGGTCTACGGCGAGATCCTCGAGAGCGACGAGCGGCAGGCCACGCATGCGCTGCTGCGCAATGGCGCCGGCCGCCTGCAGTCGTTCTTCTACGCCCTGCTGCCGCAGAGCGCCTCCGAGCTGACCAGCTATACCGTTTACCGTTGGGAGTGCGCGATCCGTTCCTCGGCGGTGCTGGGTTTCGTCGGCGCCGGCGGGCTCGGACAGCAGATGGACAACTCGATGAAGATGTTCCAGGGCTCCGAGGTGGCGACCATGCTGATCGTGTTCATGATGCTGGTCGGCGTTGCGGACTATGCGAGCGCGTGGCTGCGCCGGAAGATCGCGTGAACGCGCCCGCGTCGAAAGCTCCGCCCTCGCGCTGTGCCCTGTGCTGGTTCCTCGCCGGGCTTGCCGCGCTGACCGCGGCAAGCTTCTGGACGCTGGACCTCCAATGGGCCAAGTTCCTGTCGCTGGAGGCGGCGCGCAAGATGGGGCGTTTCCTCGGCGAACTGCTGTCGCCCTCCAGCGAGGCGGTTTTTTTGCGCAGGCTGACGCTGGCGAGCCTGGAGACCATTGCCATGTCGGCGCTCGGCACCCTGCTCGCGGTCTTCGGCGGACTCGCGCTCGCACTACCGGCGAGCCGCAGCCATGCAGGCGGCCCAGCGCGCTGGCGGGCGCTGACGCGCCTGGTCCTCAACGGCCTGCGCTCGATTCCGGAGTTGGTCTGGGCCGCGCTGCTGATCATCGCCGCCGGACTGGGGCCGTTTGCCGGCACGCTCGCGCTCGCGCTGCACACCACCGGCGTGCTCGGCCGGCTATTCGCCGAGGCGATCGAAAACGCGCCGCCGGGTCCCGCGTTCGCCCTCCGGGTGCAGGGCGTGGCCTCTGGCAGGATCTTCCTGTATGCCACGCTGCCGCAGATCCTGCCGCAACTGCTTTCCTACACGCTGTACCGCTGGGAAAACAACATCCGCGCGGCTGCGGTGCTGGGGGTGGTCGGCGGCGGCGGCCTCGGGCAGATGCTCTCGTTCCACATGGGCCTGTTTCATATGCGCGAGACCAGCTCAATCCTCATCGCCATGATCCTGCTGGTGGCGATGGTGGACATCGCGTCCTACTTGTCGCGGCGCTTGCTCCAACGCTAGCCGAGGCCCCCCAAAAAAAGCCCCGCCGAAGCGGGGCTTTGATCGAGGCGAAGAAACTTACTTCGCCGCTGCTTTCTTCTTGCCTTTGGCTTTCGCCTTCGCCTTGCCCTTTTTCGCGGGCTTCCCAGCGGCGGGCGCGGCCTTCGCCGGCTCGGCTTTCGCGGGGGCCGCAGCAGGAGCAGCGGCAGGCGCCGGGGCGGCCGCGGGGGCTTTCGCCTTGTCCTGGGCCTGGGCCGACACGGCAAACGCCGCGGCAACCAGCGCAACGATCAGATTTTTCTTGAACATGCTATTTCTCCTGGTCTATAGACTCGGTTGGAAACTGAACCGGAGCGAATAACGCGCCGTCTGTGAGGCGGTTGACAGCCTCGGTTCACAGGCGCCCTAGTCCAGATCCGCCGCCTCTCCCAATAAAGCCTTTCTAAAGCGTGCCTTGAGTATCCCTCCGTCGCGCGGCGGCAGGACCAGCGGGACCTTCTCGGCGACCACCTTCACCTGGGCGAAGAGCGGCCCGGACAGACGATAGATGGCAGCCCGCAACGCCGCCAGCTGGGCGCCATTGCGCACCAGCCTGGCGAGTTTGAAACCGCAGGCTTGCGCCACTTTGGCGAGATCCACACCCGCCGCTGTGTGCGTGGCCTGCATGCCGGTCTCGCCATAGCGTTCGTTGTCGATCACCACCACCGACAGATTGCGCGGCTGCTGCACGCCGATGGTGGCGAGCGACCCCAGCCCCATGAGCATCTCGCCGTCGCCGGTGAGCACCAGCACGCGCCGTTTCGGCTGCGCGAGCGCGAGACCCAGCCCGATCATCGCTGCGTTGCCCATCGCGCCCCAGAGGGGAAAATTGAGCGGCGAATCGCCTGCCGCGGTGATATCCCAGGCCGTCGAACCCAGCCCGGCCACCACTAAAAGGTCTTTCCTTTCCCTTAAAAGAATTTCTACTGCCTGCCTGCGGCGTAGCGCGTTTTTCATCGGGAGGCCTGGTCCTGAAAACTCTTGATGCCGATGACGGCCTGCGAAATCAACACCGCCACCGCCTGGTAGCTGCCGAAGGCGAGCCGCGCGGCGGCGTCCACCGTGGGCGCGATCGCCTCGGCGGTATTCGCTTCATGCACCACCACGCCCATCGCCTCGAGCACCGTGGGCGTCGCCTGCCCCATCGGCACCTGCCAGGGATTGAATTCGCCTTTCTGGCCGCGCATCGTGATCAGCATCAGCAGCGGGAAGCGGCACTCGCGCGTCATGCCGAGCGCGTTGATGCAGTTGCCGACGCCGCTTGATTGCATCAGCAGCGCGCCGCGCACGCCGCCCAGCCAAGCGCCGGCCGCGAGGCCGATGCCTTCCTCCTCGGTACTGAGCACTACGGCTCGCATCTCCTTGTCGGCGAGGCACAGCTCGATGAGGCGCTTGTGGCCCGCGTCGGGCACGTAGCCCACTTGGCGCACGCCGGCGTCCTTGAGCGTCTTGTAAATTGCATCAGGCCAATCTTTCATCGAACCAGCACCTCCACGCGTTGTGCCGCATTATTGCCGAAACCGGTGACATCCCACGCAGGTTCGAGCGGCTGCACGGCACCTGTTTCATCTGTGGCGCGGCAGCGCAGCTCGTGTGCGCCGCGCGGCGCGTTCCAACGGGCGGTCCAACGCCGCCAGGCATGCGTGCCTGCGGAGGCGTCGAGTACCACGTCCTGCCAGACCCCATCCACCGCGAATTCGACCCGCCTGATGGGCGCATCGCCCGACCAGGCGCGGCCGAGGATCTCCACCCATCCGGCGTCCACGGGACGCCTGCGGCCGTAGTAGTCGGGAATGCCCGGCGGCGCCATCAGGCAGTTCACGCGCATGCGCGTGCAGGGCACGCCCTTCTCGCCCGCTACGGCGCGAAAGTGGTAGCTGCCCTCCTGCTGCACCCCCTCGAAAGCGTGATCGATCGCCTCGATGCGCTCGAGCCACTTTACGCTCGCCATGCCGTACCAGCCGGGCACCACCAGGCGCAGCGGCGCCCCGTGCTGGGGCAAGAGCGGCTGGCCGTTCATCGCGTACGCGACCAGAACATCGTCGCGCATTGCCTCCGCGGGCACCAGGCTGCGCGAGAATGCGTGCTCGATGCCGCGGTCAATGCCGCGGTCGGCGCCGTGGAACACGATCTCCTGCGTCGACTCTTTTATTTTAATTTTCTTGAGCAAAACTGAAAGTGAAACGCCCGTCCACTCCGCGGTCGAGACGCCCTCTTCCAGCCAGGGCATGGACGGATACCGCGGTGAGGTCTGGCCGCGGCCGTTGCCGGCGCACTCCATGGTGACGCGCACCGTGCTGGCGGGCATACGCTGGAGTTCGGCGAGGGTGAACGCCCGTGGTTTGGATACCAGGCCCTCGATTCGCAGCTGCCAGGTCGCCGCATCCGTGGCCGGAATGTCGAAGTGGATCAGCAGGTAGTGCAATCCAAGCGGCGTGAGGTCGTAGCGCAGGGCTTCCAGCGGCATGCCGCTGTTGCGCGTCGCCAGCGCGAGTTCATCCTGCATATAGCGGCCCACGATTGGCGCTCTGCGATTCTTGGTCATGCGCGCATTCTATAATTCGAACGCATGCAGATCGCACAGTTTCTCGAACGAATGCCGCGCGGAGATCTCTGGGTGTTCGGCTACGGTTCACTCATGTGGGCGCCGGGTTTCCGTCCCGCGGAGCAGAAAACCGGGCTGGTGCGCGGCTACCACAGGGCGCTGTGCATCCTGTCGAGCCGCTACCGCGGCACGCCCGAGAAGCCCGGCCTGGTGATGGGCCTGTGCCGAGGCGGTTCCTGCTGGGGCATCGCATTTCGCGTCCCGGCGGCGCGCGTGCGCCGCGTACTTGGCGCTTTATGGAAGCGGGAGATGTTGAACAAGGTTTACTTGCCGACCATGGTGCAGGTCACGGTTGGGCCGAAGCGCCGCATCCGTGCGCTTGCCTTCGTCGCCGATGCCACGCACCGCCAGTTCGTGCGCGAGCTCGACCTGCACGGCCGCGCGCGCCTCGTCGCGCAGGGCATCGGCCAGCGCGGCCACTGCATGGACTACATCCGCAATACGCTGGACCACATGCGCGAGCTTGGCTTGCACGACCCGCATCTCTCACGCATTCTCGATGCGGCCATGGACCTGTCTTCCGAGAAAAAAACCAAATGACCACCCCGCTCTGGCCCGCCAGGCTGCACCACCTGCGGCGCGACAGCCGGGAACCGGAGCGGCTCGCGCGCTTCTACGGCGAACTGCTGGGAGATCGCGTCGAGGCGCTGCCGAACGGAGAATGGCTGGTGCAGGGACACGGCCGGCGCCTGATCGTGGGCGGCGGCGCAAGCGGCGCGGTGCCGTACTTCGCCCTCGCGCTGCGCGACGCGGCGCAGCTCGCGGATTACGCCGCGGCGCTCGGGCGCCTGGGCGTCGCGCGCGAGCCATCGCCTTCGCCGCTGTTCGCGGACGGCGCCTTCGCGGTCACCGACCCGGACGGCAGGCAGGTGGTCTTCGGCCTTCCTGTGCGGGCGTCCGGAATACAAAGCGCATTGGCGGGGCGCTTGCAGCATTTCGTCTGCGCGAGTACGCGCGTGCCCGAGATGCTGGCGTTCTACCGCGACACCCTCGGTGCGAGCGAATCCGACCGCGTGCTGGAGAATGAGGCAATCGCCGCCGTGTTCCTGCGCTCGGATCCCGAGCACCACAGCTTCGCCACCTTCCGCGCGCCCGAGTCGCGCCCGGACCATCACTGCTACGAAACCGGCAGCTGGAACGATATCCGCGACTGGGGCGACCGCATGGCGAGCCTGCGGATTCCTCTGTGGTGGGGACCGGGGCGCCACGGGCCGGGCAACAACCTGTTCTTCATGATCGAGGACCCCGACGGCCACAAGGTCGAGTTCTCGGCCGAACTGGAACTGATGTCGAGGGAAGCGGCGTTCCGCACCTGGCCGCACGAACAGCGCACCCTCAACCTGTGGGGTTCGGCCTGGATGCGCAGCTGATCCTCTTCAGGGCTTGTTCGAGCAGGGATCTTTGCGTTCCAAAATTCAGTCTTACAAATTGCGCGTCTCCGAACTGCGCCCCAGGCGAAAGTGCGACCCCGTGCTCCAGAAAATGCTGATACGGATCGGACACGCCGAGACCGGAAGCATCGATCCACGCCAGGTACGTCGCTTCGACGTGCGCCATCCTGAGCCCCGGCATCGCGGCGACTTCCTGCTCCACCAGATCGCGATTCGCGCGCAGGTAGGCCAGCTGCGCTTCCAGCCAGTCACCGCATTCGCGGTACGCGGCCAGCGAAGCCTCATAGCCGAACACCGAGGGATCGTGGACGGTGGCGTGGTGATCGGCTGAAAAAGCGCGCCGCAGCTCCGCGTCTTCGATGATGGCAAAGGCACAGCCGGCGCCCGGGAAACCGAAGGCCTTGTTCGGTGAGATCAGCGTCACGCTGCGGCGCGAAGCCTCGCGCGAGACGCTCGCGACCGGCACATGCGGCTTGCCTTCGTCCAGCAGGATGTCGGCGTGAATTTCGTCCGAGCAAATCACCAGATCGTGCATTTGTGCGAACGCGGCAAGGCGCGCCAGCTCGTCGCGCGTGAATATGGTGCCGCCGGGATTCTGCGGATTGCAGAGGAAAAGGAGACGCGAATTCGGTTTCACGGCAGCGGCAAGGAAGTCCTCGTCCCACACCCACCTCCCCTTCGCCAGCACCAGCGGCACATCGGTATGCTCGCGCCCCGCCAGCACCAGCGAGCGCTTGAGATGGTGGTAGACCGGCGTCGGCACCAGCGCGTGCTGGTCCGCGCGAGTGAGGTGGCGCGCGGCAAGATGCAATCCGGGGACGATGCCCGAGACGAACACCACCCAGTCCGGCTCGACCCGCCAGCCGTAGAGGCGCTGCATGCGCTCGATCACCGCATCGCGCAATGCCGCGGGCGGAACGTTATAGCCGAGAATTCCATGCGCGATGCGCCGCTGCATCGCCTCGAGCACCGGGGGCGGTGCGCGGAAATCGGTATCCGCAACCCACAGCGGGATCACGCCGGCGGGATAGCGCTCCCAGCGCGCGCTCCAGCTGCCGCGGCGCTCCACGGGGGTATCGAAGTCAAACTCCATGCAATCTTTTAGCACAAGCCAAATCAGGGACAGACCACGTTTTACTCCCGGTCGAAAAGATCAGCCACTTGCACCGCGCTCAAGCGAGCACCTGGCGGTCGTCCAGGAACCCCCCTCTCGACGCGTCGCTGCAGCCGTTCCGCAATCCGATCCCGGAACGATTTATTGCCAAGCGGAAACCCGCCTCTGGTTGCAGATCGGATCCCATCAGCATCAGATGAGTCCGTGTGCGAACCAAAAAGCGACGCATAGACCTTGCAGCGCGCCGAATCAAACGAACCTAAATTGAGATACTCCGGGTGGCCTCTAAGCAACGGGTTGCTTTCCCCCTCCGCGTTCGCACGGTAACTAGACCACGGATACTCCTTTGGATGCTTGACCATCCCGGCCCGAACGGGGTTTAGTTCGATGTATCGATAGCATTCCAATACATAGTGTTCGGACTGCACAAGGCATGATTTGAAACGGTTCTCCCAGAGGGTGCCGGTGCGTCGATAGCTGCGATTGACATACTGCGTGTGGAGTTGGCCCAGCTGCTTCATCAACTTCGCGCAGCTATCCGATTTTTCCGGCGTAACGAGCAGATGAATGTGATTCGTCATCAAGCAGTAAGCGTGGACAGCGCAACCCGAAGGTCCGGATAGCCGGCTCAGATGAAATAGATAGTGGCTCCTGTCTTGTTCGGAGAGGAAGCATGGAGCGCGGTTGTTGCCCCTCTGAACGAGATGCGTGGTCACGTCGGGCAACACGAGTCTGGCGCGCCTTGGCATGGATGCTAAACGTACCGGAGGCCCCCGACGTTGACGGAAAAACGTGGTCTGTCCCTGATTTTTGGAGTCAACTGTTTCAGGGCCGCCTAGTCCAGCCGCGCGACGATGCCCTGCAGCGCACTATCGGAGGGCGCCGGATAGCGCTCCAGCACCAGCGGGTCGTGCCCGGGGATGATGTGCGCGGGCGATTCGGCGAGCGCGCGCAGCCGGTCGTAGCCCTCGACCATGTCGGCCACGCTGTAGACGATCGGAAACGGACGCACCTCTTCCATGTTGGCGTAGAAGTGCGAAGCGTCGGAGGCGATCACGACCCAGCCGCGGCGCGTCGCGACGCGCACCACCTGCAGGCCCATGGTGTGGCCGCCGATCAGGTGCAGCGAGATGCCCGGAGCAATCTCCGCGTCGCCGTCGTGAAAACGCACGCGCCCCGCATACGCGCGGCGCACCATGCCGACCACCTCCTCGATCTCGTAGGCGCCGCTGAAGACCGGCTTCGCCATATGCCGGCCGGTCGCATAGTGCATCTCGAGGTCCTGCAGATGAAACGTCGCCGCCGGAAACAGATCGAAATTGCCGACGTGGTCGTAGTGCAGGTGCGTGATCACCACGTCCTTGATTTTCGTTGCATCAACCTCAAGGAGCCTCAAACCCTCCGTCGGGCAGCGAATATGATCGCGTTGGCGCTTGGCCGCCATCGGCGCCGAGAAACCCGTATCGACGACGATCTCGCGCCCCGCGCCCCGGATCAGCCAGACGAAGTAGTCCAGAGGCATCGGCCCGTCATGCGCATCGTGGGGTACGCCACCGATGAAGTTCTCGGAAGCGCGCCGCGCATGGTGCGCGTACTTGATCGCGTAGAGCTCGTATTGCGGCGCGCTCACGTGATCTTGATCCGCGAAATTTTCAGCTTGCCAACCTGCACGAGGTAGGTCTGCCCCGCTGCAAACACCATCTTTCGATCTGACAGGCGCTCACCGTTGACCTTCACGCCGCCTTGCGCGATGAGCCGGTCCGCTTCCGAGGTGCTGTTTACCAGTCCTGCCTGCTTCAAGACCTGGGTAGAGACCAGGCCGCCAGGCGGCGCCTTCAGGCTCTGTTCCGGAATATCCGCCGGCAGCGCGCGATCCCTGAAACGTGCGTTGAAATCCTGGGCGGCGGCCTCGGCAGCTGCCTTGCCGTGGAAACGCTCGACGATCTCCTTGGCGAATTCGAATTTCACTTCGCGCGGGTTCGCGCCGCCGTTCACCGCCGCTTTCTTCGCCTGTATCGCCTTCAGGTCCTGGAAGGAAAGCAGCTCCAGGTAGCGCCACATGAGATCGTCCGAGATGCGCATCAGCTTGCCGAAGATTTCCTGCGCGGGTTCGGCAATGCCGATGCTGTTGCCCAGCGACTTGGACATTTTCTCCACGCCATCGGTGCCTTCGAGCAGCGGCATCGTCAGGATGCACTGCGGCTCCTGGCCGTAATCGCGCTGCAGTTCGCGCCCGACGAGCAGATTGAATTTCTGGTCGGTGCCGCCCAGCTCGACATCGGCCTTCATCGCCACCGAGTCGTAGCCCTGCATCAGCGGGTACAGCAGTTCGTGCACCGCGATCGGCTGCCCGGCCTTGTAGCGTCTGGAAAAATCGTCGCGCTCCAGCAGCCGCGCCAGCGTGTAGCGCGAGGCGAGCCGGATCATGCCTTCGGCGCCCAGCTTGTCGGACCATTCCGAGTTGAACATCACCAGAGTCTTTTCGGCGTCGAGGATCTTCGACATCTGCGCGCGGTAGGTTTGCGCGTTTTCCAGGATCTGCCCGCGCGACAGCGGCGGCCGCGTCTGGTTTTTGCCGCTCGGGTCGCCGATCATGCCGGTGAAATCACCGATCAGGAACTGCACCTGGTGGCCAAGATCCTGGAAGTGGCGCAGCTTGTTGATCACCACAGTGTGGCCGAGGTGCAGGTCCGGCGCCGTCGGATCGAGGCCGAGCTTGATCCTGAGCACGCGCCCGGTCTTGAGTTTCCTGACCAGTTCTTGTTCGACGATCAACTCGTCGCAGCCGCGCTTGATCCGTGCCAGCGCCTCAGTTACGTCCCTCATGCGTGCTACACTTCCCAGGTCTCTGAATAACAAGGGATTCTAGCCGATCCATGGGGGTGGACGTGCAGGAGGTTGGCAGACCACGCGTACCGCTATGGCGCTTCGCGCTGCTGGCGGCGTTCGCGCTCTCGAGCGCGGTCGCCGCGCTCGCCACGATCGTGCCCTCCACCGGCGCGGAGCTGCTGCTCGCGAAGGCCGCGGTGCTCGAGCCGGTGGCGATCCGCCTGGAGGAGGCGCTGCTCCCGGCGCCAACCACCTACGTGCGCGAGGACCGCCTGCAGCGCGGCGATACCTTCAATGGATTGCTCGCCCGTCTCGCCATCGGTGAAGCCGATACCGGGCAGTTGCTTCGCCAACGGTCCTTGCAGTTGCTGCGGCCGGGCACCGTCGTCACCGCCGAAGTGCGCGCCGGAGGGGACCGCGATGGTGAACTCGTCTGGCTGGCATTCCTCTGCGGGCGCGATACGGCCGTCAGGATCGAGCGCGTAGGCCAGAGCCTCGTCGCAAGCGAGCAGCGCGCGCAGATCGAAACGCGCGGCGTGTTGAAATCCGCCGTGATCCGTTCCTCGCTCTTCGCGGCCGCCGACACCGCGGGCATCCCGGATGCGGTCGCGATCCAGCTTACCGACGTATTCGGCAGCGATATCGATTTCCACCGCGAATTGCGCCAGGGAGACCGTTTCTCGGTGCTCTACGAAATGCATTCGGTCGACGGCCGGCCGCTGCGCTCGGGCCGCGTGCTCGCCGCCGAATTCAGCAACCAGGGACGCAAGTACCGCGCGCTGCGGTTCGCCGACAATTATTACGCCCCTGACGGCAAGAACATGCGCAAGGCGCTGCTGCGCTCGCCGCTGGAACTCTCGCGCGTCAGCTCCGGGTTCGGCATGCGCATGCACCCGCTGCACAAAGCCTGGCGCGCGCACCAGGGCGTGGACTATGCAGCGCCCGCCGGAACGCGCGTGCGCTCGGTCGGCGACGGCGTGGTCGAATTCGCCGGCCGGCAGGGCGGCTACGGCAACCTCGTGATCGTGCGCCATGACAGCCGGATTTCCACCTTTTACGCTCACCTGAAGGCTCTCGGCCGCGGCATCCGCAGCGGCGCGCGCGTCGCGCAGGGCGATACCGTCGGCCTCGTCGGCCAGACGGGCTGGGCGACCGGCCCGCACCTGCACTACGAATTCCGCGTCGCGGGCGCCGCGCGCAATCCGCTGTCGGTGCCCCTGCCCGCCGGCACGCCGGTCGCGCGCCATGACATGGACGCCTTCCACGCGCGCGCGCAGGAGTTGGCGGCGCAACTCGATCTTCTCGCCAACGGCCAGGTCGCTGCGCTAGAGTGACCCGGGAGATCTACGTCGGCCTGATGTCGGGCACCAGCCTCGACGGGGTCGATGCAGTACTGGCCGATTTCGACGGCGGCAAGCCACGATTGCTTGCCAACGCTTTCGTTGCCTTCGACGCCGCGCTGCGGCGCGAGCTGCTCGCGCTCAATTCGCCCGGGGCGGACGAAATCGGGCGTGCCGCGCTCGCCGGCAACGAACTGGCGGGACTGTATGCAGCCGCAGTGGCTGAAGTTCTCGCCGCATCGAACACACCGAAGACCGAGGTCCGTGCCATCGGCTGCCACGGCCAGACCGTGCGCCACCGGCCCGAGCGCGGCTACACCACGCAGATCGGCAATGCCGCGCTGCTGGCCGAACGCACCGGCATCTGCGTGGTGGCCGATTTCCGCAGCCGGGATGTCGCTGCAGGCGGACAAGGCGCACCGCTGGCCCCCGCCTTCCACGCCAGCGTGTTCGCGGACGCCGCGGAAGACCGTGTCGCCATCAATCTAGGCGGCATCGCCAACCTGACCTTCCTGCCGCGCCGTGGCGGCGTGACCGGCTTCGACAGCGGCCCCGGCAACTGCCTGCTCGACCTGTGGGCTGCGCGGCATCTGGGCACCGCCCACGACGAGCGCGGAGGCTGGGCAGGCGCCGGACGGCCCATTGCGGAATTACTCGAGCGGATGCTGCAGGATCCCTACTTCGCGGCCGCGCCGCCCAAGAGCACCGGCCGGGATCTCTTCAATGAAGCCTGGCTGCAGCGGTGCTTGAAAGGGAACGAGAACCCGCGGGAGGTGCAGGCCACGCTGCTCGAGCTGACCGCGCGCAGCCTGGCGAACGCCATCGCCCGGCATTGCCCCGGCGCGCGGCGCCTGATTGTCTGCGGCGGTGGCGTGAAAAACGATGCGCTGATGCGCCGGCTAGCCGAAATCGCCGCGCCCGCAGTGCTGGAGAAAAGCGACCGCCACGGCATCGAACCGCAGTTGGTGGAGGCGGCCGCGTTCGCGTGGCTGGCGAAGCAGGCTCTGGACGGCGAGCCGGGAAATCTTCCTTCTGCGACAGGAGCACGTGCTGCGCGCGTGCTGGGAGCAATCTACCCGGGCTAGGCGGAGAAAGAGGAACCGCAGCCGCAGGTGGAGGTCGCGTTCGGGTTCTTGATCACGAACTGCGCGCCTTCCAGGCCTTCGCTGTAGTCGATCTCGGCGCCCGACAGGTACTGGTAGCTCATCGGATCGATGAGCAGCTTGACGCCGTCCTTTTCCATCACGGAGTCGTCGTCGTTCTGCACTTCATCGAAGGTAAAGCCGTACTGGAACCCCGAGCAGCCGCCACCGGTGACGAACACACGCAGCTTGAGCTCCGGGTTGCCTTCCTCTTCGATCAACTGCTTCACCTTGCCCGCGGCGCTGTCCGAAAAGATCAGCGCTGCCGGCATTTCTGATACGGCGTTCTCGGTTACTGCATTCATGGCGTGCTCCTGTTGCCGTCCTGTGCCTATTTCGCGATCTTCAGTTCCACTGCTTTGACCTCGACGCTGTGGTGCACCAGCCGTCCCTCGATCACCGCGCCCTGCTGGATCTCGATGCTCTTGTAGTGGATGTCACCGTTGACACGCGATCCGGCCTGCAGTTCGAGCGTCTCGCGCGCGTCCACCGGCCCGTTGATCGTGCCGCTTACCACCACATGGGCGGCCTGGACTTCGCCATCGATGCGCGCCTGCTCCGACACCACCAGCGTCGCCGGCTGGTCCGGCAGGCCCGCGACATTGCCGCGCACCGCGCCGTCCACGCGCAGGCCGCCGCTGAAAAAGACGTTGCCCTCGATGCGCGTGGTGGCGCCGATCAGGCTGTCGATGCGGTTCTGCGGCTTGCTATCTCTGCGAAACATGGTTGTCTCCTGTTCAGCCAAGCGTCACGCTTTGGGTCACTTTGGGTTCCGCCCACCCGGTTTCGTAGACGCGCACCTGCACGCTCACCACCTTGGCCTTGGGATCCACCCGGAAAGTCCCATCAACCCACTGGAAGTGCTTGAATCCCAAGCGGAAGGGGGCGTTGTCCGCTTGCCCTTGACCCGGTAGCGTGATCATAGCACCCCGGCCGCCCTCCGTCAGACTGACCACCAGTTCGAGCCGCCCTTGAAACTCCTTCCCCCGGCGCGGCCCCGAGGCGAGCAGCAGCACCCGATAGCGGAATTTCCCTGACAGCGTGTCGGGCTCTACCTTGAAGCGCAGCACGGAAAGCGGCGCCGCGCTCGCGGTCTCCGAGGAAAGCATGCTCTCGAAGATGGCGAGTTCCTCGCGCAGGCGGGCGTTTTCCTGCTCCAGGACACGCGCCTGCTGCGCCAGCTTCTGCTGCGCGGTGCGCTCGATGGATACCTTGCTATCGGCCGCGTTGGCGATCGTGCCCAGGCGCTCGAGCTCGGCGCGCAGCTTGCCGAGTTCGCTGCGCGCGGCGGAAAGCTCCTGCTCGACCTCGCTGCGATCGAAACCCGCGAAGCGCCGGCCGGCATCGTACATCCAGAGCGCCAGCGCAGCCGAGAACGCAAGCATCACCGCGATGCCGAGCCAGCGCAGGTACCAGGGAACATCCGTGCGCACCGACATTTTCGGCGCGGCGATACCGAATCTCTGGCGCAGCTTCGAGAAGCGCTTGGCCATCGTGAAACCGCTACGGAACCACCGCTGCCTGCCCGAGCCCCGCGCTCTCCGGCAGGCCGAACATCAGGTTCATGTTCTGCACCGCCTGGCCGGAGGCGCCTTTCATGAGATTGTCGATCACGCAGAGCACCACCAGCGTGTCGCGGCGGTTGGCGTGAGCGCTTTGTCCAGCACCCTCGCCGTGCTCGAGCGGCCGGTGCACCGCGATGCGGCAGACGTTCGCCGCGCGCGCCGAACGGGTATCCGGATGGCTTCCGGCCGGCATCACATCGACGAAAGGTTCGTTCGCGTAACGCTTTTCATACAGCGCCTGAAAGTCCATTTCCTTCGTGATGCGCCCGTACAGCGTGGCGTGGATGCCCCGGATCATCGGCGTCAGGTGCGGCACGAAGACCAGACCGACTTCGCGCCCCGCGGCCCGCGCAAGTCCCTGGCGGATTTCCGGCCAGTGCCTGTGGCCGCCCAAGCCGTAGGCCGCGAAGTTGTCCGACGCTTCGGCATACATGAGGTTCAGTTCGGCCTTGCGGCCCGCTCCCGAGACGCCGGATTTCGCGTCGGCGATCAGGTGGTCGGCGTCCACCGCGCCTGCTTCGATCGGCGGCAGGAGGCCCAGCTGCACGGCGGTGGGATAACAGCCCGGATTCGCCACCAGCCGCGCGCCGCGGATCTGCTCGCGATTCACTTCACACAGGCCGTATACCGCCTCGGCGACCAGTTCAGGAGCGGCGTGCTTGAGCTTGTACCAACGCTCCCATTCGGCGACGTCCTTCAAGCGGAAGTCGGCGGATAGGTCGACAACGCGCACCCCGGCGTCGACCAGCGCGCGCGCCTCGCCCATCGCCACGCCGTTGGGCGTGGCGAAAAATACGACATCGCATTTCTTCAATTCCGCCTGGCCGGGATGGGAGAACGCGAGCGACACACGCCCGCGCAGGCTCGGGAACAACGCGCTCACCGCCGTGCCCGCTTCCTGCCGCGAGGTAATTGCGGCGAGTTCGACCTGCGGGTGCTGCGACAGCAGCCGCAGCAGTTCGACTCCCGTGTAGCCGGTACCTCCGACAATTCCAGCTTTGATCATTTGCTTCGCCTTCCTGAAACAAAAAGCCGCCCGAAGGCGGCTTTTGCACTCTTTGGTTTTCCCGGCCTTTCCGCTGAATTTTGCGAGCCGGGTCCCGATGTCAGCGTTTCGAGTATTGCTTGCGCCGCCGCGCCTTGTGCAAGCCGACCTTTTTTCGCTCGACTTCGCGCGCGTCGCGGGTCACCAGGCGCGCGGCGCGGAACACCGGCTTGAGCGCCGCGTCATACTCGATCAGGGCGCGCGCCAGGCCGTGGCGCACCGCGCCGGCCTGGCCGGTCTCGCCGCCGCCGTGCACATTCACCTTGATGTCGAAGGCCGCGAGGTTCTTGGTGAGCTCGAGCGGCTGGCGCACGATCATGCGCCCGGTCTCGCGGGCGAAGAAAACGTCGATCGGCTTGCCGTTGACGATGAACTCACCCTTGCCGGGCTTGACGAACACGCGCGCGACCGAACTCTTGCGCCTGCCCGTGCCGTAGTAATAGTCGCCAACCATGTCAGATCTCCAGTACTTTCGGCTGCTGCGCCGTATGCGGGTGCTTGCCGTCAGCGTAAATTTTAAGTTTTCTCAGCATCGCGTAACCGAGCGGTCCCTTGGGCAGCATGCCCTTCACTGCGTGTTGCAGCGCGCGGTCCGGAAAGCGCGCGTGCAGCTTGGCGAAATTGGTTTCCTTGATCCCGCCGGGAAAATTGGTGTGCCGGTAGTACTTCTTGCCAAGCGTCTTCTTGCCGGTAACGCGGATCTTGGCCGCATTCAGCACCACGATGAAATCGCCGGTGTCGACGTGGGGCGTGTATTCGGGCTTGTGCTTGCCGCGCAGGCGCACGGCGATCTGGGACGCGAGCCGTCCGAGCACCTTGTTCTGGGCATCCACCACAAACCAACCGTGAACCACGTCCCCGGCTTTGGCGCTAAATGTCTTCATCGCTTGGTGTCTTCATCGCTTGGCTGTCTGAGAAAAGGCGCGAATGGTATCAAAGAATCGACCAGCCTGTAAAGACATTAAAATCATGACTTTAAAGTAGGGGGGCGGAATGGACTGCATAGTTCGTTGGGGCGATGGCATGACCTTCGTTGCCGAGACCGGGAGCGGCCACCTGGTGAGCATGGATGGCGCCCCCGATGGCGGCGGGCGAAATCTCGCGCCGCGGCCGATGGAGGTGGTCCTTGCCGGCGCCGGCGGCTGCACCGCCTATGACGTCGTGGTGATCCTGAAAAAGAGCGGCCAGCAGATCGGCGGCTGTGAAGTCGCGCTGCATGCCGAGCGCGCGGCCGCCGATCCAAAAGTGTTCACCAAGATTCACTATCACTTCGTGGTGCGCGGCAAGAACCTCAAACGCAATCTTGTCGAGCAGGCAGTGCGCCTGACGCACGAGAAGTATTGCTCGGCGACCGCGATTCTCGTCAAGACCGCCGAAATCACCAAGGACTTCGAAATCCTCGAAGAGTAACTACCCTCACACGCGGTAGGCGATGGCCGTCATCACTCTCGCCATCGCGCGCATGCCAATCTTTACTGCTGCGGGAAGTTCTGCCGCGCCCAGCGCAATCGCGCTGTCGCGGTGCCTGGCCTCGTCCTCGCGCATCGCCCCGACCACCGCCCGCGTCCTGCGGTCCTCGGCGGGCAGCCGTTCGAGGTGTCCCGAGAGATGCTCTTCGACCTGGTGTTCGGTTTCGGCGAGGAACGCGAGGCTCCATCGGTCACCAAGCATCCCTGCAGCCGCTCCCAGGGCGAGCGCGCCGCCATACCAGAGCGGATTGAGCAGGCTCGCGCGCCCACCGAGTTCTTCGATGCGCTGCGCGCTCCACACCAGATGGTCCTGCTCCTCGAGCGCCGCTTGCGCCAGCGCCCGCCGGCTGGCCGGCGCGCGTGCGCTCAGCGCCTGGCCCTGATAGAGCGCCTGGGCGCAGACCTCGCCCACATGGTTGACCCGCATCAACGCGGCAGCCTCCGCGCGCGCAGCGGCGTCCAGCGCGCCCTCCGGCAAGTCCATGGCGGGAGATGCACGCCCCGCACGGTGCACGCCGGCGATCGTGCGCAAGGCGTTATCAAGGTGAAGAATCAACGCATCGAAACCAGACATGGCCTAGTTTATCGCGCCCTGCGGCCTGCTCCGCCGGGGCCGTAAAATCGCCGGACGTTGAACCTGATTCTGGTGCACCAGAAAGCCAAGCAGGACCGCGCCGACTTCGAGGCAATCGCGCGGCAGGTCGGCGAACGAGCGCCGGATATCCGCGCTTTCGTGGTCGATACCAAGGAGGCGGATTGGGCCGATCCGCGCTTCGAGCGCGGGGCGCCGACGCTGACCGTGTCGCCGATGCCGATCAAGCGTTTTGCGCCGCCGCCCGGGGCGCTCTGCCAGGGCCATGAGTTTCCCAAGGATGAGCAGTACCGCATGCTGGCGCGGCTGGGCGTGCCGCTGCCGGACTGGACCGCCATCGCGCCGGACACGGTGCTCGATCCCCAGCATTGGGGCCCCTACGTGGTGGTGAAACCGGCGCTCGGGCGCAAGGGGGCGGAGATCTTCATCAAGCGCGCGGGGCGCGTGCGCTACCGCGCGCCGGAAGATTTCCCCGCAGGACACCCCGCGCGCAAAGCCCCGCTTCTCGCGCAGCGCTTCATCTACACCGGCAAATGGCCTTCGAACTTTCGCGTGGTGACGTTTTTCGGCCGCGCGCTCCTGTGCTGGCACTGCGAGGCCGCGCACCGTTACGTGCCACTCCACTCGCGCTGGGACTTCAAGGCCAAGGGCGGCATCAGCGTGGTTTCCAACAAGAGCGACTCGAGCTACCGGCTGGCGCGCGATGCGGACGTGATCGCCCTGGCCGGGCAGGCGCACGCCGCCTTCCCCGATCAGCCGCTGCTTGGCACCGACATCGTGCGCGACGCGGATAGCGGCAAGCTGTACGTGATCGAGTGCAATCCGCGCGGCGACGCCTGGCTCGTCTCCTCCGACATGGGGCGCTTGATCGAGCAGGCGAACGGGCTCGATTTCGCCCGCCAGTTCGGCGCCCTGGAGATCGCCACCCGGGCCCTGATAGAAGAAACGCGCGCCAGGGCACGCCAGCGATGAACCCGTCGGGAGGGTTTTCGGGCGAGTTTTCAAGCGGGTTTTCGAGCATGCCTGGCAGCCGCATAGACTTTTTCGAACTCCTCGAGCAGTTCGAGTTCGACCAAATCCTTTTTTCGCCCCGCGGCACGCTTGCTCGCGATGATGTCGGCGATCGACATGACGGGAAAATTCTCGATCCGCTCGGCCCGCTTCGCCGCGTCGTCGAAGCTCTCGATCCCGTCGGGCGCGAACACGAGATCGACATCGAATGGTCCGGAGGACAATTGCACGAAGTCCTTCCCGTTCACGATGTCGGTTTCGTCCGCCGCGCTCAGTTCGAAGGCGATTTCCTTCAAAGCCGCGACCATGCGTCTCCCATTGTCCGCCGACTTTCGCGGAAAGAGGTCCACATCCTGCGTGGCGCCCGGATAGCCAAGAAGGATCGCGCCGCCCTTGCCGATGAACAAGTAATCAACGCCGTGCTTGCCGAAAATGTCGGCGATGATGCGGGCCTGTTCCGGCCTGAACGCCTTCGCCGTCACGCCGCGCGCGTCGCCGTACCGGGGCGCGCGTATCCAAAGTAGGCCGGATAGCTGCGCTCGCAGAAGCGCCGGTATTCGTCCATCGAGCCGAACGACCTGTTCCGGTTGGTGTCGCGCACCGGGTTGGCGTTGCGGAAGAAACCGAACCGGATCCGGTCGGCCAGCGGGCGCGCAAGCTGGCGCTCGCACTGCCGCCTGAAGTCGTCATATTCCGCTGTGGAAATAATCGTTGGCATGGTCACATTCCTCGCGCAGCTTACTCCAGCCCGATCTTCTCGAAGTCCTTCACCGCCCGCTGCAGCGCTCCGGCTTCCTCCGCCGGAACGGTTTTGCCCAGCAGCTTGAGCACTTCGCGCATATAACCCGCGATCCAGGGCCGGAATCTTGCAACGTCTTCGCTGCTTATTGCGATGTGGGGTTTGTAATCCGCGACATGGCGCTTGTCCATGAGATCGTTCAACCTGCCGACTGTGTCCTGGGGCAACGCGGCGGGCTTTACGAAATGCATCGCGAGCAACGTCTGGACAGCTTCGTGGCTGCTGGCGGCAATACCTCTGGACAAGAGCAGGGCTTTGGCCAGGTGATAGCAAGCGTAGTAGAGGTCGCTCATGCACCTGGCATATGACTTGCCATAGGGCCCCGCGACATTGTTCATCGCCGCAATCATGCAATCGATCGCGGCGCGCACCTCGTCGGAGGCGGCCTGCAACCTCACGGCCTTGTCCACACGGCCTCCATTTCGCCGCTGATCGATTCGAGCAGCGCCGTTCGCTCGCCGGCATAGAAAGGAACCGGGCGCAACATAATGCCGTACGCCCCGAACCAGTAGGGCCGCTGCGCGGCCAGGGCAATCGCCGACAACGCCGGCTCGAAGGCCGGGTCGCGGGGCGCATCCACCATAACCGCGACGTCGAGGTCGGAATGCGCATGCGACTCTCCCCGCGCGCGGCTGCCGAACACCGCCGCTCGGGCCGGCACCTGCGGCAAGCTGCCGAACGCGCCACAAAATCGCCGCAGCACATCCTGCTCTCCGGGACTGAGTGCAGTGTCGGGCGCGAAGCGCACCGCGGCGAGCAGGGGGTCGCGCCGCATCACGGACTTCAGCCGCAGCCCGCGCACCGGCAACCGCGCCCGGTACCTGCGTGCGCGCTCGGCCGCCGTCATCGCGCGTCCGGTCGGCGGCCGGCCTTTTCTTTTGCTGACCTTCAATTCCACAACATTATTGTAACACCGTCACGATAATATCAAACGAGCAAATCCGCAGCTGCGTGGGACAACCTTGATATCAACCGCCCGGAGCGCGAACTGCTCGTCCTCAAGTGGATGGTCGGGCTGGTGCTCGGCGGCATTGTCGCGCTGGTTCTCAAGGCTTTTTTCCCGCGCTAGGAGGTCCGGCTTGAGCGTCGAGGGCTTACAGTCCTAACCGGCGCGCGCCGGTTTTGCGCGCGTCCGCGTTGAGTGCGTTAGACCTTTCACGACAATCTTGCGCAATTCATCATTTATTCGAGTCTGGTAGCCGCTGCCCTGGGTTCTGAAAAAAGCGATTACGTCAGCATCGAGGCGAACGGTGGTCAGCACTTTAGTCGGTGCTTTTTGCGGACCGCGGCCACGCTTGAAGACCGGAGGTCCAAGCATTTCTTCGGACCAGGGCGGATTATCGGGGTCTATCCGTTTACTTGTGATATTTTTCAGCCGCTTGGACTCATCCCAGGTAGTCACGCGTAAATTGTAGTAACAAAATACGGGTTACGCAAGGCGGATGGCGAAAGGTCTCGCTAACCCTTCTCCTTGCCGGGTAGGTAAAGGACTTTCACCTCAAGTGAGTGCGCCCTGTCGGGTGCGGGCTTGCTCCGTATCGAAACGCGATATATTCTATGCTCATGATTCAGTCTTTCAAGTGCAACGACACCAAAGTCCTGCACCAGCGTCGCCGGGTGGCACGCTGGGTGAATATCGAAGCGGTGGCGCGGCGCAAGCTGGATCAATTAGACGCGGCGGGCGAGTTGCGTGATATGGCGTCGCCGCCTGGCAACCGGCTGGAAGCCCTGAGCGGCAACCGCAAAGGGCAACACAGCATCCGCGTCAACGATCAGTTTCGCGTGTGTTTTGTGTGGACATCACAAGGCCCAAAAGACGTTGAGATTCTGGACTATCACTAACGGTTTGTCGGGTTGAAACCCGACCTACAAGGAGTACGGCCATGAGCAAGAAGCTGCGCCCGATTCACCCCGGCGAACAACTGCGCGAAGAGTTCATGATTCCGCTGGGGCTTTCCAGCAATGCGCTGGCGCGCGCCCTGAACGTGACGCCCGCACGCATCAATGAAATCGTGCGCGAGCGGCGCGGCATCTCCGCCGATACCGCGCTGCGGCTGGCACGGTTCTTCAACACATCGCACCAGTTCTGGCTAAACCTGCAAAGCAACTACGATGTGCGGTGCGCGGAGGATGCGGCAGGCCCGGGCATTGCGCGAATCCAGCCGTGGCAGAGGGCTATCGAGCATGGAGTACCGGCCTGACCTTATTCCTTGGAACGTCTGCGTCCTGTTCAAATAAGTGCGCCCTGCCGGGCGCACCAAAAATGGGCGCTGGGCGCGCCGCGCGGCCGCCATCTTGGCGAGTTGCGGCACGAAGTCGCAATAGCGGGACAGCGCGTAGCCTTCGCGGGTCGTGGTTGCGCGCAGATCGCGCGAGAGAATGCGCCGGCCGTCGCGCAACACACGGTGGTAAAGGAGCGGCGGCGCCCGGTTGAGAACCACGACATCAAGCTCGTTCGAACCAAGGGCCGCCATCAGGTGCGTCGTCAACTGCGCCGCGTAGCCGTAGTCCTGCCGGTGCAAGGCGCGCTCGTCCACGAATACGGCGATGTCCAGATCGCTATGCGCCTGCGCCCGTCCCGAGGCGCGTGACCCGAACAGGTAAGCCTCCAGCACTTCGTCCCGCGGCGCTAGCGCGAGAGAGAGCCGCCTTTCGAGTTCCGAGTCGTCCATGTCCTGCATCTCCGAACAAGCATAGCAAGGCCCGGCGGCAGCGACAGTCGGGAACTGAAAGCCGGTCGCTGCAAGAAAAGTGGTACAAAGCCACCCTCTGCCCTTGCAGCCAATTCTGTATTTTCGACAATGTCAAAACGCAGGCCTCCTTTTGCCAATCCGGGGCAGCCCGTTCGCTCCTCCATGCCTGCGCCAGGTATCGGCAAGATCACGCTGACCTTGCCACAAGCGATGCAACAGGCGGGCGCAGCGTACTCGCGCCGCGACTGGGCCGAAGCAGAACGGCTATGCCGACTGGTACTCAACGCGAAAGCGGACTTCCTTGATGCGCTGACCTTGCTGGGCATTATCGCGGCACAAACGCATCGCGCGCAGGAAGCCGAGGCGCTGTTTGGGCGTGCGCTCGCGGTGGATCCAAACGATGTGTTGGCGCACATCAATCGCGGCCTCGCGCTGCAAGAACTGGAGCGATCGGATGAGGCACTGGCCAGTTACGATCAGGCCATAAGGCTCAACCCCGACTATCCAGCCGCGTACTTCAATCGCGGCAATGCGCTGCAAGACCTGGAGCGGCTGAATGAGGCGCTGGCCAGCTACGAACAGGCCATAAAGCTCGAGCCTGATTATCCAGCGGCCCACTTCAATCGCGGCAACGTGCTGGACGAACTAATGCGAAGGGACGAGGCACTGGCCAGCTACGAACAGGCCATAAAGCTCGAGCCTGACTTCGCGGACGCCTATAACAATCGCGGCCTCGCGCTG
>CAMDRF010000030.1 GCA_945906765.1 Nitrosovibrio sp. Nv4 | reverse complement strand
CCGGCGATCGGCCGCATGGACACCGACCTGCAACTCGACCTGCCCCAGCTGGTGCTGGAGCCCGATCGGGTGCGCGCCGCGGCCGTGGGCCTGAGTTCGCAGGATCTGGCACTCGCGGTCAGCATGCTGACCGGAGGCGTGGATATCGCCAAATACAACGAAATGCCGGGCGACGGCGAACGCTACGACATCCGCATCAAGGCAAAGGAAGCCGAGTTCGGCGCGCAGGCCGACCTGTCGAAGATCTACCTTCGCAACCGGCAGGGCCAGCTGGTTCGCCTGGACACTGTCGCCGGGTTCAGGGAGCGCGTCGGGCCCGCCGTGGTGGCGCGCTTCGATCTGCAGTACTCGGCGACGTTCTACGCCTCGCCTTCGGTGCCGCTCGCGACGGCTGTCGAGAAAGTGCGCGAGGCGGCGCGCCAGCTCCCGCCAGGCTACAACCTGGTGTTCATCGGCGAAGCCGAGCAGCTCGAGAATACGCGCGAAGCGGTCTTTTTCACCTTCGGCCTCGCGCTGGTGCTGCTGTTCATGGTGCTGGCGAGCCAGTTCAACAGCTTCCTGCAGCCTTTCTACATCATGCTCGCGGTGCCGCTGGCCATTATCGGCGGCGTGTTTGCGCTGTGGCTGTTCGTGCCGCTGTCGCAGCTGGGGGCGTCGCTCGGGCTCAGGATTCCTCTGCACACGCTCAACATCTATTCGATGATCGGTCTGATCCTGCTCATCGGCCTGGTGGCCAAGAACTCGATCCTGCTCGTGGACCTCACCAATCAACGGCGCGCGCAGGGCCTGGGCGTGGACGCCGCGCTCATGGATGCCTGCCCGATCCGCATGCGCCCGGTCCTCATGACCTCGCTCACGATCGTGCTCGCGCTGTTTCCGGCGGCGCTCGGCCTGGGCGCTGGCGCCGAGACGAACGCCCCGCTGGCGGTCGCGGTGATCGGCGGCATGATCACCTCGACGCTGCTTACCCTGGTCGTGGTGCCCGCCGCCTATTCGCTGGTGGAGAACTGGCGCGACCGGCGGCTAGCCTCGCCTGCGCCCGGTGGCGCCGCGGCACTCGATGCGCCACAGTCGCGGCGCGACGACCGCTAGATCGAGAATTCGATCAGGAACGGTCCGCGCCTGCCGCGGGCTGATGTAAAGGCATCCGCAAAACCCTCCAGCGTTTCCACCCGCACGGCCTCCACCCCCATCCCTTCGGCCAGTTTCGTCCAGCGAATCTCCGGCCGGGAAAGATCGAACAGTTCCTTCGACGCCGGCCCGGGTTGCGCGCCGACCGCGGCAAGTTCTCCCTGCAGGATCGCGTAGCGACGGTTGGCGAAGACCACGTTCACCACGTCCAGCTTCTCGCGCGCCTGCGTCCAGAGCGCCTGCAACGAATACATGCCCGCGCCGTCGGCCTGAAGGCAGACGACCTTGCGCTCCGGACAAGCAATCGCAGCCCCCGTTGCGGCCGGGAACGCGTGCCCGATGGCGCCGCCGGTAATCTGGATCCAGTCATGCGGCGCGGCGCCCCAAGTAAGCGGAAAGAGGGCGCGGCCTGAGGTCACCGCGTCCTCGGCCACAATTGCATTCTCGGGCAGCAGGGCAGCCAGCGTAAGGCCGAAGGCTTCGGGCTTGAACGGTCCTCCCTGCAGCTCCGGTTTCGCGAAATCGTCGCGCAGCGGCGCATCTCGGGGCGCGCCAAGCTCGTCCGCCAGAGCTTCCAGCGCGCCCACGATGTCCTCGCCGGCCGCCGCAAGCTGGTGCACGGCGCAGTCCTTCGGCCACAACGTCGAGGGCTTGCCCGGATAGGCAAAGAAACCGACCGGCGCCCTGGCGCCCGCCAGTACGAGATGCTTCATGCCCTCCAGCACCTTCAGCGCAGCGTCCACCACGTAGGGGATGCGGTCCACGGGCACCCGGCCCCGGCCGCGCGCCATATACGGAATCTGCGTCGGGGTGCGCAGCTTCGCGCCTGTCTTGTGCGCGATGCGGTTCGCGGCGCGAAGGCCGGCTTCGCCCAGCGCAGGGCCGGAGAGCACCAGCATTGACGGCTGTCCTGAACGCAGCGCGTTCGCGATTTCCGTAATCGTCTCGGACGACACGCGGGCACGCGGCGGAGCTGCGAGCGGCACACCGGGTTCTGCGCCTTCGTCCCAGGCGCAATCAGCGGGCAGGATCAGCGTGGCCGTACCTCCGGGCGGCGCGCACGCCGCCTGCACCGCTGCCGCGGCATCAGCACCGACCGTGCGAGAACTCGTGCTGGTTCGGACCCAGGACGACACGACGCGCGCCAGCCCCTCCGTGTCGGCGGTGAGCGGTGCGTCATGCGGCCGATGGTAAGTGGCATGGTCGCCGACGATATTGACGATCGGCGTATGGGCCCGCTTCGCGTTATGCAGGTTGGCGATTGCATTTCCGAGGCCCGGGCCGCAATGAAACAGGGTGGCCGCCGGCTTGCCCGCCATGCGCGCGTAGCCGTCGGCGCAACCCGCGACCACGGTTTCGGCGAGGCCGAGCACGCAGCGCAAACCCGCGACGCGGTCCAGCGCCGAGACGAAATGCATCTCGGAGGTGCCCGGATTGGCGAAGCAGGTATCGATACCGCAGGCAACCAGCGTGCGGGCAAGGCTTTCGGCGCCGTTCATGCCTGGAATGCTAGCATCGCAGCGAACTGGAGAATCGAAACATGGCCGCCGCCCCCGAAACGCGCAATATGGCGCTGTTCTGCGACTTCGAGAACGTTGCACTCGGCGTGCAGGACGCGAAGTACGAGAAATTCGATATCAATCGAGTGCTGGAGCGCCTATTGCTGAAGGGCTCGATTGTCGTTAAAAAGGCCTACTGCGACTGGCAGCGCTACAAGGAATTCAAGGTCGGCATGCACGGCGCGTCGTTCGAATTGATCGAGATCCCGCACGTGCGCCAGTCGGGCAAGAACTCGGCCGACATCCGCATGGTGGTGGACGCCCTCGATCTTTGCTACACCAAAGGGCACGTCGATACCTTCGTCATCATCAGCGGAGATTCAGACTTCTCGCCGCTGGTATCCAAACTGCGCGAGAACGCAAAAGTGGTGATCGGCGTTGGCGTGAAGAATTCGACTTCTGACCTGCTCATCGCCAACTGCGACGAATTCATCTACTACGACGACCTGGTGCGCGAGGACGAGTCGAAGCGGCGCGCCTCAAAGAAGCGCAAAGAGAGCAGCCCCGCCGGCAACGACAAACAGCACGAGGCCTTCGACCTCATCATTGAAACACTGCAGGCGCTGATCGCCGAGCGCGGCGAAGGCGAGCGCATCTGGGGGTCGATGATCAAGCAGGCGCTGAAGCGCCGCAATCCGGGCTTCAACGAGTCCTACTACGGCTTCAAAGCCTTTTCGGATCTGCTCGAGGAAGCCGAAAAAAGAAAACTCGTCACGCTGGAGCGTGACGAGAAATCCGGCGGCTACCTTATCCGGCCAGCTGCGCGCTCGTAGGGCTTCGTCGCGAACTAGGGATTGAGTTCCTGATAGACGGCATTTGCGACCTTGACCAAATCCTCCCGACCCCCAGGTCCGCTGAGGAAAGCGCGTAGCCAAGTTTGCGGTCGATCCAGTAAAACACGTTCACATTCCCCTCGGACGCATAGCGGAACGCCGTCTCGCGGTTCTCCGCGGCTTCGGTGCGCACATAAAGGGTGATGCGACGCCCCTTCTCGGTCTGGTACATAAAATGCGCCACGGGCCCGTTGTCGCCCGGAAGCAGCCTGCCGCCGACCAGGCTGTAGCCGATCGTATCGAGCTTGGGTGCGCGCACCTGCGCGCCGAGCGGGCGAATAGGTCGCGTGCGCTATCGCGGCGCGCTTCACAAATCCGGGCACCTCGATACCCGACCCTGCACGTGTGTTTGCACCATAGCCAGCGTGTTAAGCTGGCCGAAGCGTTCTGCCACCCACGTCACCCACGCGCTAACTCGGAGGAAAAATGAAACGGACTGGTCTCACGATTGCACTTGCCGCGTCCCTCGCCCTGGCGAGCGGCGCCGCGCTGGCGGGTAGCTGCCCGAAGGAGATGAAGGCGATAGACGACGCCCTGCCCGCCGCGAAGCTCGACGCGGCGAAAATGAGCGAGGTGAAGAAGCTGCGCGCCGACGGCGAAGCGGAGCACAAGGCGGGCAAGCACGCCGATTCGATGGCCACGCTCGGCAAAGCGAAAACAATACTTGGTATCAAGTAGCTGCGTTGCCGCTTAAGAAAACGCCGCCTCCCGGCGGCGTTTTCATTTTGCGTCGGGTTCGTCGGCGATGGGCGGCAGCGCGCGCAGGTAGCCGATCATCGCTACAAGGTCATCGGGTGTCAGTTCACCGGTGGTATTGCGGATGACTTCGCCCATTGTTTCGGCGGCGACGTCGCCCTCCGGCGTGAGCCCGGTCTGCAGGAAACTCTTCAACTCGGCGTCGTTCCATTTCTTGAGCTTGGCTGGGGTGAGGTTCGGCACGCGATCGCCCTCAGGACCCTTCGCCGCGCCTGCGAGAGGCCGGTCACGCTTCGGCCCACCGAGGAAATTGCGCGAAGTATGGCATTCGCCGCAATGGCCGAGCGCCTCGACGAGGTAGGCGCCGCGCTGGAGAACCGGGGTTTGCTTCTGGTCGGCGGAATACGGTCCCGGCGAGAAGAACAGCCACTTCCACCCCACAACGAGGAAACGCCAGCCGAAGGGAAACTTCAGGTCGTGGGCCTGGCTGGGGCGCGCGCTGGCCGGCAGGGTGCGCAAATGGGCCCAGAGATCGCGCAAATCAGCGTCATTGATACGCGTGAATGACGGATACGGAAACGCCGGAAAGTAATGCGCGCCATCGGGCCGCAGGCCCAGACGCAGGGCGCGCACGAAATCCGCTTCGCTCCAGCGCCCCAGACCCGCGCTCGGGTGGGGCGTGATGTTCGGTCCGTAGAACGTTCCGAAAGAGGTCTTCAACGCGCGGCCGCCCGCATAGGGCGTCGCATCCTTCTTCGCCTCCGTGTGGCAGCCGACGCAGCCCGCCGCTTTAGTGAGGTACGCGCCGCGCTTCGCATCGCCCTGTGCGGAGGCGCCGCCGTGCACCGCTGCAAGCAGCATGACGAGCGCAACGGAGCGCCATGCGTGCATCAGCGTACCCACCGATGCGCGCACGTCCGGCGAACGCGTTATGACTTCTCGCGGAAGGCGTCGTGACAGCTGCCGCAGGCCTTCGCGACGCCGCCGAACGTGGCTCTCACGCCCGCCTCGTCCTTGGCGCGCGCCGCAGCGCCGAGCTTGGAGGTCTCGGCCTCCAACGTCTCCCAGGCAGCCTTGAACTTGGCCATGTCCTTGTAGATGTCGGGCTTGGCTTTGGTCTTCTCACCCGCGGTACTCGGTTGGAAGCCGTCCCACGGCATCCTCGCGAGATTCTCCAGGAAAGTCGCGTTAACGGCGACGACATCCGCGTTGTACGGGACCGCACCCTTCATCATGGCGCCAATCGGGCCGAGGTATTTTCCCTGCAGCGTCATCACCGCCTGGCGCTGTTTCACCAGGACGTCGGGTTTCACCTGCGCCATAGCGCTCGCCGCAATGCCCACCCCCAGCGCGAGGGCCGCGCCAGTCGCCAATAAGCTCTTTTTCATTCAGTCCTCCTGGAAGTTGAAAGAGACGCGTTCAAGCATGCAGCCATACGCGCTGCATTCGGGGTCAGCGCAGTCCGGCGACGTACTCCGCCACCGCCTGGATCTCCCGGTCGCTCATGCGCGCCGCGACGCCCCGCATCATGCCGTTCGGGTCGTTCGAGCGCGTGCCGGAGCGAAACGCCTTGAGTTGCGCTTCGACGTACTCGGCGAACTGGCCGGAAATGCGCGGGTACTGCGCGGGAATGCCGGCGCCGGAGGGACCGTGGCAGCCCGAGCAGGCCGCCACCGCGGTGGCGGTGTTGCCGCCACGATAGATCTTCTGGCCCAGGGCGGCGAGTTCCTTGTCCTTTGCCGCCGCGGGCTTGAGCTTCTGGGAAGCGTAGTAAGCCGCGATGTTCTGCATGTCGGCGGCGGAGAGATTCGCCACCATTCCCGCCATTACCGCGTTCTCGCGCGCTGCCTTCTTGCCGGCCTGCGGCTTGAAATTGACGAGCTGCTTGTGCAGGTATTCGTAGAACTGGCCCGCAAGCTTCGGGTTTGCGGCCGCAGGGCTGTTGCCGTCGGCGGCATGGCACGCAGCGCAGACCTGGGAAGCGATGCCCTGGCCTTTAGCGGCATCGGGCTTGGCGGGGGCTTGGGCGGCAGCGATCCCGGCGCACAACAGCGCAGCGACGCTCGCGACACAAACCAACTGTCGAATCATGCGGCAACTCCCCGAGTATTGCGATGGAAAGCCGCGATTTTATTAGAATTTCCGCCTTTCGGCATACCATCGTTCCCTTGTCCGCATTCCTGCAGGCGCGTTTTCTCACCTCAGCCGCTAAACCTCAGGATTTCCCACCCGAGGCCGGGCCCGAACTCGCCTTCGCCGGGCGCTCGAACGTCGGCAAATCGAGTGCGATCAACGCCCTTGCCGGCCGCAAGCGGCTGGCCTTTTTCAGCAAGACCCCTGGCCGTACCCAGACGATCAATTTCTACGACCTTGGCGACCAGGGGCGGCTGGCAGACCTTCCAGGGTACGGCCATGCCACAGCCCCAAAGTCCCTGCGCGCCAGCTGGGACGTCCTGATCGGCGGCTATCTGACCGGGCGCCGCAGCCTCGGCGCTGTGGTGGTGCTGATGGACGCGCGCCGTCCGCTGACCGCCAACGACCGCCAGTTCCTGGAATGGTTGCGGCCGGTTGCGGCCCTGCGCCTGGTGCTGCTGTCGAAATCGGACAAACTGACGCGGGCCGAGCGGGCCAAGACACTCGCCAGCACCCGCGCGGCGCTCGACACGGCCGCAATGTCCTCCGAGGTCATGCTGTTCTCCAGCAAGAGCGACGAGGGGGTTGAGGAAGCGCGTGGACTGCTGGAACGGTGGTTGCGAAAATAAAAAGCCCCCGGAAAAGGGGAACTCAACCGGGGGCGGAAAACGCCCCGGCTTGGAACCGAGGCAACCCGCTCAGGGAGGTGAAGCGGGAGACGACTTGCATCGTCTGAAGGTAAGATCGCGAGTAGCGGAAAAAGTTCCAACCCCCTAAAACCTGCCAATTAATCAGATGAATATCTACGGATCCTTTCCAGCGGTGCGGATGCGGCGCATGCGAGGCCACGAGTTTTCGCGCCGGCTGATGCGTGAAACGGTGCTCAGCGCAAACGATCTCATTTTCCCGGTGTTCATCCAGGAAGGGAAAAACCGCACTGACAAAGTGGCCTCGATGCCGGGCGTCGAGCGCTTGAGCGTGGACTGTCTGCTGCCGGTGGCCGAACGCTGCATGAAGTTGCGCGTTCCCGTAATGGCGCTGTTTCCAGTAATCGATCAGAAGCTGAAGACACTGGACGGTCGCGAAGCGTTCAATCCGAAAGGGCTGATTCCACGTGCGGTTGGCGCGCTGAAGAAACGCTTTCCCGAACTTGGCATCATGACCGACGTCGCGCTCGACCCGTATACGTCCCATGGTCAGGACGGCGTCATCGACAAAAGCGGCTACATCATCAACGACGTTACGCTTGCAATCCTGGAGAAGCAGGCGCTGGCGCAGGCGGAAGCGGGCGTGGATATCGTCGCGCCCTCGGACATGATGGACGGTCGCATCGGCCGCATCCGCCAGGCGCTCGAAAAAGCGGGCCACATCCACACCAAAATCATGGCGTACTCGGCCAAGTACGCCTCGGGCTTCTACGGTCCGTTCCGCGACGCCGTCGGTTCGGCGAAGAATCTCGGCAAGAGCGACAAGAAAACCTACCAGATGGATCCGGCGAACTCCGACGAGGCGCTGTGGGAAGTCGGCCTCGACCTCGCCGAAGGCGCCGACATGGTGATGGTGAAGCCGGGCATGCCGTACCTGGACATCCTGCGGCGCGTAAAGGACGAATTCAAGGCGCCGACCTTCGTCTATCAGGTATCGGGCGAGTATGCGATGCTGCGCGCGGCGATTGCCAACGGCTGGCTGCCCGAGTCCTGCATCATGGAGTCGCTCACCGCATTCAAGCGCGCGGGCGCCGACGGCATCCTGACCTACTTCGCGCTCGAAGCCGCAGCCAAGCTGAAGCGTTAGGCGCTGTAACGAAATAAAGGTAGCAACCTATGAGTCGTTATCAAGCCAAGCGTAGATACGAATCGATACCTTTATTTATTTACGGTGCTTAAGGCAATGGGCGGCCGGGAGGTTCGGTCAGTGCATGCTGCTCAGCGCGAGGACGATCAACGCGAAAAGCGGGGCTAGTCAGCGCGCCAGGTTCTACGGCATTCCGATTCTGGAGTCTGCGCAACTGGGGCAGCTTGATCGCAAGCTCGGAAACTGGATAGATCGAGGCTCACTAAACGGCGAGGTTTCGCTCGCGAGCGGGATATGATTCATCGCGCTATGCGTCTCGCTTCGGCCGCTTGCTGTCGGCCGCTTGCTTGAAAACGACTAACATATTTGTTACTATGCTTTTGTGGACTTCACGATCACCTACCACAGCGAGGGCGTTCAAACCGATATCCTGAATTTGCCCGATACGCTGGCTGCACGGTACATCGTATTGACTCGTCGTATGATCGCTCTCGGTCCCAACCTCGGAGAACCACACACCAAGGCTTTCGGGGAAGGGCTGTTCGAGCTTCGGTTGAAGGGGTCCGAAGGGCTTGCGCGGGTGTTCTTTTGTACCCTTGCGGGCAGGCGAATCGTCATGCTGCACAGTTTCATAAAAAAGACCGGGAAAACGCCGCCGCGTGAGCGCCGGATCGCCGAAATCCGAATGAAAAAGGTGAAACATGCAAACTCATGATCAAATCGTAAAGAAACTGATGCACCGCCATGGGGTGCGCGCTGAGGTGGAGCGGTTGAAGCGCGAAGAGTCCGCTCTGCTCGACGCACTGATCAAGGCGCGTCAGGATGCTGGGCTAACTCAAGCACAAGTGGCCAAGCGAATGGGAACGCAGGGCCCGTCGATAGCACGCCTGGAGCGGGCGCTCTCGACTGGAAAGCACTCACCCTCGGTCGCGACGTTGCGCAAGTACGTTAAAGCGTGCGGCAAGCGGTTGGTTCTGCAAGTCGCCTAGGCAAACATCACGACGTAGTCGAGGCCGCCGGTGGCGGTGCATCAGGGCGCGTTCGCAAGATCGAGCGTGCGCAGGAAGCGTTCGGCGTTCTGATAACCGATCACGCGCAGCCCCTTGATCTCGCGGCCCTGCGCGTCGAAAAAGATGATCCCGGGCGGGCCGAACAGCGAAAAGCGCTTTAGCAGCGCTTTGTGTTCCGCAGTATTGGCGGTGACATCCGCCTGCAGCAACAGCATGGCGTCCATCTTTGACTTAACGCGCGCATCGCTGAACGTAAAAGCCTCCATCTCCTTGCAGGACACGCACCAGTCGGCATAGAAATCGAGCATCACAGGCTTGCCGGGAGATTTCAGTTTTTCCTCGAGCTCGGCGACCGAGGCGACGCGAAGGAAATCGGTGTTGCCGCCCGAGGGCTTGAGCACCGGCCAGACGATCCACAGCGCTACCGCTAGCAGCAGGACGCCGAAGACCTGCTTCACCCGCACCATCCAAGGCCCCGACTTCGGCAGCAGCGCGCCTTCCGAGACGCCCACGACGAGCAACGGGATCCCCATGCCAAGGGCCATCGTGAACAGCGCCGCGCCGCCGAGCGCGACGTCCCGCGTCTGGCTAATGTAGAGCAGCGCGCCGGCGAGCGGCGCCGCGACGCAGGGACTGACGATGATCGCCGAGAGCACGCCCATGCCGGCGACCGACGCGAGCTTACCGCCGGCGAGCCGGCCGCTCGCCGCCGACAGCGGATGGCGCAGGAAACCGGGCAACTGCAACTCGTAGACGCCGAACATCGACAGCGCGAGCACAACGAAGATCAGCGCAAAGGCGCCCAGTACCCAGGCGTTCTGCAGTGCCGCCGCGAGCATCGTTCCGGACCACGCCGCGGCGACGCCTGCCGCGGCGTAAGCCGCCGCCATGCCGAGCACGTAGGCAAGCGACAGCAGCAACGCGCGCAGCTTGCCGAGTTGCCGGCCCTCGCCAGCAATGATTCCCGAGAGGATTGGAATCATCGGCAGCACGCAGGGCGTGAAGGCGAGCAGCAAGCCGAAGCCGAGGAAGCTTGCCAGCACCAGCATCGGGCCGCCCGACTCGAACAGGCGCGCAACCTCGAAATCGCTAACCTGCACGGAAAATCCCGGCGCCGGCGGCGCAGAGAGGGACGCGAGCTGGATCGTTGCCTTGCTGTCCATCGGGATGTAGCACACGCCGACGTCCGCGCAGCCCTGCGAGGTGACCGTGAGATGCAGGGGGCCTTCCGCGTTCTCCACAGGCAATCGGATCGCGACCTGCTTGCGGTAGGTTTCGACCTCGCCGAAAAATTCGTCCGTCTTGCGCGTTCCCGGCGGAAACTGCGGCGTGCCGAGCTTGGCCTTGGAGCCGGGATCCAAGGCAAACCGGAATCGCTCCCGGTACATGTAGTAGCCCTCGGCAATCGCGAAGTTCACCTCCACGGTGACCGCATCCAACGCGTTCACCGACATGCGAAACGCCTTTTCGGGCTCGAGCAGATTGTCGATGTTCGCTGCGGGCGCGGCACCGGCAGCAAAAACACACAGCAGGAAAGAAAGAAGTCTAGTCACGGGAGGCGTTTGTCTCGGCGGCAATCCAGTCCAGGTACGCCGGCAGGCCGCGCTCGATTGGGACCGCGATGATCTCGGGAAGTTCATAGGGATGGCCGGCGCGGATCGCGGCTTCAAGGGCGGGATAAGCCTCAGTAGTGGACTTGATCAGCATCGGATACTCTTCATCATGCTGTACAGCGTCCTTCCACCGGTACACGGAATGGCAGGGCGCGAGAATATTGACGCAAGCGGCGAGGCGCTTTTCGATCAGGGTCTCGGCGAGCCGCTCAGCGGCCGCCCGGTCCGGCAGGTTAGTCAACACCAGCAGTGTGCTCATCATGCGCCAATCCGTCATGCGTTAATCCTTCATGGACCGTCGGGAAGCGCAGCCGCACTCCCAGAATGCGCTTCAGACGTCGATTGTCCAGCCGCCGGGACTCGTTCATGAAAGACAGCATCCCGGCAGGGATGCGCCCGGCGGCTTCGCTCCTCGCGACGCGCGGCGGCCGTGGCAATCCGGCCCGGTCGGCGACCAGATCGAACCACTCGCCCATCTTGAGCTGCGTATCGTCCGAAGCATTGTAAGTGCCTGCCGGCGCATCCTCTTCCAGCGCGCGCGCGCAAATGCCCGCGAGATCCTCGGCATGGATATGGTTCGTATAGACATCGTCCTGGTCGCGCAATGTGGGCGTACCTGCGCGCAGGCGCTCCAGCGGCAGCCGGTCCGCGGCGTAGATGCCAGGTGCGCGCAACACAACCAGCGCGACCCCGTGCCGCGCACACCAAAGTGCGAGCTGCTCCTCGGCGTGGACACGCCGTTGCGTGCGTTCGCTCTGCGGATTCACGGCGCGCGATTCATCCACCAGCGCCCCGCCGCAATCGCCGTACACACCGCTGGTGCTGATGTAGACGAAGCGGGTTGGTAGAATTCGCTTCCTCTCGAGCGTCGCAAGGAGGTTTGCGGTGCGGGCGTCGCCCGCGCCTGTTTGCGGCGGCGGCGCACAGTGCAGCAACGCGTCCGCGGACTCGAGCGAGGCCAGACTTTCGGGCCGGTCGAGGTCCAGCCCGTTCGAGCGCGAAGCGACGCGCAGAACGAAACGGGTTGAAAGCAGCGGTGCGGCGCGGCGCGCGATATCGCCGTAGCCGGCGATCAACAGGCGTTTCATTGGTGCAATTGTAGCCACATGCATACAGTCACTCTGCAGCCCAGCGGTCACCAGTTCCAGGTCGAGGATGGCGAGGCGGTGCTCGCCGCGGCGCTGCGACAGGGTTTTGTCCTGCCCTATGGCTGCAAAAACGGCGCCTGCGGCAGTTGCAAGGGCAAGATCCTGTCCGGCGCCGTGGATTACGGCGTCTACCAGCAGAAAGCGCTCACCGATGAAGAAAAGGCGCAGGGCAAGGCGCTTTTCTGCCAGGCGAAACCGCTCACGGACCTGGTGCTTGAGGCGCGCACCTTGGGCGCGGCAAAAGACATCCAGATCAAGAAACTTCCCTGCCGCGTACAGAAAATGGAGCGGCTGGCCGACGACGTGATGGCGCTGCACCTCAAGCTGCCGGCGAACGAGAAGCTGATTTTCCTCGCCGGGCAGTACATCGAGTTCCTGCTGAAGGACGGTGGACGGCGCAGCTTTTCCATGGCCAATCCGCCGCACGATGCCGAACTGATCCAGTTGCATGTGCGGCACGTTGCGGGCGGGCAGTTCACGGATCACGTCTTCAACAAGATGAAGGAACGCGACATCCTGCGCTGCGAGGGCCCCATGGGCACCTTCTTCCTGCGCGAGGAATCGGACAAGCCTCTCGTATTCGTCGCCTCGGGCACCGGCTTCGCGCCGATCAAGGCGGTCATCGAGCACATGTTCCACAAAGGCATCGCGCGTCCGATGACGCTTTACTGGGGCGGCCGACGGCCGAAGGATCTTTATATGAACCAGCTCGTAACGGCGTGGGCTGCGGAGCATGCCGGCTTCAAGTACGTCCCCGTGATCTCCGAAGCAAAGCCGGAGGACACCTGGAACGGCCGTACCGGCTTCGTCCATCGTGCTGCAATGCAGGATTTTCCGGATCTCTCCGGCCACCAGGTCTACGCCTGCGGCGTGCCGATCATGGTGGATTCCGCGAAGCGCGATTTCATCGCGCAATGCAAACTGCCGGAAGAAGAGTTCTACGCCGACAGCTTCACCACCCAGGCCGACATCGCTGGCGCCGCCTGATGCAGGCGATCCTGTACCTGCTCGCCGCAGCCGCCGCGTGCGCGGTGCTCGGCTGGTACATGCTCGTGGTTCCGGGCGAATCGTTTCGCGGCGGGGTGGCGCGCAACATCGAGGTCGTGATCACCGGCGCCAAGCGCGACGCCATCGTGATCGGCGCGCACTACGATTCGGTCGACGGGTCGCCCGGCGCGAACGACAACGGCAGCGGCGTCGCCGCCGCGCTCGAGCTCGCGCTCGCGTTTCGCGAGCAGGCGCGCTTTCCTTCCGAAGGCGTCGCCGCGCCCGCGATCATTCCCGGCGTCGACTGGTCGGACCAGTGGTCCTTCTGGCGCCACGGTGTGCCGGCATTGATGCTTACCGACACCGCACCCTACCGCTATCCCCACTACCATCAGGCAAGCGACACGCCTGACAAGGTCGACTACGAGCGCCTCGCGCGTGTGGTCACGGAACTGGAGCGCATGTTCCGCGCGCTCGACGAGCGGCTTTACGACGCGAAGTAGCGCTTGTTCAGGTCGTTCTTTTAGTTCTCATCGAAGATCAAGTCGCAAACGATCCGCACACCGTTCTTGCCGATCAACTCGAGATCTCCGGCGCGTACATTGCGGTCATCAAGATATGCGGCCGTCATGGCGGCAAGGAGCCGTTGTTTGTATTCGGTGTCTTCGTTCTTCAGGAATGCGCCTTTCGTCTCCATCACCACCAGCGTCGGCTTGCCGTCGCGTTCGGTCTTCGCGAAAACGAAGTCCGGATAGACCCTGTTTTTGCGCCAGCCCTGCAAGCCATAGCCGGACTTGGCGACGTTGCGATGCCACCACTTGAGCGCCGATTGGGCATCCAGATAGCAGGCGAACTCACCCTCGAACTCATTGTCGAGCATCGATTCGAATAGCGGATCGAAAAGACTTTTCTCGACCGGACGCCCGTCCGGGCGCGCGAGCGTGCGTGGCCGCTCGGGAAAATCCACCATCAGCGATCCGGGAATCTCGTAGTCCAGCCGGTCAGCTCGAAGCCGGAACTCGATCCGGCCGCTGCGCACGCGCTCGGCAAACACCGCTTCGGCGAGGGTATCGCGCCGCGCTTCCAGGTCGGCCCGCAATTGCTCCACGAGCAGCGCCGATGAGGCGGCGATGCGCGATTCTTCATGGCCCTCCTCAATCAAGCGAGCGACCACCGCATCTACCAGCGCGTACGCCCGCCAAGCGTTTGGCACCAAGTCGCCGATTGCCCTGGTAAGGAAAACCCGGTCGAGTTCAGTTGGACCCGTGCCGGCCGCCTGCGCCGGCGGCGCCTTATCTGACGAGAGAATGTCCAGACCGATCTTCAGTTTTTGTTCCTCGGCACGCTCGCGCGAAGGCGTCTAATTTGGAACTCCTTCAACTCCACAGCGCCCGGCTCCGCGGCCTGGGCCGATCGAGTGCGGGGCTCCCAGAAAATCTTGCGGTCGCGCTCGATTCGCGCGCGAAAGGCTTCGTCCTGCACGTCCTGCAGGCGGAGCAGATCGACCCGGTAGATCAGGCCCAGCGCCTCGAGGCCCCCATTGAGCGCGGAGAACTCCGACGAAGACATGCCGGCCGCATCGACGGCGAGATCGATATCGGAGCCGTCCCTGTGATCGCCCCGCGCGCGCGCGTACGAACGCGGACACTTCAATCGCCTTCTTTTCGTCGTACGTATGGCCGGTCTCGTCGCGGTAGTCCTTGATCTTCTCCCAAAGCTCCGCGTCCACGATCAGCTCGGCGCGAAACGCGGCCTGAATCACCAGTGTCACCACCTCCGGCACCTTTTCCTTCTGCTCGCGCAACCAGTAGAACATGCACTTCCAGCCCAGCTCGTAGGTGAACTCGAACCGTTCCTGGCTCATCTTCAGGCCTCCCGGTACAGCGCAAACGGCAGCGGCGCGTACTCCACGCCGTGCTCCAGCAACTGCTTGTTGGAGAGAAACTTCGCCGGCGCGAACACCAAATGCCCCTTCCGCGGGTACTTTTCCCGCAGCTTCTTCGCCAGCGACAGCGTCAGCGCAGCCTCCGCCGACTTGAGGAAACCAAGATCGGGCTTATAGACCAGCCACAGATGCGCGTCGCGTCCTCCGGTGCTTATCAATAGTTGTCAACATTCGATCATCCGGCTCCTTCCATCGGCGCGAGCAGCGCGCGGATATCCGCCTCGGTGATGAGCGCGGCGCCCGCGCGGCCTTCGCCAAGGAGCGCGTCGGCGAGCGACTGTTTGCGCTTCAGCATCTCGACGATGCGCTCTTCCACGGTGCCCGCGGCGATCAGTTTATAGACGAAGACGGCCTTGTCCTGGCCGATGCGATGGGCGCGCGCCGTGGCTTGCGCTTCGACGGCGGGGTTCCACCACGGATCGTAGTGAATCACGGTGTCAGCGGCGGTCAGGTTGAGTCCGGTGCCGCCCGCGCGCAGACTGATGAGGAACACGTCGGCTTCGCCCGCCTGGAAGCGTTTCACCGGCGTTTCACGATCCTTGGTGGCGCCGTCCAGACGCAGGTGCCGCACACCCAGCGCGGCCAGTTCCGGCTCGATCAGGTCGAGCATCGAAGTGAACTGCGAAAAGAGCAGCGCCCGGCGCCCCTCGGCGCGCAGTTCGGCCAGCATCTCGCGCAGCGCTTCCAGCTTGGCGGAGACGCCGTGCGCGGCCTTCGCCGCCGGGGCCTTGACCAGGCGCGGGTCGCAGCAGGCCTGGCGCAGCTTAAGGAGCGCGTCCAGGATGACGATCTGGCTGCCGGCGATTCCCTTGCGCCCGATCGCCTCGCGCAGCTTGCGGTCCAACGCGATGCGCAGCGATTCGTACAGATCGCGCTGCGCGCCGTCGAGTTCGACGTGGCGCACGACTTCGGTTTTCGCGGGCAGGTCGTCCAGCACCTCGGCGCGTGTGCGCCGCAGGATGAAGGGCCGCACCCGCCTGACGAGCCGCGCCATGCGGCCGGCATCGCCTTCCCGTTCGATCGGCGAGCGCCAAGCGCGCGCGAACTGCCTGGCGTCGCCGAGAAACCCTGGCAGGAGCAGGTTGAAGTGCGCCCACAGTTCAGCCAGGTTGTTCTCGATCGGCGTGCCGGTGAGCGCGATACGGTGCCGCGCGTTAAGCGCGGCGGCGGCGGCGTGCACCTGGGTGCGGGCGTTCTTCAGGAACTGCGCCTCGTCGAACACCACAAGGTGGTATTCCTGAGCCGTCAGCGTCTCGCGGTCGCGGGCAAGCAACGGGTACGTCGTCAGCAGCAGATCGGCCTCGGCGATCCTTGCATGTTGCTCGCCGCGCCGGGCGCCGTGCAGGGTCAGCACGCGCAGCGCGGGAGCGAAGCGCGCGGCTTCCTCGCGCCAATTGGGCAGCACGCTGGTCGGCGCGACGACGAGGCTCGGCAGCGTGGCACGCCCCGCCGACTTCTCCAGATCGAGATGCGCGAGCGCCTGTACCGTCTTGCCCAGGCCCATGTCGTCGGCGAGGATGCCGGCCAGGCCGTATTCGCGCAGGAACTGCAACCAATCGAGGCCGGACTGCTGGTAGGGCCGCAGCCGGGCACGGAAGCTGGGCGGCGCGGGCGCCGGGGCGACGCCGCGGAAATCGGCGAGCCGCTCGCGCAGGGCCACGAGTTGCGAAAGCGTACGCCGCGCAGCGGTGGAAATCTCCGGCAACAGTGCCGCTTCCATCCGCGACAGCCGCAGTTTCCCGTCCGTTAGCTCACGCTCGAAGCCGAAGGTGTCGAGCAGCGGCGCGAGCAATTGCTTGAGGCGCGCCGCCGGGATACGGATCAGGCCGGCGGCGCCCGCGTTCAGTAGAACGGGCGAAACCGGATCGGCGCGTTCGAGCCACTCCTGCGGGTTCGGCGTGCGGCGAATCCACTCGGCGAGCGCGGCGGCGATGGGCACGCGCTTGCCCTCAACCGTCACGCCGAGTTCCAGATCGAACCACTGCGGCGTCTCCGCAGCCGAGAAATCTTCGTAGATGCCGTCCGCCTCGCGCAGCGCATGCGGAAAATCCTGGTCGCAGTCGATCTGAGCGCCAGCCGCCTGCGCCGCCACGAACAGGCGCGGCGCGGCTTCCGCCCAGGCTTTTGCCGAACCGTCGAGCGGCATCATGTATTCCCGTTTCGCGTCGACCCGGTGCAACGGCCCGTAATCCGACGGTGCGTGCAGCGGGAAGCCCGCGGCATTGAGCGCGCGGCGCACGCGGGTTTCAAAACCGGCGTCCCGCAGCAGGACCCGGTTGGCGCCGGTGTCATCCCGCCAGCGCGCGGCTTCGGCATAACGCGGCCCCTCCGGCAGCGAGAGGCCCTGCGGGTAGTCGAACCACAATTCGCCGATCCACCGTGTGTTGTCCGCGGTACGGCCCCTGCCGTATTCCCGCAACACACCACGCGTCACGCGCAGCCGGGCCCGCGGAGGTTCGCGCTTCAGCACCAGCGCGGCCGGGATTCGTTGCGCGACGCCCGCGACGCCGTGCGCGCGGGCCGCTTCGCTGAGGGCCGAGAAGAACGCTTCGGCGCCTCGTGCTTCGATCTCGGGCATGCGCAGCAAATGGGCGGTCACGTTTTCCGGTTCGCCCGTATCCAGTTCCCCTATTTCGCCTCGCGCACGATCGAGATAGACGGGCGGCGAGACCGGAATGGCGGCGATGCCGCCGCCCCTTTCGAGATCTGTGGACCGCACGGCCCAGCGCAGGCCGCCCAGTTCGCCCGCAATCAGTTCCAGCGGGGCGGCGACTCTCGCCCCGCGCTTCAACCAGCCATCGCCGCCCAGGCGCAACTCAAGCCGATTCGGGCCATAGGTATTCCAGGTCCGGTCGTCGACGTATCTCAAGCGCCCCGTCTTGAGCGCCCCGTCAAGCGCGTCCCGGCCGGCCGCGCCCTCCAGGGCCCATCCGGAGTGAATTCCGGATGCTCGGCGCAGGCGGGCCACGGCGTGAAAAACAGGAACGTCAAAACTGCCGAGATAACGAGGCGGTTCGCGGCCGGAAAACAGCCAGTTGAGATCCGGCGATGACTGGCCTATCGCCGACAGCCGTCCATCCTTCAGGATTCGCGCCTTGTGAATACCAATGGTGCGACCCTCTTCGCTCAATGTGTAGCAGACGCATTCGCCCTTCAGCGGCATCTCGGGAGCGCGCGCGAGCGCGCCCTCGAATCGCCGCAGCCAGTCCTGCGCCTCCGGCGCGATCGTCACCGCTTCCGGTGCGTTCGTGGCTCCAGGCGCATTGCCGGCCGCGGCCTGCGCTCCCGCGTCCGGCCGGGAACAAAGCCAGACCAGCGCGGCGCAAGCGACGTGCTTGCAGTCGGTCTCCATCGGGCAACTACAATCGCCTTCAGCCAGATAGAGCATCCCCGATTCGTCGAAGCTCAGAACCACGTCCTGCGTGTAGGGCGCGGGAAGACTGCCAACGCAGGTCGACTCCAACTCCACATCGAGGCCATTGCGCCGTTCCGATACGATCCTCGCGCGGCCCGACAACGCGTACTGGCAACCTCGCGCGACGCTTGTGGCATCGAGCAGGCCGGAGAGCTGCCGCCGCGCCCGATTCAGAACCACCGCGGGAAAGCGTGCCGGATCAAACGGCATCTCCTGCTCCATTCAGCCGGCTCCTTCGCCCAGATACGCCTCGCGCACCTTGGGGTTCGCCAGCAGCGCTGCAGAAACATCAGCGAGCGTGATCTCACCCGATTCCATGACGTAACCGCGCGAGGCGACCTCGAGCGCGAGGCGGGCGTTCTGCTCCACCAGCAGGATCGTGACGCCCTCGGCCGCGATCTCGCGCACGATCTCGAAGATTTTTGCCACCAGGCGTGGCGCGAGGCCCATCGAAGGCTCATCCAGCAACAGGAGTCTGGGGCGCGCCATCAGCGCGCGGCCGATGGCGAGCATCTGCTGCTCGCCGCCCGATAGCGTGCCGGCGGTCTGTGTGCGGCGTTCCTTCAGACGCGGAAACGTCTCGTACTGGTGCTCAAGATCTTGCGCAATGCCAATGTCGCTTCTCGTAAATGCGCCCATGAAGAGGTTCTCTTCGACGGTGAGTTGCGCAAAGATGCCGCGGCCCTCGGGCACCATCACCAGTCCCTTGCGCGGCAACTCGTGCATCGGAACGCCCGCGGTATCGGCGCCGGAGTACCGCACGCTGCCTGCGCGCGGCGCGAGCAGGCCGCAGATCGCGCGTAGCGTGGTGCTCTTGCCGGCGCCGTTGGCGCCGATCAAGCAGACAAGCTCGCCTTCGCGCACTTCAAGGTCGATGCCCTTCACGGCGCGGATGCCGCCGTAATTTACTTCGAGACCCCTGAGTTCAAGCAGCACTGGCGACACCCAGATAGGCCTCGATGACGCGTGGATCGCGCTGCACGTCGGCGGGCGGTCCTTCCGCGATCTTCTCGCCGTAATCCAGCACCAGCACCCGGTCGCAGACGTTCATCACCAGGCGCATGTCGTGCTCGATGAGCAGGATCGTGGTCCCGTCCTTGCGAATATCCTGCAGCAGCTTGCGCAGCGACAGCGTTTCCGAAGTGTTCATGCCGGCCGCCGGCTCGTCCAGGGCCAGCAGTTTCGGCTCGGCGGCGAGGGCGCGCGCGATTTCCAGGCGCCGTTGGTCGCCGTAGGGCAGATTTCCGGCGGCGTCGTTGGCGCGGCTGCGGATGCCGATATGGTCGAGCAGTTGCAGCGCGCGCCTCTCGGTCTCCTTTTCCTCTTCCAGAGTTCTCCGGTTGCGCAGAATCGCCCCGAGCACGCCGGCGCGTGTGCGCGCGTGACGACCGATCATCACGTTCTCCAGCGCGGACAGGCTGGCGAAGAGGCGGATGTTCTGGAACGTGCGCGCAATGCCCGCCCTGGCGATCCGATCGGGCTTCAGATTAGTTATGTTTTTCTTATCCAGAACAAAAGATCCGCTGTCGGGCGAGTAGATGCCGGTAAGCAGGTTGAACAGCGTTGTCTTGCCCGCGCCGTTCGGGCCGATCAAGCCGTAGATGTCGCCCCGCGCGATGGCGAACGACACGCCCGAGAGCGCCTGCACGCCGCCGAAGCGCTTGCCGACGCCGCTCGCCTCAAGTACTGCGGTCATGGGTCAACTCGCGCTTGCGGACCGCGGAGGGCAGGAGCCCGGCAGGACGAAACAGCATCACCAGCACCAGGGCCAGGCCGAATATCAGCATCCGGATCACTTCGGGCTCGACCAGCATCTTGCCAAAGAGCGCTTGTTGCACCGGCTCCACCGTCCAGCGCAGGATTTCCGGAACGAAGGCGAGCAGCAGCGCGCCCAGGATGACCCCGGCGACGTTACCCATGCCGCCCAGCACCACCATCGAGACCACCATCACCGATTCGACCAGCACGAAGCTTTCGGGCGAGATGAACCCCTGAATCGCGGCGAACATGCCGCCCGCGACGCCGCCGAAACTGGCGCCCATGGCGAACGCGAGCAGCTTCATGCCGGTGGTATCGATGCCCATGGCGCGCGCCGCGACTTCATCCTCCCGGATCGCTTCCCAGGCGCGGCCGATGCGCGAGTTCTGCAGACGCACGTTGACCAGCACGATCGCGAGCAGCAGCAGCAGCAGCAGGTAGTAATACTTCATCGGCCCGCTGAAAACCACCCCCAGCAAGCTGTCGCTGCGCGAGAAATCGACGCTCCCAACGCGGACCGGGTCGATGCCGGCGATTCCCTGCGGACCGCGCGTGATGTTCACCGGCTGCGACAGGTTGTTGAGGAATATCCGAACGATCTCGCCGAAACCGAGCGTGACGATGGCGAGATAGTCACCGCGCAGCTTGAGCGTGGGCGCGCCGAGCATGACGCCAAACAGGGCGGCCACCGCGGCGCCGATCGGCAGGATCACCCAGAACGGCAGGTGCAATCCGAACTGAGGACTCGCGAGCAGCGCGTAGGTATAGGCGCCGACCGCGTAGAACGCGATATAGCCAAGATCCAGCAGGCCGGCAAAGCCAACCACGATGTTCAGGCCCAGCGCGAGCAGCACATAGAGCATCGCAAAATTGGCGATGCGCACCCAGGCGGTGCCGGCGTAGGAAAGCGCAAAGGGGAGCAGCAGCAAGGTAATGGCGACTAGGGCGACGCCCGTCCAAATCAGCTTGCCGCGGTTCATGCCCGGTCACCCACGCGTTCGCCCAGCAGACCGGAGGGCCGGAATACCAGCACCAGGATCAGCACGACGAAGGCGAATACGTCCTGATAATTGGAGCCGAACAGCACGAAATGACCGCCGTCGGCGCAGCGCGCCTCCGGTCCCAGCCCGTAGCGGCACAGGTCGGTGAGTTCGCCGATATACCCCGCGCCCAGGGCTTCAACCACGCCAAGGACCAGGCCACCGACCATGGCGCCGGGAACGTTGCCAATGCCCCCGAGGACGGCGGCCGCAAACGCCTTCAGGCCGAGCACCGAGCCCATGGTGTACTGCGCGACGCCGTAGTAAGTCCCGAACATCACGCCCGCAACCGCGCCCAGCGCTGCGCCGATGATGAAGGTGGCGGCGATGACGCGATTGACGTCCACCCCCATCAGCCGCGCCACCTGCGGATTCTGCGCGGTGGCGCGCATCGCGGTTCCGAGCCGCGTCCGGTAAACGAGCAGCGCGAGTCCCGCCATCATCGCGAAACACAGGCCGACGATGGTGAGCTGCACGCCGGTGACAATCGCGCCGAGGAACGAATAGGAGGTGAGTGGGATAATCTGCGGGAAAGCCATCACGTTGCGGCTCCAGACCAGCATCGCCAGGTGCTGCAGGATGATGGAGACGCCGATCGCGGTGATCAGCGGCGCCAGGCGCGGCGCCTGCCGCAAGGGACGATAAGCGAGCCGCTCCATCGCATAGCCGACCAGCATGCAAACCGGTATCGCGCAGGCGGTTCCGATCAGCACTACCGCCAGCGGCGGCATGCCGGCCGCCGCGAGCAGGTTGATCACCGTAAAGGCAACCATCGCGCCGATCATCACCAGCTCGCCGTGCGCGAAGTTGATCAGCTGGATGATGCCGTAGACCATGGTGTAGCCCAGCGCCACGATGGCGTACACGGCCCCGAGCGTCAGGCCGTTCACCATCTGTTGGACAAAGATATCCACGGCGTCCCGAGACTAGCAAAAAAAATGGCACCCGAAGGTGCCGTCTTCTCTCCTCTGCTGCGAGGATTACTTCTTCGCTTCCGCCTTCGGCGCGTCCTTCGCCGGCTCGGCGGCCGGGGCCGCAGCAGGCGCTGGCGCAGGTGTGGACGGCGCTTGCGCCGTGGCCTTCATGAACTCGGCGTAATCGGTTGTCTTGCCGCCTTTGATGATCGCGACCGGCGCGAGCTTGCCGTCCTTCATGGTAAAAATCGTCATCTCGGCGTCCTTGCGGTCGCCTTTCTCGTCGAATGCGATATTGCCGGTGGCGCCCTTGAAGCTGTTCTTGGCGAGCTCGGGCAGGTATTTCGCCGGGTCGGCGGAATTCGCCTTCTTCATCGCCTCGATCAGCAGGTTCGCGCCATCGTAGGTGAAGGGCGCGTAGAGGATCGGATCGACGTTGAATCTCTTCTTGTAGGCCTCGAGAAACTTCTTGTCGGCCGCCTGCGGTGGCAGCCCAGCCTGCGAGCACAGCAGCCCATCGGCCGCCGCGCCGGCAAGCTTGGTCATGTCGTCGGTGCAGGCGCCGTCGCCGAAGGAAAACACCGCCTTCATGCCAAGCTCGCGCCCCTGCTTGAGCAGCGGCCCGCCGGTGGCGTCCATACCGCCGTAGAACACGGCGTCGGCGTTCTTGCCCTTGACCTTGGTGAGCACGGCCTTCCAGTCGGTGGTCTTGTCGGTGCCCTTCTCGCGCGGCAGTACCTTGATGTTGGCCGCCTTGAGCGTCTTCTCGACCTCGTTGGCGATGCCCTCGCCGTAGGCGGTGGCGTCATCGATCACGGCAACCAGTTTCGGTTTCTTCGTGACTGCGAGATAGCTCGCAATCGCCGGGCCCTGCTGGTCGTCGCGCCCGACGGTGCGAAACTGGACCTTGAAACCCTGCTCGGTGAGTTTCGGGTTGGTGGCCGAGCCGGAAATCACCGGGATTCCAGCCTGGTTGTAGATCGCCGAAGCCGGAATCGAGGTGCCCGAGTTCAAATGCCCGACCACGCCTGCGACTTTCGCGTCAACGAGCTTTTGCGCCACCGTGGTGCCGACTTTCGGATCCGCCTGGTCGTCTTCGGCAACCAGTACGAACTTCGCGTCCTTGCCGTCGATCTTGATCTTCGCCGCGTTGGCTTCCTCGATGGCGAGGCGCGCGCCGTTCTCGTTGTCCTTGCCCAGGTGCGCGATACCGCCGGTGAGCGGACCGACATGGCCGATCTTGATCTCGATCGAGGGCGCCGGCGGCGCGACCGCGGCGGCCGGCTTCTTGGGTTCTTCCTTGCCGCAGCCGATCAGGCCGACCGCAACGGCGAGCAGGGTCGATGCAAGTTTCGAGCTTTTCATGGGTTCTCTCGGAAAACTGGAACCCAATGATACTGAATTATTTGACCGACAATACCCACTTTATCAGCGCCTTGAGATCGGCGTCCGGCACGGCGGCGTTGGGCGGCATCGGCACCTGGCCCCAGACGCCCCGCCCGCCCTTCTTCACCGTCTCGGCCAGCTTGGCCTCCGCGTCCTTCTGGCCGGCGTATTTCTTGGCTACGTCGGCGTAGGTCGGGCCGATGGTCTTCGCGCCCTTGACCGCGTGGCAGGTCGAGCACAGGTGCTTCTTGGCGAGGTCTTCGCTCGCCTGCGCGGGCAGCGCTACGCTCAGGGTCAGTACGGCAGCTGAAATAATCAATGATTTCATTGGGTTCCTGTCAGATAGAGACGTGCGGATGCTACCTCAGTCCAGCCTATTTGCAAGCGCTGCGCAGCTCTTCCAGCGAACTGATCGGCGCCAGGCAAGTAACGCCGCGGCATAGCCACCCGTTGACCGCTTCGGGCCGCAGAGGCTTGTCCAAGAACGGCGGCAGGCCCGTGGCGCCGTTGTCCGCCGGGACGACCAGCATGCCCGGCAGGAACTCGCGGGCCAATTCCGCGGCCCACTGCGAGACCGCGCCGCGCTCCGCCGCGCGCGCGTAACGGTCCTCGCCGGTAAGCGCTGCCAGCCGGCCAAGGACCAAGGTGGCGACACCGTTGCCGGAAGGCGTCGCGTTGTCGTGACCGGGCTTGGGCCGGTGCAGCAGCTTTTCGTGGTCGCGCGCGGTGAAGAAAAAGCCGCCGCGCTCCGGGTCCTCGAACTGCTCCAGCAGCACCTCGGCCAGCTGTTCCGCGAATTCCAGGTCGGTTGCCGTGAATCCAGCCTGCAGCAACTCGAGCAAAGCCGCGGCCAGAAAGGCGTAATCGTCGAGGTAGGCCGAAAGATGCGCGCGCCCGTCCTTCGCGGTCGCCAGCAGCCGCCCGTCTTTCCACATGTGGTCGCGGATGAATCCCAAGGCGCGGTAGGCCGCGAGGAGCTTGCCTCTGGCCGGTTTCAGGAGATCTTCGTTGCGCAAGGGGGCGGCAATGCGCAAGTGCCAGTGCTTGTTCTCGAAGTTCGGCGGCTGGTCCAGGCCGTAACGCGCCGCGACCTCCTGAAATTCCTCGGGGGTGAGAAGGGAACGCACTTCCTCGCGGTTCCAGACGTAGAACTTGCCTTCCTCGTGCTCGCTGTCGGCGTCCAGCGACGAGTAGTAGCCGCCCTCCGGGGATTGCATCTCACGCATCATCCACGCCGCGGTCTCCTGCGCGCAGCGCGCGTAGAGCGAATCGCCGGTCGCGAGCCAGGCATCTGCCAAGAGGTGCAGCAGCGGCCCGTTGTCGTAGAGCATCTTTTCGAAATGCGGGATCATCCAGTACTGATCCACGCTGTAGCGGCAGAAGCCGCCGCCGAGCTGATCGTAGATCCCGCCCTCGCACATGCGCGTCAGGGTGGTATGCGCGATCGCCGTTTCCCCCTTGCGCAGGCAAAGCTCCAGATCGCTCGGGTGCGGAAACTTGGTCGCCCGGCCGAAGCCGCCGTGGCGCGCATCGAAATTGGCGCGCAGATTCTGCAGCAGCGAGTGCACGGGCGCGTCGCCAAGTTCGGAACGGTGGGCGCCGCCCGCGGGCAGCGTGCGCGAGAACGCGATCTTCACCTGCTGGTTCTGCTCGCTGATCTCGGTCCGTTTGTCGCGCCAGATTTCCTTGACTTGCCCGAGCAGCTCCGCGAATCTGGCCAAACCATAGCGCGCAACCTTAGGAAAATAGGCGCCGCCGAGGAAGGGTGCGCCATCGGGCGCGAGAAACATGGTCAGCGGCCAGCCGCCGGCGCCGCGCGCCAGCATCTGGTGCGCGGCCTGATAAATCTGGTCGATGTCGGGCCGCTCCTCGCGGTCCACCTTGACGTTGACGAAATCGCAGTTCATCAGCGCCGCGATCTGCGCGTCCTCGAAGCTCTCGTGCGCCATCACGTGGCACCAGTGGCAGGCCGAGTAGCCGATCGAGAGCAGGATCGGCTTGTCCTCCGCTTTCGCGCGCGCGAGCGCTTCCGGGCCCCACGGATACCAGTCGACCGGGTTTCCCGCGTGCTGCTGCAGGTAGGGCGAGGTTTCGTTTGCCAGCCGGTTGGGCATGTCGGGCATTATGCAGGCTGTGAATCCGCAAGATGTGGGCGATTTCTGGTTCGATCAGGAGCGCAAAGCATGGTTCGATAAGAACCCTGCTTTCGACGAAGAAATTCGCCGGTGCTTCCTGTCCCTCTACGAACTTGGCGCGGCAGCGCAAAGGCATCCGCCGCTTCGGCAGGTTTCCCCACCGCAATGCGGCCCTCGGGCGCGCCAGCACGCCCGAGGAAGTGGAATTCCTCAAGCAGCCCGGCTCAAACTTCTGAGTCGGTGATCGCGCCTTTGCTCGCCGTGGAAACGAGCCTCATGTACTTGGCGAGCAGTCCCCTGGTGTAGCGCGGCTTCGGCGCTTTCCATTTCTTCCTGCGCGCCGCAAGTTCCTTCGCCGGCACATTGAGCTGGAGGAGCAGTTTCTTCGCATCGATGGTAATCGAGTCGCCTTCCTTCACCAGCGCGATCGTTCCGCCGACATAGGCTTCGGGCGCGACGTGCCCCACCACCATGCCCCAGGTGCCGCCCGAGAAGCGCCCATCGGTGAGCAGACCCACCGACTCGCCCAAGCCCTGCCCGATCAGCGCCGAGGTCGGCGCCAGCATTTCCTGCATGCCGGGGCCACCCTTGGGACCTTCGTAGCGGATCACGATCACGTCGCCCGGCTTGATTTTCTTCGCCATGATCGCCTGCATGCATTGCGGCTCCGAATCGAACACGCGCGCCGGGCCCGTGATCGCCAAATTCTTGAGGCCGGTGATTTTCGCCACGCAACCCTCCGGGGCGAGGTTGCCTTTGAGAATCGCGAGGTGCCCCTGTTTGTAGATCGGCTTCGACCAGGGCCGGATCACATCCTGGTCCTTGCGCGGCTCCGCAGGCACATCCTTCAGCATCTCAGCCATAGACCTGCCGTGGATAGTCATGCAGTCGCCGTGCAGCCTTCCGTTCACGAGCAGGATCTTAAGCACCTGCGGCACCCCGCCGGCGCGATGGAAATCGACCGCCACGTATTTCCCCGACGGCTTCAGGTCGCACAGCACCGGCACCTTGCGGCGCACGCGCTCGAAATCGTCGATGCTCCACTTCACGCCGGCGGCCGAGGCGATCGCGAGGTAATGCAGCACCGCGTTGGTCGAACCCCCGGTCGCCATTACCAGCGCGATCGCGTTCTCGATCGACTTGCGCGTGATGATGTCGCGCGGCCTGAGATTCCTGCGGACGGCTTCGACCAGAACCTTTGCGGACTCGGCTGCGGAGTCCGCCTTCTCCGCGTCGGGCGCCGCCATCTGAGAAGAACCGAGCAGGCTCAGGCCCAGCGCCTCGAACGAGGATGACATGGTGTTGGCGGTGAACATGCCGCCGCAGGCGCCGACCGAAGGGCAGGCGTTCTTCTCGATGCCGATGAAGTCTTCCTGGCTCATCTTGCCCGCGCTGAAGGCGCCCACCGCCTCGAACGCGGACACGATGGTGAGATCGACGCCTTTCCATTTGCCCGGCTTGATGGTGCCGCCGTAAACGTAAATGCCCGGCACGTTCATGCGCGCCAGCGCCATCATGCCGCCGGGCATGTTCTTGTCGCAGCCGCCCACGACGAGCGCGCCGTCCATCGCCTGACCATTGACCGAGGTCTCGATCGCATCGGCGATGACTTCGCGCGAAACCAGCGAATATTTCATCGCCTCGGTGCCCATGCCGATGCCGTCGGTGACGGTCGGCACGCCGAACACCTGCGGTTTGGCGCCCGCCGCCTCCAGCGCGGCCATCGCGCGGTCGACCAGCGGCTGGATGCCGGCGTTGCACGGGTTCATGGTCGAGTGCCCGTTGGCGACGCCAACGATCGGCTTCTCGAAGTCGCCGTCGCCGAAGCCGACCGCGCGCAGCATGGCGCGGTTCGGGGAGCGGGCCGGGCCTTGCGTGATGAGACGGCTTCTTCGGTTATCAGCCACGTGATTCCTCCATGGTCGCTAGAATCGAATTCTACCGTGCTGATCCATCCGAATTTCGATCCGGTACTGTTCTCGTTGGGGCCTCTGGCGGTGCGCTGGTACGGCCTCATGTACCTGCTCGCCTTCGCCTCGTTCTGGTGGCTCGGCACGCGGCGCATCAAGGCAGGTCTCGCTCCCATCACGCGCGAACAGCTGGACGACCTGCTGTTCGGCGGCATCGTCGGGGTGATTCTCGGCGGGCGCCTGGGCTACGTGCTGTTCTACAAGCCGGACTACTACTTCTCCCATCCGCTCGAGATCTTCGCCATCTGGCAGGGCGGCATGTCGTTCCATGGCGGCTTTCTCGGCGTACTCGCCGCGATGGCCTTCGTCGCCTGGCGCCAGCGCGCCAACTGGTGGGACCTGATGGACTACGTCGCGCCGCTGGTGCCGATCGGCCTGGCGGCGGGACGCCTGGGCAACTTCATCAACGGCGAGCTCTGGGGGCGCGTCACCGAAGTTTCCTGGGGCATGGTGTTCCGCGGCGCCGGGCCGCTACCGCGCCATCCGTCGCAGCTCTACCAGATGGCGCTCGAGGGCTTGGCGCTGTTTGCGCTGCTGTGGTGGTTCTCCTCGCGCCCGCGGCCGCGCGCTCAAGTTTCTGCGCTGTTCCTCATCGGCTACGGCATCTTCCGATCCATTGGGGAATTCGCGCGCGAGCCTGATGCATTCCTGGGTTTTCTGGCGCTGGGCCTGACGATGGGCCAGTGGCTCAGCCTGCCGATGGTTCTCATCGGTATCTGGCTTTTTACCCGCGGCCGCACATGAGGATCATCGCGCTGCTGCTGGCTCTCGCAACAGCGGCACCCGCGGGCGCGCAGGCGCCGAGCCCGCACGCCATCGAGATCCCGTCCTGGTTCACCGAGACTTTTCTCGAATTGCGGGATGACGTGCGCGAGGCGGCGGCGCAGGGCAAGCGCGTGATGCTCTACTCGCCATCGCTCTCAACCTCTGGGGCGACCGCGAAGTCGTCTGGCTGGACGGGCGCCGCATGAGCGAGAAGGCGCTCGGCCGCGAGCTGCGCGTGCAGTTCACGCCGACGCTGCTGTTTCTCGACGAGCAAGGCGTCGTCGCGCTGCGCCTCAACGGCTATCTCGCCTCGGCGCTCGACTATGTCGCGAGCGGCGCCTATCGCAAGGAGCCTTCGTTCCAGCGCTACCTGCAGGCGCGCGCCGAACGGCTGCGCGGCCGCGGTGAAACAGTGGATCTCTGGAACTGATCCTCTCAACGGTGCTGCCGGTGTTCGGCCTGGTGCTGTGGTCGGTTTTTGGTGACGTCAATACCAGTCCGCCACCCGCAAACCCGCCACCCGGCCGAACTCGGCGGAATTGCGCGTCACCAAGGTTGCTCCTTGCGCCAGTGCGATGCCGGCGATGAGGCAATCCAGCGGCCCCAACGGTGTACCTTTTGATTCCAGGGACGCGCGCAGGGTCGCGCTTTGGCGAGCCGCCGCGCGATCAAATGGAAGAAGTTTGGTGACGGCCAATAGCGCATCGAGCTGCTCGCGCCGTTTTCGCGGCTGTTGGGACTTGGCGATGCCGGTTTCAAGTTCGTACACGACGACGATGGGGATGCCGATTTCGGAAGGCGTGCATCCGCTCAGGCGAGTTGCCACCCTGCCCATGCCCTTGAAGTAGTAAATCAGCGTGTTGGTGTCGAGGGCAAACATGGATTATCCGTCGCCTCAAAGCGTTTCACGCGGCAGATCCTTGCCTTTCGATCGGCGGATTTGTTCGAGAGACGGGAAACCCTTCCAAGCCCCGGCCAGCGCCACGACCTCGGCTGGCCACTCGCTCGTGGTTTTCTCCCGGACTACCGCAGCGACCCATTTTGACAGCGAAACGCCCGACGATCGCGCCGCTTTTTTGATGCGCAGATGGGTTGCTTCATCGACGTACAAATTGAGCTGAGGCATGGTGTTTCTCCCAACGATTTAATCCACGTATATTACACGTATATTCTGTTCGCCCAATGCAGAGGAAGTTTCCATGGAATGTCGCGCGGGCAGACTCGGATAGATTGTCTTATCCGTCGAGCGCGCCTTCGAGTACCCGCGCAACATGCACCGCTTTGCGCTTCGCGCCATGCGCGATCTGGTGCCGGCAGCTGGTGCCGTCAGCGACCACCAGCGTGTCCGGCGAAGCACTGCGCACCGCGGGCAGCAGGCTTGCTTCGCCCATCTTCATCGAAACCTCGTAGTGCTCCGCCTCGTAGCCGAAGCTGCCTGCCATGCCGCAGCAAGAGGATTCGATCGTCCGGACATTCAGGCCCGGAACCAGGCGCAGGACATGCTCGACAGCGCCCATGACGGCAAAGGCTTTCTGGTGGCAGTGTCCGTGCAGCAAGGCCTCGGTCGCTACGGCCTTCAGTTTCAGGTTGAGGCGGCCCGCCTCTGATTCCTTCGCGAGGAATTCCTCGAACAGGAAGGAGTTTTTCGCCAGCGCCTCGGTTCCGGGGAGCAGCACGCCGTACTCGTCGCGCAGGGTGAACAGGCAGGAGGGTTCGAGCCCGACGATCGGCACTCCATGCGCCACCCAAGGGGAAAGCGCGTCGAGTACGCGCTTCGCTTCCGCCCGCGCTTCATCTACCAGTCCCGCCGACAGGAAGGTGCGGCCGCAACAAAGCGGCCTGCTTCCTTGGACCGGGTCCGCCACGTGCACGCGATAGTCGGCGGCCTGAAGGACGCGAATCGCGGCACGCACGTTCTCGGGCTCGAAATAGCGATTGAAAGTGTCTACCAGGAGCACCACTTCGCGCGCACCGCTTTTTGGCCACACCCGGTCGACGAATCGGTCACGCCGCCAGGCAGGAAGCGGGCGTTTGGCGGTGAATCCGGCAAGCTCGCCGAACAGCCGCATTCCGAGATTCGACAACGGCGCGACCGCCGCCGCGAGCCGCGCGTAACGCGGCAGATAGGCCACGGCGCGATCGCGCAGCGCCAGGCCGTGGCCTTTGCGGTAGTGCGCGAGGAATTCGATTTTCATGCGTGCCATGTCGACGCCGGTCGGGCATTCGCGCTTGCAGCCCTTGCAAGAGACGCACAGGCCGAGCGCCTCCTTCACCATCGCATCGGAATTCGGGCCCAACTGCCCCGACAGCGCGAGGCGAAAGGTGTTTGCCCTGCCGCGGGTCAGGTGCTGCTCGTCCTGCGTAACCCGGTACGAGGGGCACATGGTGCCGGCGTCGAACTTGCGGCAATGGCCGTTGTTGTTGCACATCTCCACGGCTTTATCCAGGCCACCCCACGCCGACCAGTCGAGCGCCGGCAGCGGCACCTTGGTCTCGTAGCCGGGCTTGAAGCGAAATAGCGTCTTGTCATCCATCTTCGATGGCGCGACGATCTTGCCTGGGTTCATGAGTCCGCGCGGATCGAGCAGCGACTTGATCTCTCCCAGCACCGCGGTGAGCCGCGGGCCGAAGAACGGCGCAATCCACTCCGAACGCACCAGCCCATCGCCATGCTCGCCCGAATACGCGCCCTTGTACTGCCTGACCATGGCGCAGGCCTCTTCAGCGATGGCTCGCATTTTTTCTGCGCCATCGCGCCGCATATCGAGCACGGGCCGCACGTGCAGCGTACCGACCGAAGCATGCGCGTACCAGGTGCCTCGCGTGCCATGCTTCTCGAACACCTGCGTGAGGCGGTCGGTGTACTCTGCCAAGTGCTCCAGCGGCACCGCGCAGTCCTCGATGAAGGACACGGGCTTTCCGTCGCCTTTCATCGACATCATGATGTTCAGCCCCGCCTTGCGGACCTCCCACAGTTCTTTCTGCTGCTTCGCGTCGGTGATCTCGACCACGCTACCCGGCAGGCCGAGGTCGGCCATCAGCTGTACGAGGTCCTTCAATTTCGAATTCTGAGCCGAAGAATCCTCGCCCGAAAATTCGACCAGCAGAATCGCATCGGAGTCGCCCTTGATGAATGCATCGACTGTCTTGCGGAAGGCCGCGATATCGCGCGCCAGGCCGATCATGGTGCGGTCCACCAGCTCTACCGCCGAAGGACCGAGCTTCACAATGTGCTGCGTCAACTCCATGGCGGTATGGAACTTCGGGAAATGCACCACGCCCAGCGCCCGCGCAGCGGGCAGCGGCGAGAGTTTGAGCAACAGTTGCTCCGACCAGGCGAGCGTGCCTTCGGAGCCGACCAGCAGGTGCGCGGCATTGGCATGCGGTGGTCCGAGATGGTCGAGGTTGTAGCCGGCGACCTTGCGCAGAACTTTCGGGAAACGGCTTTCGATTTCGCCCTTCTCTCTTTCGTAAATGCCTTTCAACCGGGAAACGAAGTCGAGATACTCGGCCGGTCCGGAAGGGCTTGCCATCGGCCCGAAGCGCCAGCGTTTTCCTTCGGCGGTTACGGCATCGATGGCGAGGACGTTGTGCACCATGTTGCCGTAGGCGATCGAGCGGGAGCCGCATGAGTTGTTGCCCGCCATGCCGCCCAGCGTTGCCTGGGCGCTGGTGGACACGTCTACCGGAAACCAAAGCCCGTGCGCGCGCAATTTCGCGTTCAGGGTATCCAAGACGATTCCGGGCTGCACCAGAGCTGTTTTGTTTTGAATATCAAGATCGACTAATTCATGAAGATGCTTCGTGTGATCGATCACCAGTGCCGCGCCGACTGCCTGGCCGCACTGCGAGGTGCCGGCGCCGCGCGGCAGCACCGGCACGCCTGCTTCAGCGGCAATCGCGATTGCGGTGCGTGCGGCCGCCGCGCTTCGCGGCACGACCACGCCGAGCGGCTCGATCTGGTAGATGGAAGCATCGGTCGAATACCGGCCGCGCGATGCGGCGTCGAAGAGCACTTCGCCGTCGACTTCCTTGCGCAAGCGCAGTGCCAGCGAGGAATCGCCCGGCTTTGCCGCGACTACCCTGACCGGGAACGGCGACGCGCTCACGCCGCCCGACCTTGCCACTGCGGCACGGGCAAAGCGGCGAGCGCGCTTGAAAGTTTGTGCGCGAGATGATCCGAGAGCAGCGCTCTGATGCGCTTGACGTCTCGCGCGCTCAGCGCGGCGAGGATTTCGTCATGCTCGTGCACCGCGGTGTCCCAGCGCTCTTGCGACAGGTTCGCCATGTAGCGCGCGCGTTGCATGGCGCCGTTCAATTGCCGGTAGGTGTTGTAGAGCACGGCATTGCCGGCGTACTTCACGATCTTCAGATGGATCGCCTGGTTGAACTTGAAATAGCCGGCGAGATCGCCACGTGCATGGTAAGCGAGCATCTCGTAGTGCAGCGCCCGGATCTCATTGATCTGGGCATCGGTCGCGTTCGCGCAGGCAAGCTCTCCCGCCAGTGCGTCGAGCGCGCCCATCACAAACAGGGTCTCGGACAACCGTACTGGATCGAGTTGCGAGACAATCGCACCCCGATTCGGCAGCAACTCGACCAAGCCCTCCGTAGCGAGTACCTTGAAGGCTTCGCGCAAGGGGGTACGGGAAACACCCAACTGCGCGGTCAGCAGGCGTTCGTTCAGCCGGGCGCCGGCGACCAGATTGCCTTGCACAATCAGGTCCCGCAGCCGGTCGGCCGCCGCCTCGTGAAGAGGCCGGCGGACAATGGGGTTCGACTCTTGCGAAATATCCATTTTGTATGCAGAATACAAAGTATGTGGGATTTTTGCAATACGTAGGCCTTATGTTGCGCACAATAAATAATTTTGCATGCAATATCAGGAGGAAAGCATGACTCGATCTGCCGGACGCCATTTTCTTCAGATTCCCGGTCCCACCAACGTTCCCGACCGGGTGCTGCGCGCCATCGACTTCCCGACCATGGACCATCGAGGGCCGGATTTTGGCCCGCTGGGCAAGGAAGTCCTCGCGGGAATGAAGCGAGTCTTCAAAACCTCCAGCCATGTCGTCATCTACCCGGCCTCGGGAACGGGCGCCTGGGAGGCAGCGCTGGTCAACACGCTTTCCCCGGGTGACCGGGTTCTGATGTACGAGACCGGTCACTTTGCGGCG
>CAMDRF010000029.1 GCA_945906765.1 Nitrosovibrio sp. Nv4 | reverse complement strand
CATCCTCAAGGCCTGCCTGATCCCGATGCTGAACCCCTCGAGCGTGCAGGAGTACCTCGACTACGGGCTGCACGGCTTCGCGATGAGCCGCTACTCGGGCTGCTGGATCGGGTTCAAGTGCGTGACCGACGTGGTCGAGTCGGGCGCCTCGGTCGACATCGACCCGCACCGGGTCCAGGTGGTGATCCCGGAAGACTTCGTGCTGCCGCCGGGCGGACTCAACATCCGCTGGCCCGACGGCATCCTCGAGCAGGAGATGCGGCTGCTCGACTACAAGGTCTACGCGGCACTCGCTTATGTACGGGCCAACAAGCTGGATCGAATAATTTGGGACTCGCCAAAAGCGAAAATTGGCATCATCACCACCGGGAAGAGTTTCGGCGACACGATGCAGGCGCTTGCCGACCTCGGCATCGATGAGGAGGTCGCGCGCGACATCGGCCTGCGCGTCTACAAGGTGGCGATGAGCTGGCCGCTCGAGCCGCAGGGCGCGCGCCGCTTCGCGCAGGGGCTCGAAGAAATCCTGGTGGTGGAGGAAAAGCGCCAGGTGATCGAGTACCAGATCAAGGAAGAGCTCTACACCTGGGAGGCAGGCAAGCGCGCCCCCCGGGTGGTCGGCAAGTTCGACGACAACGGCGAATGGAGCCAGGCGCAGGGCCAGCCCGCGGGAACGTGGCTGCTGCCCGCGCACTACGAACATTCACCCGCGATCGTCGCTAAAGCGATAGCCCAGCGGCTTTTGAAGTTGAACATGACCTCTACTTTAGGAAGTCAATTCAAGGAACGGCTTGCCTACCTTGACTTCAAGGAGAAAGCGCTCGCCAGGCCGCGCGTCACCTCGATCCGCCAGCCCTATTTCTGCTCGGGCTGTCCGCACAACACCTCCACGCGTGTGCCCGAGGGCAGCCGCGCGACCGCCGGCATCGGCTGCCACTTCATGGCGGTGTGGATGGACCGCAGCACCGCCACGTTCACCCACATGGGCGGCGAAGGCGCGACCTGGATCGGCCAGGCGCCGTTCACCAGCGAGAAGCATATTTTCGCCAATCTCGGGGACGGCACCTATTACCACTCCGGCCTGATGGCGATCCGTGCCGCGGTGGCGAGCAAGGTCACGATGACCTACAAGATCCTCTACAACGACGCGGTGGCGATGACCGGCGGTCAGCACCACGACGGGCCGCTGGACCCGGCGATCATCTCGCGCCAGATCGCGGCCGAAGGCGTGGCCCCGATCGTGATCGTGACCGATGAGCCGGAGAAGTATCCCGCCGGCACCGACTGGGCGCCGAGCATCACCATCCGCCACCGCGACGAACTCGACGCGGTGCAGCGCGAAATGCGCGAGCTGCCGGGCGTGTCGGCGATCATCTACGATCAGACCTGCGCCTCGGAGAAACGCCGCCGCAGGAAGAGAAACGAATATCCCGATCCCGCCAAGCGCGCGGTCATCAACGAGATGGTGTGCGAGGGCTGCGGCGACTGCAGCACGAAATCGAACTGCCTGTCGGTCGAGCCGCTGGAAACCGAATTCGGCCGCAAGCGCAGCATCAACCAGTCCAGCTGCAACAAGGACTTCTCCTGCGTGAAGGGCTTCTGCCCGAGCTTCGTCACCGTCGAGGGCGGGCGGCTGAGGAAAGGAAAGTCGGGCGCGAAAGCGGTGGAGGATTTTCCTGAAATTTCCAATCCTGAAATTCCTGAATTGCAAACCCCCTTCGGCATCCTGGTGACCGGCATCGGCGGCACCGGCGTGATCACCATCGGCCAGATCCTCGCCATGGCCGCGCACCTTGAAGGCAAGGGCGTATCGGTGCTCGACATGTCGGGCCTCGCGCAGAAGTACGGCGCCGTGATGTCGCACGTAAAAATCGCCGCCAACCCCGGGGACCTGCATGCCGCTCGCATCGGCATGGGCGACGCGGGCCTGGTCATCGGCTGCGACCTGGTCGTCACCGCGAGCGTGGAAGCGCTCTCGCGCATGGGACCGGGCCGCATTGGGCTGACGGGAACACGCGCCGTGGTGAACGCCACCACCTCCCCGACCGCGGAGTTCGTCAAGAACCCGAACTGGCAGCTGCCGGGCAGCGACCTGACGCACGACATCGGCGAGGCCTGTGGCGGCAGCAACGCGGATTTCGTGCCCGCCGCCGAACTCGCCACCGCGCTGATGGGCGATTCGATCGCCACCAACATGTTCATGCTCGGCTACGCCTGGCAGAAGGGCTGGGTGCCGCTATCGGCGATCTCGATCGAGCGCTCGATCGACTTGAATGGCGTCGCGGTGGAGTTCAACCGGAAAAGCTTCGTCTGGGGACGGTGCGCGGCGGTGGATCTCGAACGCGTCCGGCGCATCGCCCTGCCGGCGGAGGTGATCCCGATCGAGCAGCACTTTTCACGCAATCTCGAGGAATTGACGGACCGACGGGTGCGGTTTCTCACCAGCTATCAGGATGCGGCATACGCTTCGCGCTATCGCGAGTTGGTGGAAAAAACCCGGCAGGCGGAAAACGAAAAATCCGGTTCCACGAAACTTGCGGAAGCGGTCGCGCGTTACTACGCGAAGCTGCTCGCCTACAAGGATGAATACGAGGTCGCGCGGCTCTATACCGACGGCGCGTTCCGCAAGAAGATCGAGGCGATGTTCGAAGGGAATTTCAAGCTCGTGTACCACCTTGCTCCGCCACTGCTCGCCAAACCCGATGCGCGCACCGGCGAACCCGGCAAGATGCAGTTCGGCGGCTGGATGCTGGGCATGTTCAAGATCCTTTCCCGCCTTAAATTTCTCAGAGGGACGGCCTTGGACATCTTCGGGCGCACCGCGGAGCGGCGCATGGAGCGCGCGCTGATCGTGGAATACGAGCAAACGGTGGACACGCTGCTCGCCGGCCTGACGCGCGACAACCTGGCGCTTGCGGTAGAGATAGCCTCGTTGCCCGAGGCGATTCGCGGCTACGGCCACATCAAGGCGGCAAGCGCCGCCGCCGCGCGCGCGAAGAGCGTCGAACTGCTCGCGCGCTATCGCTCGATGCCGATCCGCGCCGCCGCCTGAGCGTGCGTACGATATTTCTCGCGGCGCTTGCCGCCGGATTTTCCTTTACCGCCGCGCTGCACGCCCAGCCCGAGGCAACGCACACCCTCGAGCTGAGCGGCGGCGGCAGCGTCAGCTACACGCTGCGCACGCATCCGGCGGACGCGCACGTCGCGCAGCCCGTGGGCGAACTTGCCCCGGCGAGCGCGCTCGATGCGGCCAAGCTGCTCAACCTGCACCTGTCGACGGGGAATCTTGAGGAAGCGGCATTGCTCTCGAACGCGCCGCGCCGCCGCTTCGAAGTACTGCGCGACTACCGTGAATCGGTGGGCGAAGAAGAATTCAAGCGGGTCTTTGCGCAATATTTCTATCCCGAGAACCGGTTGCTCGCCGAGATCGCGATCGGCCGGCACCGCCTGCTGATCTGGGACCTGAAGGAAGGCGCGAACCGGATTGCCGGGCAATACTTCGTCGAAATCGAGGGCCGCTATCTCGTCGACGACGTGCCGAACGACACGCGCACCAGCCTGCGCTGGGTGCTGGAAGCCTACCGCGCGGGGAAAATGCCGCGCTAAGTGCGGTCCTTCACGTGCCTTAGACCTTCACGCTGAACGGCGTGAAGTTCGTGTTCCGGTCGTAGTAATCCTCGTGCTCGACGCGCTTCAGGAAAGCGACGATGCGGTAGGTGACCGGCGTCATCACCACTTCCCAGCCGGTCTTCAGCACGTACTGCACCATCGCCACCTTGAGCACGTCGGAGGTCTCCCAGATGCCGTAGAAGGCGATGAAATAGAACAGCGACGAATCGACCAGTTCGCCGACCACCGTCGAACCGATGGTGCGCGTCCACAGCCATTTTCCCGCGGTCCAGATCTTCATCTTCGCCAGCACATAGCTGTTGACGAAGCTGCCGCACCAGAACGCAATCATCGAGCCGAGCGCGATGCGCCAGGCATTGCCGAACACCGCCTCGAGCGCAGGCTGGTAGCCCTTCATGTAGTCCGACGGGCCCGGCGGCAGGTTCACCACCACCCAGGCCATGAAGGTGGCGAACGCGACCGCGCCGAAACCGGCCCAGACGACGCGGCGGTCGCGGCCGTAGCCATAGACCTCGGTCAGGATGTCGCCGAAGATGTAGGAGATCGGAAAGAACAGCACGCCTGCCCCGAACGGGGTCGGCCCCAGCAGCGGCAGGTCCACCACCGCCTGCTTCGCGGCGCCGATGAAATTGGAGCAGATCAGCACGGTGACAAAAGCCACCATGATGAAGTCGTAGTAGCGGAAATTCCGCTGCGCGCCTGGCGTCATGGGATCAGGGCAGTTTCGGAGCGTGGTCGCGCACATCGGCATCCAACTCAACGCGCATCGCATCGAGCATGCGCGACACCATGGCGTAGAAACTCGCGGTTAGCGACAGCTCGACGAACTCGGCATCGCTGAAATGCTTTTTTATTTCAGCGTGTATTGCATCGGTGACATTGCAGGCCATGACCGCCTCGGTCAGCGCGAGCGCCGCGCGCTCTTTCGCATCGAACTCACTTGCCGTGCGCCAGCCCGCCAGCGCCGCGATTTTCGCCTCGCTCACGTGCGACCGGCGCGCCATCCGCAGATGGTGGGCCCATTCGTACTCCGAGCGCGCGATCTGCGCCGTGCGCAGGATCATGAGTTCGCGCAGCGCGCGCGGCGTCGTGCTGTCGTGCCGGATGGCGTTGGCGAACTCGGTCCACGCGGCGGTCAGCGCCGGGTGGTTGCCGAGCGCGCGATACAGATTCACCGGTTTGCCCCAGAGTTCCTCGAGGCGCTTCTGCAGGACGGGGTCGAACCCGGCATTCGGGACGCGTTGCATGGCGGCATAATAGCCGAATGATCGCCCGCGATGCCGTCCGCGAATTCCAGCTGACGCGCGTGCCGCAGGATTTTCTCGATGATCCCTATCCGTGGTACGCGGCGCTGCGCGAACACGACCCGGTGCACGCGCTCGAAGGCGGCGGCAGGTGCCCGCGGGCGAGCCCGAGCGCGACCGGAGAATCCGTTTCCGGGGCTTTCGCAAACTGCCGTTGCGTGTCGGGGCGTAAGATCGGTCATGGCTGATTTGTGGGACAACCCGGCCGGCACCGACGGCTTCGAGTTCATCGAGTACGCGGCGCCCGAGCCGAAAGCCATGGGCGCCCTCTTCGAGCGCCTGGGAGGGGAGGACGCAGGTGCCGCGTCGCTCGATCCCGCGGGCCACGGCCTCGCGTACATCGACCACCTGACACACAACGTGCACAAGGGCCGCATGAAGGAATGGGCGACGAAGGCTTCGGCGAAGGCAACTTCAAGGCGCTGTTCGAATCCATCGAACTCGACCAGATGCGCCGCGGCGTTCTGAAACCGCCGGCATGAGCCTTAGAGGAGACTACAGCCGCGCCGCCTCTGATTTTTCCGTAGAGCAGGACTGGACTGCCCATAGCGCCGAGGAGCACGCGCTTTTCCGCCGCCTGTTCGAGCGCCAGTCGAAGCTGGTGCCGCGCTACGCCTGCCCGGAGTGGATCGAAGCCATTACCGGCATGGACGCGGGCGGCGGCATCCGGAAGTTCGACCACGTCTCGAAGAAGCTGCGGGCGGCGACTGGCTGGGAGATTGTCGCGGTCCCTGGACTGATCCCGGACGAGGCCTTCTTCACGCACCTCGCCAAGCGCCGCTTTCCGCTCACCGTCTGGCTGCGCAAGCCCGAAGAGTTCGACTACATCGTCGAGCCCGACGTGTTCCATGACTTCTTCGGCCACGTGCCCCTGCTCTTCGACCCGGTATACGCCGACCACCTGCACGAGTACGGCAAAGGCGGACTGAAAGCAATGCGCCTGGACGCGGTGAAGATGCTCGCACGTCTGTACTGGTACACGATCGAATTCGGTCTTGTAAGAACAGAAACTGGAATAAGAGCCTATGGTGCGGGCATCCTTTCCTCCGGCGGCGAGCTTGCCCATAGCGTAGCGGACCCCGCGCCCAGGAGATTGGATTTCGATCTGGAAAAAGCCCTGCGCACCGAGTACCTGATCGATCGATACCAAAGCACCTGCTTCGTCATTGACTCGTTCGCGCAGCTGATGCGCGAGACCGCACCCGGTTTCACGCCCCTATACGACAGGCTTCGCGAGCTGCCCGCACTACCGCCCTGAGGGCGGTCCTGCCCCGCCCTAGAGCCTGTCGTTGACGTCGATCCCCTTGTAAAGCCAGTCCACTTCCCAGGGATGGTGCGGATCGCGCCCGCGCGCGAGTTCGTTGCGCAGTTCGCGCGCGCCGCCGTCGACGTGGATGTACTCGCCAAAAAAACGCGATGACAGCACCACGCGCGCGCTGCGGTTCATGCGCTCGCGCTGGTAGGCCATGAAGGCGCGGTGGTAGTCCTCGCCCACCGCGGCCACCTTCTCGGCCAGCACCACGCCGTCCTCGATCGCCATCTGCGCGCCCTGCGCCAGGTACTGCAGCGTCGGGTGCGCGGCATCGCCCAGCAGCGTGACGCGGCCCTCCGTCCAGTTGGTCGCCGGGTCGCGGTCGTGCAGCACCCAGTTGCGCTCGCGCGAAACGTAGCGCAGGTTGTCGCGCACCCCGGGGTGCGTGCGCGCGAAGAGCTCCTCGAGTTCATCCGGCGCGCCGGGATTGGGCTCGCCGCGGCGCATGCGCCGGCTGCAGATGGTGGCGACGTTGTTCATCACCGCCCCGCCCTGCAGGCGGTACTGCACCATGTGCAGGTCCGGCCCGCCCCAGATCGTCATGCTGCCGATGCGGCTACGATCGACGATCTGCGCATCGGGCACCACGCCGCGGTAGACGTAGTGTCCCGCCATGCGCGGCGCGCCATCGCCGATCACCGCCTGGCGCGTGGGCGACCACAGGCCATCGGCGCCGATCAGCGCCGCGCCCTCGTAGCCGGCGCCGTTGTCGCAGGTGACGGTGACGACGTCCTTTTCCTGCTTGAACGACTTCAACCCATGGGAAGGAGAAAGGACAATCTCTTCGCGGCGCTTGCAGGCGTCGAGCAGCCCGCCGTGCAGGTCGCGGCGGTGGATCACGAAGTAGCGGAACTTGTAGCGCTCCAGGAACGCGTCGCCGAGCGAGATGCGGCTGAGTTCGTCGTTGCTGAGGGCGTCGGCGAAGATCAGCGCATCGGGGAACACGGCGGCGGATTCGAGGGACTTCAGCACGCCCAGCCGCTCCAGCATGCGCGCGACGTTCGGTCCCATCTGGATGCCGTAGCCGATTTCACCGAACTCGGCCGCTTTCTCCAGCACGCGCACCTTGCGGCCCTTCTGCGCCAGCGCCAGCGCCGCGGCGAGGCCGCCAATGCCACCGCCGGCGATCAGGATCTCGCGTCCGTTCATGGTTACGCGCTATTCTCTGTCTACGGAAAATTCAGGGAGGAAAAAATGCCGTTCGCCCGTCTCATTCTGTCCATCGTCGCGCTGTCGATGTCTTTGGCGGCGCAGGCGCAAGTGTACCCCGCGAAACCGCGCCGCCGGATCATCGTGGAGTAGGTCTCATTCGAGCCATCGCCGCCGCACTCATCGCGTGCACCGCGCTTGGCGTGGCGGCCGAGGACGCTTCGCTTGACGAACTCATCGCGCGCGCGAATGGTACGCAACGGCCGCCGCCCAGGGATTGGTGGAAGGAGATTTCAATGCCGCAAGCCTGCTCGAAGGCAGGCAGCAGCGTCACCAGGTGAAGGTCGCAGGTCCCGAGACTCTCGCCGAGCCGATCCTCCGGCACGTAGCCGGGCACGGATACATTCGCGAGCCCTGCCGCGCGCAAGCGCGGGAAGTGGTAGCCACCGCCGACAAACGAGAACACCAGATCGCGCTCCTCCACGAGCAGGCGTGCCGCCGCCAGCACGGTCTCGCAATCGTGCACGCGGCCCAGGTTGCCCGAATACCCGACGACGAACTTTCCCTCCAAGCCCCACTCGCGGCGTAGCGCGCTGGCCCCGCTCGCTTGCGGCAGGATTCCCGCGCCGTCGGCCCAGTTGGGTACGACGCGCAGCTGCGCTCCCGGTACCAGGCGCGCGCCGCGCAGCAGCGCCGCAAACGCGGCGACAACCGATATCAACGGCGGATCGGTCTTCGCGACGACGATGTCGTTTTGATTCAGTATTCTTGCGAGCACAAGAAAAGCGGAACAATAAAAACTGAAGTAATCCAATGCCCGGCCGGCGAGCGAGCCCCGGCCCATTGCCGTCATAGGCGAGCCTACTGGTCACCGCGTGTACCTTGTACCCCGCAGCCACGAGATCGAACGCCACGTCCGCGGCGTACCGGCCGGTGGGCGCGAGGTCGGGGTGGAAAAAGCGATTGACGAAGACAATCTTCATTCCCGCAGGATTGTACGTGCACGAGGAATCCGGACTTCGCTTGGTAGAATGACGCCTTTGCCGCGCGCCATGCCCCATACCGAACACCATCCACAGCAAGCTGTAAAGCCCGGCTCCGAGAGATCCTTCGGCCTGGTGTTCGCCGGCGTATTCCTGCTGCTGGCGCTCTGGCCGCTGCTCGAGCGCGCGTCTCCTCGCACGTGGGCGATCGGCGTGGCGGCGGCGTTCGCGCTGTGCGCCTGGCTCGCGCCGCGGGTGCTCGCGCCGCTGAACCGGCTCTGGTTCCGCTTCGGCGAGCTGCTGCACCGGATCGTCAGCCCGATGGCCCTGGGTGTCATATTTTTCGGCGTCATCACGCCGTATGCGCTGGTCATGCGCCTCTTCGGGCGCGACGAACTGCTGCTGCGCAAGCGTTCCGCGCGGCCGAGCTACTGGGTACGCCGCGAGCCGCCCGGCCCGCCGCCGGATTCCTTCCACAACCAGTTCTGAACATGCTGTCGTTCATCAAGGAGATGTGGGCTTTCCTGCGCCAGCGCAAGAAGTTCTGGCTCCTGCCCCTCCTGCTGGTGATGGCGCTGCTGGGAGTTCTGATCGTGATGGCGCAGGGTTCCGCGATCGCGCCGTTCATCTACACCCTGTTTTGAACGTCCTCGGCATTTCGGCGTATTACCACGACGCCGCGGCCGCGCTGTTGCGGGATGGTGCGATCGTCGCCGCGGCGCAGGAAGAGCGCTTCTCGCGCGCCAAGCACGATTCGCATTTCCCGGCGAATGCGATCCGCTATTGCCTGCAGGCGGGCGGCATCGAGGCGGCGAACGTCGACAAGGTCGTTTTCTACGACAAGCCGTTCCTCAAGTTCGAGCGCCTGCTCGAGACCTATCTTGCCTTCGCGCCGCGCGGCTTCACGTCGTTCCGCATGGCGCTGCCGCTCTGGCTGCGCGAAAAACTCTTCCTCAAGGATCTGCTGCGGCGCGAGCTGGACACCTTCGCGCCCGGCGCCGGCTGGCAGGAGCGGCTGCTGTTCTCGGAGCACCACCTGAGCCACGCCGCGAGCGCGTTCTTTCCCTCGCCCTTCGAGGAGGCCGCGGTGCTCACCATGGACGGGGTCGGCGAATGGGCCACCTGCTCGCTCGCCGCCGGGCGCGGCAACCGCCTGGAGATCCTGCGCGAGATCCTGTTCCCGCATTCCCTGGGGCTGCTCTACTCCGCGTTCACGTACTACTGCGGCTTCAAGGTGAATTCGGGCGAGTACAAGCTGATGGGCCTCGCCCCCTACGGCGAGCCTCGCTACGCCGGCCTGATCCGCGACCGGCTGATCGAAATCCGCGACGACGGCTCGTTCCGCCTCGACCTGCGCTATTTCGACTACTGCACCGGGCTGACGATGACCAACGGGGAGTTCGACGCCGTGTTCGGCGGGCCGGCGCGCAAGCCCGACGAGCTGCTCACGCAGCGCCACATGGATCTCGCCGCCTCGATCCAGCTCGTCACCGAGGAAGTGGTCTGCGGCCTCGCCGGCTACGCGCGGCGCGAAACCGGCATGAAGCATCTGTGCCTGGCCGGCGGCGTGGCCCTGAACTGCGTCGCCAACGGCAAACTGCTGCGCGAGGCGAAGTTCGAAAAGATCTGGGTGCAGCCGGCTGCCGGAGACGCCGGCGGCGCGCTGGGCGCGGCGCTGGTGGCGCATCACATCTCAGGCGGCGCTCCACGAGTCCCGGTCACCGGCGACGCGATGCGCGGCAGCTATCTCGGCCCGGAATTTTCTCAGGGAGACATCGAGGCGCGCCTGACGACCGCCGGCGCGCGCTTCAAGGTCCTGGAAGAGGCCGCACTCGTGGACACCTGCGCCGCCGATCTCGCCGCCGGCCGCGCCCTCGGCTGGTTCCAGGGGCGCATGGAATTCGGCCCGCGCGCCCTTGGCGCGCGCTCGATCCTCGGCGATCCGCGCGCCGCCGACATGCAGCGCACGCTGAATCTGCGGGTGAAATTCCGCGAATCGTTCCGACCCTTCGCGCCGGCGATCCTGCGCGAGGATCTCGCTGAATGGTTCGAGATGGATACCGACAGCCCCTACATGCTGTTCGTCGCCCCGGTGGTCGACTCGAAGCGCCGCGCGATGAGCGCCGAGGAGGAGGCGCTGTTCGGTATCGACAAGCTCAATGTCGCCCGCTCCGAAATTCCCGCCGTGACGCACGTCGATTACTCGGCGCGCATCCAGACCGTGCATCCTGAAACCAACGCCCTGTTTCACGCGCTGCTGAAAAGCTTCAAGCAGAAAACCGGCTGCCCGGTGCTGGTGAACACCAGCTTCAACGTGCGCGGCGAGCCGATCGTCTGCACTCCCGAGGACGCCTTCCGCTGCTTCATGGGCTGCGGCATCGAGCGCCTCGCCATCGGCCGCTGCTACCTCGAAAAGGAATCCCAGGACCCGGCGCTCGCGCTCTCCTACGAGCAGGCCTTCGCGCCCGACTGAATTAAATCGGGGTCAGAGCCGATTTCCCCCTGCCGCAATTCGCGCACCACCTGCAGCGCTTCGGCTTGCGGAAAGCGCGCGGCAAGATTCATCATCATCCGGGAAACCGCGGCGCCGGCATGCTTGCACTCCGCGAGAAGGACCGGCACCTTGTCCCGGCATACGACCAGATCGACCTCGCCGCCTTCCTTGTCGCGGATGTAATGCAGCGACAGGGCGCGGCCTTCGACATCCTGCAGGAAATGCACGTGCTTCAGGAGCATCGCCGCGCACGCGTTCTCAAGCCGCGCGCCTTCATCCCCGATCACCAGCCCGGTGTCGAAAAAATACACTTTGGGCGCCTTCAGGATCGCGCGCGATGGAAGCAAACGATAACGGCGAGCCGACCCGCTCGCGCAGCATCTCGACAAAAAAGCGCATCGCGCGGATCTCGCCGATGCGGGAAAACTCGACCACATCCTCGCGAATCAGATCCTCCAGGTACTGCCGGCGCCAGCGATTCGCCGCCCTGGCGGAAGGGTTCCATGCGCGCGCTGCCGGTGACGAGAATCGACTGGCCCTCGCCCCGGCCGTCCCAGGCGCCCTTGAGGTGCGCCTTCCAGTCCCGCATCTTGTGAACCTCGTCCAGGACCAGCAGCTTGGCGCGCGGACCCCACGTCTGACCGAGGATGATCCGGCGATCGTTGATGCCTCATGCACCCCGCTCCGCATGCGCGAAGGCGGGCGCAACCAGGGCGATCTCCGAGGCCGGGATCTCCATTGCGCGAGCGCGCTTGCGCCACCCGGACATGGCCTCGTGCAACGCCTCGATGATTCGCCCGGCTTGCCGCGATTCCAGGCGGTAGAACGGCGCCGTCGCCGCGACCAGCGCGAGGTCGGGAAAACTCTGGCGCGCATCCAGGGCGAGCGCATGCTCCGCTTTCTCGACATTCGGGTTCAGGTCGTAAGCAGGCGCCAGGCGCCATCCGCCGCGCGTTCGCAGGTACGCGTGGTTGCGCAAATGGTCATCGCGATTGCCGGCCATCACATTGAAGACCACGCGACGAAATAATTGCTCGAGATCGGCTTCGATCGCTCCCGGCGCGCCGTGGTCCTGGATCAGTAGCGCGAGATCCAGGTAACTGGCGCCGGCCTCGCCGTCGCGCCGGCCCAGCAGAGTCATCGCCGAAGCGGCCATGCGCCGGCTGCCGGCCACGCGATCGAAGCGACGCACACAGAACGTGCGCTGCGTGCCGGAGAGGCGGAGCAGCCGCGACTCGGGCACCTCGATGCCGGCCTTGCGGGCCAGGCCATGCACCAGGTATTCCCAGGCGCCCATGTCGCGGCGATCCTCGCGCGAAGGGAACTTGGCTATCCACAGGCTGCCGTCGTCGTCGGTGAAGCTCGCTTTCGGACGGGCACCACCGAGCGAACTGCCCGGCGCCAACAGCATCGCCAACCATTGCGCGTATTGCGGCCGCTGCTCGGAACCGGGCGCCTCCAGTTCGCGGGCGCTGTGCTCAAGCTCGCGCAGGCGGGCCAGCGGCGGAGCGGAAAACTCGCTGTCGTCCAGGAACGGCTGTCCCGGACCGCGGCGAAAACGTAACGCGCCCCCTCGCGCGTGGTCATGCACGCCCAACAGAAAATCCCAGTCCGCCAGAACCCGGACCGGCCGCCGCTCGCGCCCGGCAAACAGCGCCTCGCGGCGCTCCATCAACAGACGGCCCCAGCGGTCCGGGGCCGAGTCGAGAAAAATGCCGAACTGCTGCGCGTCACGCGCCGCGTACTGCGCGCCCGCATAAAGCGCCAGCGTGGGATCGAGTGTGAAGGCGAGGCCATCCTGCAGCCAGGCCGCGTCGTACTCGAAGGACAACACCGCGTGGCCGCGCACCTGCTCGCGCGCCAGCACGCCGACTCGCCGCGGCGGGCAAAGCTCGGCCGCCTCCAGGTGCACCTCCACCGCATCGCGTTGGCGCTCACCCGCCATCGCGCGCCGCCTTCGCCGGCCGCCGCGGCCGCGGGCCCGGCAACGCCATGTCCTGCAGCTTGCGCCCCATCACGTCGTCGCGCGCCAGAAGGTCGAAATCCGCCTCCAGCCCCAACACCCGCAGCACCCGCTGAGTGGCCCCGAGACTGATGGAGGTATCGCCCTTTTCCAGCCGGTGGAGGGTCGCGCGCGAAATCCCCGCCCGTTCCGCCATCGCGAGCGAGGTCATCCGGCGCCGCAGGCGGGCGTCGCGCAGCCGCTGCCCCAGGGCAACCGCCTGGCGCTTGGCTTGAGGGAACACAGGGCGACTGATCTTTGACATGTCTCATTAAATATACGATATAGCATATATTGTCAAATTTATAAGACACTCCTGGCCATGAACCAATTTCCCATCACCAGCACATCCATCTTCGTGCGCAGGAAGCAATCCAGCGCTTCCTCCGGCCGGCACACCACCGGTTCGTTCTCGTTGAACGAGGTATTCAGCACCATCGGCACGCCGCCCGCGCCTCGGCCCATGCAACGACAATGCGGCCCGGTGTTCCCTCGGGGAACATCAGCCCCGAAAACGTGTAATGACACTGACGTTACGAACCGGTAGAATCGCGTTTTGCCGACCGGGACCGACCCGATGAAGACCGCCACCCCGACACCCGCGACACCGGCGCGCCGCGAAACGCTGAACCTGCGCATCTCCGCCGCCGAGCACAGGCTGATCGACCGCGCGGCACAGTCGAGCGGCAAGACCAAGACCGACTTCATCCTCGGCGCGGCGCGCAGGGCCGCCGAGGAGGCCCTGCTTGACCGCACGGTCCTGTCGATCGACTCGGCCGCTTATGCGCAGTTCCTTGCCCGGCTCGATGCACCGCCGAAGCCCAATCAACGCCTGCGGCGCACCATGCGGGCGAAGCCGCCCTGGTCCAAGGGCTGATGCTCGCAGCCCCTGAGCCGCTAACCGCCGGACACCACCTCGACGTCTTCGATTCCGGCGTCATTTCGCTTGACGATTGGCTCCGGCGCCGCGCTCTGCAGAACCAGGCCAGCGGCGCATCGCGCACGTTTGTCGTCAGCGAATCGGGGCGCGTCGTCGCGTACTACGCTCTGGCGTCGAGCGCGGTTGCCCTCGCGGCGGCGCCCGGCCGCTTCCGGCGCAACATGCCCGATCCGATTCCTGTCGTGGTGCTGGCGCGCCTGGCCGTGGCCCGTACGCACCAGGGCCGGGGATGGGGCCGCGCGTTGTTCCAGGACTGCGGGAAACGCGTCATCCACGCCGCCGAGTCGATCGGCATTCGCGGCCTGCTGGTACATGCGATCTCCGATCAGGCCAAGGCGTTCTACCTTGGCCTGGGCCTTGACCCCTCCCCCATCGAGCCGATGACGCTGATGACGACGGTGGCCGACCTGAAGGCAGCCCTGACGGCGCCCGGCGAGCGGTAGGCGCCCGGGTGAAGATCAGTGTGCGGAAATCGTGCTCTGACCCTCATGTCACTCGGTTAAGCCTGTGACGCCAGGGGAAAGGGTGGGCTGAACACTTCTGTTGGTAGGCTTTTGTTGCGAAACGAAAGTCACCATCTCCAGGAGGTCAGCCCAGATGAAGGATAGCAAAGTTGAGCGAGCGCGGCAGGGAGCGGCGATGCTGCGGCGGCAGTTTTTGCAAGGTGGCGCCGAGGCATTTGGTCGAGTGCTTGGCGACCGGGAGGTGGCGTTGGTGGTGAGCGAACTGGTGGAACCGTACCGCGAACGAATCTATCGCCCACTGGACACGCTGCGCCTTTTCGTGGGGCAAGTATTGTCGGCCGACCGCGCCTGCCAGGATGTGGTGAGTCGCCGCTTGTCCGAGCGTATCGCACAAGGCCAATCGGGGAGCGCACTCAATACTGGTTCGTACTGCGACGCGCGCCAGCGATTGCCGGTCGCCCTGCCGATAAGGCTGGGCGCCACGATCGGTGAACGGCTGGAAAGCCATGAGCAAAAGCCGGGGTTGGGGTTTCCGATCGCCCGGATTGGCGCACTCATTGGCTTGGCCAGCGGCGCGATACTGGGCTATCAAGTCGTGGCATGCGAAGGCAAGGGGACGGGGTGCGGATGTGGTGATGGCCCAGCATGGCAGACGGATTACCAACTTTACGCGCGGCCGGCGACTTGGCAAGAACGACCGCGTCGTGCAATGGCCGCGACCGTCTAAACCGAAGACGATGAGTGCGCAAGAATACGCGCGCTACCCCGAATTCCTCTCGATGCGCGAGGTCGAAGGAGCCGACCAGCTTCGCCGAACGCCGGGCGACCAAATTCGCACCACGATCCCGACCGTGCTTGGCTGCATTGCGACACTGCAACTGCCGCATCGACCAGACCGGATCGAGCCTCGCGCGAAGAAACGACGACCCAAACCACTTCCGCTATTAACCGTGCCGCGTCAAATCGCTCGCGACCTTATTCTTACTCAGCGCCAGCTTAACCGAGTGACATGAGGGTCAGAGCCGATTTCTCTGGAACCGGGCGTATACTTTGCCGGCACAGCGATCGAGCATTCGAGGAGTCACATGGACTACCGAAAAATCATCACAGTCGAGGCGGGGAAGCGCGGAGCCAAGCCCTGCATCCGGGGTCTGCGTATCACGGTCTACGAGGTACTCGAGTACCTGGCCTCCGGGATGACCCGGGAACAGATCTTGCACGACTTTCCGTACCTCACCGCCGAGGACATTCAGGCGTGCCTGGCGTACGCAGCCGATCGCGAGCGGCACTCGCTCGCCTCGTCTGCTTGAAGCTTCTGTTCGACGAGAACTTCTCCCCGCGCCTCGCGGCGGCTTTCCAGAGCGACTACCCGGGCTCGACGCACGTTCACCTTGTCGGACTCGGCTCGGCGCTCGATGATCAGGTCTGGGAATAGGCCCGGGACGGCGGGTTCGCAATCGTCACCAAGGACGCGGACTACCAGGAGCGCAGCCTGATTCAAGGCTACCCGCCGAAGGTGATCTGGATTCGCCTCGGCAATGTGAGCACAGAGGAGATCGAGGCGGCGCTTCGCGAGAAGCGCGAAGCGATCGAGCGGCTCGATTCGGATGCGGAACTGGCGGTGCTGATCGTTTGAGTCCCGCAGGAAATCGGGCGCTGACCCCGATTTCTCACAGGATGGCATCGAGGGCTTCAATCGCACAGGGGTGGGAGGCGAGGTTCTGTCTGGCCAGGACGGCCGCCTTGGCCACGTACTTGCGCCCGGATAGCGGCACTGCCTTTGCGGCATCCGCAAGCGCGCCTGGATGCCGGTCTGCGAGGACTGCGAACAATACGCACGCCTGGTCCACGTCCTTGATCGTCTTGCCTCCGCTTTTTCTCAACTGCGAGACGATGAGCTTATGCAGCGCGAAGCGCTCGGGCGTGGGTACGCGCACCATGCAGCATCCTTCGCGCGCGAGTATGGTGATTTCTTGCGTATCCCCAAGGAGATATCTCAGATACGGCAGTGCCGTCGCATGGGCTTTCAGCTCGGGGACGCGGGCTGTTACGATCGCGTCGGTCGCCGATGGCACGAGGAGATCGACCTGGAAGAACGAACTGCCCGCCTCCTTGAAGGAGGTGCCGGGTTTGCGCTTGTTCAGATTCGGTACCTCGAAAAACGCAATGCCTAAGGTCTTCAGCATCTCGAGAAAACTCAACTGCGGAGCCGCCTCGAACGCGAGCTGCGCATTGCGCGCGATATCCACGTCTTTGGTGGCGTATTGGGCGGCACGAACGCCGAGTTGATTCAGCAGCGCTCCGTAGGCGTGCGAGCCGACGAGGCTGGCGATGTACTTCTCGACCTTCCTTCCCGTGGCCTCGTAATACTGATGGGCATAGAACTTGTACCCGCCGGCATTGCGGCGTTCGAGCACGCTCCCGGGCGTCCCCGGCAAGGCCGTGCCTTGGGCGCGGGCGAAGTTCTCGATATCCCCGTACAGCGCCTGTGCGCTGGGGTTACGATGCATCTTGGCTGGCTCCTCGGGTGATCGATGGTTGTCTGCAAACTCCACCGTATCACTCGAATCGAGCCAGCTGTTTTCTACATCACTTCAGCCGCTTACCCTTAAGTAAGTGCCATTCGGGCCAGACCCCGATTTTCGAGGACCATGAAACTCAAATACCAGGCGGGATTCGGCAATACCTTTATGAGCGAGGCGGTGAAGGGCGCGTTGCCGGTGGGACAGAACTCGCCGCAGCACGCGCCGCGCGGGCTGTATGCGGAAGTCGTCTCGGGCAGCGCGTTCACCGCGCCACGCGCCGAGAACCTGAGCGCGTGGCTGTACAAGCTGCGGCCCTCGGCGATGCACGCGCCCTGCAAGGCGATGGGCGCCAGGACCGCGGCGCTGCTGCGCACCGGCCCGTTCAACGAGGTGAAAACACCGCCCAACCGGCTGCGCTGGGATCCGCTGCCCATTCCCACGAAGCCGACAGACTTCATCGATGGCCTGGTGACCATCGCGGGCTCGGGCGATCCGGAGTCGCATACCGGCATGGGCGTGCATGTCTATCGCGCCAACCGCTCGATGACCGACCGGTATTTCCACACTGCCGATGGCGAGATGATGCTCGTCCCGCAACTGGGGGCGCTTGCCATCTTTTCCGAGTTCGGAAAACTGGAGGTGAGTCCCGGCGAGATTGTGGTCTTGCCGCGCGGCATGAAATTCAAGGTCGGCGTGCAAAGACCTTCGCGCGGCTACGTCTGCGAGAACTACGGCGCGCCCTTCCGCCTGCCCGAGTTGGGGCCGATCGGCTCGCAGGGCCTGGCGCAAAAGCGCGACTTCCTCGCGCCAGTCGCCGCGTTCGAGGACAAGAGCGGGAAATGCGAGGTGGTTTGCAAGTTCCTCGGCAACTTGTGGACCGCGGAATACCGCCATTCGCCGCTGGACGTGGTCGCCTGGCACGGCAACTACGTGCCCTACAAATACGACCTGGCGCGCTTCATGGCGATCAACACCGTGAGCTTCGACCATCCGGATCCGTCGATCTTCACGGTACTCACCTCGCCCTCGGGCCAGCCGGGCGTGGCGAACTGCGATTTCGTGATTTTCCCGCCGCGCTGGATGGTGGCCGAACACACTTTCCGCCCGCCCTGGTTCCACCGCAATGTGATGAGCGAGCTGATGGGGCTGGTGCACGGCGTGTACGACGCCAAGGCCGAGGGATTCCTGCCCGGCGGCATCTCGATCCACAACTGCCTGCAGGCCCACGGACCGGACGTCGCGACCTTCGACAAGGCGAGCAGCGCCGAATTGAAGCCGCACAAGATCGAGAACACGCTCGCCTTCATGTGGGAATCGAAGTACCTCTTCCGCCCGACAAAGTTCGCCCTCGGCGCGCCGCAGCTGCAGCGCAACTACGAGACGGTGTGGGACGGTTTCAAGAAAAAATTCAAATGAATGAAACTCATGACCCGAAGCTGAGGAGCTGGGTCGAGAGCGCCAACGACCCGGCGTGCGACTTTCCGATCCAGAATCTGCCGTTCGGAATCTTCCGGAAAAAGGGCGGCAAGGAGCGCCCTCGCGGCGGCGTGGCGATCGGCGACCAGATCCTCGACCTCGCCGCGGTGGGACTGAACACCGGGCCGACGCTCAATGTCCTCGCCGCGACCGGGCGCCCTGCATGGAAGGCGATCCGAAAGCTACTCTCGGATGTGCTGTCGGATCCGCAGCACCGGAAGAAATTCTCGAAGCACCTGGTGCAGCAGACCCCGTTCCAGTGCGCCGAGCACCAAATTCTTGCCGGGCCTGGCGAGCTACCGCCAGGTCGCGAGGCCAAGGTCGATCAGGGCGATCTGTACCTGCGGCTCCCAGGGGCCGAGCCTGGCAGCGCGTTCGAGCGCGCCGTAGAACTCGAAATCCATGTCGTTTAGCCGCGCCTTGAGCATCGCAATGCCCGCCCAGACGTAGGGCGAGCCCGGGCGCATTGCCGCCGCTTCGCGGTACCTCGCGAGCGACTGCCGCAGACCGTCGCGCAGCGCGGGGTCCCGCGACTGGAGGCCGAGCACACGCAGTTCCTGCAGCCGCGCGGCCTGTTCAACGAAGTGCGGATTGAAGGGCTCGAGCGCCAATGCCTGGCGCACCGAGGCCAGCGCCGAGGCGATCGCATCCGCACGCGCCGCGGCGTGAATGCCGGCGACCAACAGCGCGGCGGCGAGCAAAAGCCCGGCCATGCGCTGCATTACTGCGAACTCCATTTCGGCCGGCGCTTCTCGAGAAACGAGCGGATGCCTTCGCGCGCTTCTTCGCCGGCGCGCGTCTCGGCAAGAATGCGCGCCGTTTCCAGGCCAAGCCGCGGTGAGATCGGCGCCTTGGCGACCTTGCGCAGCAGATTCTTCGAGCGCGCGAGCGCCTCGGGAGGGCACTGCGCGAGCTGCTTGACGAGCTTCTCCACGCAGGCATCGAGTTCGGACGCCGGCACGCACTCGTGCGCGAAGCCGAGGCGATGCGCTTCCCGCGCCGCAAGACGCTCGCCGGTAAGCACGTAGCGGCGCGCCTGCTGTTCGCCGATCGCGCGCACGATGTAAGGGCCGATCATCGCGGGCACCAGGCCGATCCGCACCTCGGGCAGGCAGAACTCGGCCTCCTCGGCCGCGACCACCAGGTCGCAGGCGGCAACCAGGCCCATGCCGCCGGCGAAGGCAGCGCCGTGCACGCGCGCGATGAGCGGCTTTGGAAAAGTGTGCATGCGGTAGAGCAGTTTCGCGAAGCGGCCCGCTTCGGCCTTGGCCCTCGCCTGCGTCAGCTTCGCCGCCTGCGCCATGCGCGACAGGTCGCCGCCGGCACAGAACGCCTGGCCGCGGCCGGCGAGTACAACAACCCGGATGTCTTTTTCTCTTTCTATTTTTTTAAGTGCCTCGAGCAAAGAATCCTGCAATTCACCGTTGAGCGCATTGCGCAGCTCCGGCCGGTTGAGCCACAGCCATGCGGCAGAACCGCGCGTTTCTGTCTCCAACACATTCATCAGTTGATCTGCAGGCGGCGGCGGGCGGCGGTGTACTCGGCCTCGAGTTTTGCCACCACCTGCGCGACCGGCGCGATGGCGTCGATCTGGCCCACGCCCTGCCCCGCGCTCCAGATGTCGCGCCAGACTTTCTTTTCCGCGCCGCCGGCGGCGCCGAAATTCATCCTGGCGGGATCGGATTTCGGCAGGTTGAGCGGATCGAAGCCCGCGGCGACCACGCTGTGCTTCAGGTAATTGCCGTGCACGCCGGAGAAAAGATCGGTGTAGACGATGTCGGCGGCGGCGGCGCGCAGGATTTCTTCCTTGTAGCGCTCGGGCACGCTTGCCTCGGGCGTGGCGAGAAAACGCGTGCCGATGTACGCGAGGTCGGCCCCGGCGGCCTGCGCCGCGAGCACCGCATCGCCGCTGGATATGGCGCCCGAGAGGATGAGCGGGCCGTCGAAGAAGCGCCGCACCTCGCCGATCAGCGCGAAGGGCGACAGCGTGCCGGCGTGTCCGCCCGCGCCCGCGCATACGAGGATCAGGCCGTCGACGCCGGCCTCGAGCGCCTTGTGCGCGTGGCGCACGCTGATCACGTCGTGCAGCACGATGCCGCCGTAGGCTTGGATCTTCGCGACTACGTCGTCCGGCGCCCTGAGGCTGGTGATGGTGATCGGCACCTTGTGTTTGATGCAGACCTCGACGTCGTGCTCGAGGCGGTCGTTCGACTTGTGCACGATCTGATTCACCGCGAAGGGGGCGGCCCCGGACTGGCCCGCGAGCGCGGTCTCGATTTCGGTCAACCATTGATCGAGCGCCTCTTGCGGCCGCGCATTGAGCGCAGGAAAGGAGCCGACGACGCCGGCCTTGCATTGCTCGATCACCAGCTTCGGATTGCCCGCGATGAACATCGGTGCGCAGATCACCGGGATGCGCAGGCGCCGCAATATCGGGGGCAGGGACATCCGGCTTATCTTCTCACAGGCTCATCGCGCCCGCAGGTAGAAGCAGGCGGTATCGCCTTCGCCTTTGCGGTTGAGTTCCGCGGCCTGCGCCTGGAAGTTGTCCCATTGCGCATGCGTGAACGCATCCGCACGGCCTCCAGGGCGGTACTTGCCATGTTCGACGTAGGGCACGCCGCGGATGTAGAGCTCGCTGCTGCTCAACCTTTGCCCCTCGGAATCGAAGACGATCTGCGCGACGGCCAGGCCGGCGGCGGCGGCGAGCAGATCCATGCTCCTAGATGTATGCAGATGCAGGTGGCGGGGCGCCTCCCAGGCCTGCCAGTGAAGTCCGTAATTCCGGCGCGCGTAGCTGTCGGCGACGGGCATGCGCAACAGCAATGTGCCCCCTGGCGCGAGCCGTTGCCGGAGCGCGTTCAGCGTGCGCGCCGGATCCGGCACGTGCTCGAACGAGTGATGCAGCATGACAAAATCGAACTGGCCATCGAGTTCTTCCACGCCGCGCTTGAGGATCCGCACGCCGTTGCCGTAGTCGATGTCGGCCTGGATGAACGGATCGGCGCCCAGCAGCGAGCGGAAACCTTCGCGCTGCAGGAGCAGCAGCAAGCCGCCCGCGCCGCAGCCGATGTCCACGATGAGCAACCAGCCCGGATAACGCTTCTGCTTCGGCGCCTTGTAGGAGTAGTAGCCGTCGCTCGGGTAATACCTGGCGAGGTTTTCCGGAACCTCGGCGATCTGCAGGCAGCCGCAGCGGGCGCATTCGAGATACTCGAACGCCTCGCGCCAGCCGAACATCATCTCCTTTGGGAAGACGCTCTGGTTGCCCTCGGTGTTACCGCAGATGCGGCAGACGCGGTCAGTCACGATAGCCGGCTTCACGTTGGTGCCGGATGCGCAGTATCCGGACCACATCGGGTTGCGCATCATGTCGGTAAAGCGCAACAAAGCCAGTGGCGCCATGCGAGATCACCAGCTCCCGGCGGTGCGTGTCCACGCGCCTGCCGATATGCGGGTGGGTCGCAAGTATCGATACCGCCGCTTGAATCTGTTTCAGCGCGGCGGCGGCGGTCTGCGGCGACGCGGTCAGCAGGAACTCGATGATCCGGTCGAGGTCTCCGAACGCCTCGTCGGAATAGACTAGCCGCGCCAACGCACCGGCCTCGGCCTGCGCGCGCGGCGCCCCGCGACTTTCGCCTCAAGGTAGGCGTGCACGTCTGCCGCGGCATAGCCCAATCCGCTGCGCAGCATCGCTTCGTCCGCGCGCACGCCATCCTGCAGGAACGCCTGGTAACGTTCCGCCGCCTCGACCTGTCCTGCAAGCGCGCGCAGCATGAACGCATGGGAGCTTTCCCCGGTATTCCGGGCCAGGCGCTCGATCTTGGTTTTCAGGTTACGGGGAATCTTGATGCTGGTGGCAGCAATGCTCATCCGGACTCCGCAGGTAGTCAGAACATACTACCAGAGCCCGCCTTGTCCCGCAGCAATCTGGGCGGCGCAAAGCGCTCGCCGAATTTTTTCGCCAGTTGGTCCGCGCGCGCGACGAATTTCGCGACGCCGACAGAATTGATGAACTGCAGCGCGCCGCCGCTCCAGGCCGGAAAGCCGATGCCGAAGATGGAGCCGATGTTGGCGTCGTGCACGGTGGTGAGCACGCCTTCCTCGAGGCAGCGCGCGGTTTCAATCGCCTGGCGGTAGAGAATGCGGTCCTTCATTTCCTCGATGTCCCACTTGACGTCGTTGCGGCCGAAGACCTTCGCCAGGTCGGGCCAGAGGAACTTCTTGCCGTCCCTGGGATACTCGTAGAAGCCGCCGCCGGCCGCGCGGCCGGGACGATTCAGTTCTTTCACCATTTTCACGATCACCTTCTGCCCGGGATGCTCCGGCGGCAGCGGTTTGTCCTCTGCCTTCAGATCCGCGATGGTCTGCTCCATGACATGCATCGAGAGCGACATCGACGTCTGGTCGATGACCTCCAGCGGACCGACCGGCATCCCCGCCTGGCGCGCCGCGTTCTCGATCGCCGCGGCGGGAATCCCTTCGGCAAGCATGGCGCAGCCTTCCTGGACGAAGGTACCGAAGGTGCGGCTGGTGTAGAAGCCGCGCGAGTCGTTGACCACGATCGGCGTCTTGCCGATCTGCAGCACGTAGTCGTAGGCCTTGGCCAGCGTCTCGGCCGAGGTCTTCGCGCCCTTGATGATCTCGACCAGCTCCATGCGGTCCACCGGCGAGAAGAAATGCAGGCCGATGAATTTTTCCGCATGCGCCGAGGCCGCGGCGAGCCCGGAAATCGGCAGCGTGGAGGTGTTGGAGGCGAAGAAACCGCCCGCGGCGAGCATCGGCTCGGCCTCCTGCGTCACCTGCGCCTTCAGATCGCGCTTCTCGAACACCGCTTCGATGATGAGGTCGCAGCCCTGGAGATCCTTGTAGTCTGCGGTTGGTTTTATCAGGGCCAGTTCCTTTTCCGCGGGCTTTTTCTTCCGCGACAAAACCTTTTGCGTGTAACCCCTGCCTTTTTCCGCCGCTTCGAGGCTCACATCCTTCAGCACGCAGGCCACGCCGCGCACGGCGTTGGCGTAGGCGATGCCGCCGCCCATCATGCCGGCGCCGAGAATGCCGACCTTGGTGGCCTTCCACTTTGGAACGTCTTTCGGCCGCGAGGCGCCGGACTTGATCGCGGTGCGGTTGAAGAAGAGCGAGATCAGGTTCTTAGCCACCGATCCCACGGCAAGCCTGGCCAGGTAGCGCGATTCGATGCGCAGCGCGGTATCGAAATCCACGTAGGCGCTTTCCACCATCGCCGCCATGATCGCCTTGGGCGCCGGGTACAGGCCGCGCGTACGCTCGATGAGCATCGCCGGCGCGATGGAAAGCATCTGCGAAATCGCCGGGCTGGAAGGACTGCCGCCGGGCATGCGGTATTTCTCGTCGTCCCAGGGCTGCTTGGGCGAGGGATTGGCGCCGATCCACTCGCGCGCCATCCTGAAGAGGTCCTCGCGGTTGGCCGCGACGCCTTGCACGAGGCCGAACTTGGCCGCTTCCCGCGGGCGCAGCGTCTTGCCTTCGACGAGATACGGAAACGCCGCCTGCAGGCCGAGCAGGCGCGTGGTCTTGGTGACGCCACCGGCGCCGGGCAGGAGGCCGAGTGTGACTTCGGGAAGTCCGAGCTGGATCGACGCGTCATCGAGCACGATGCGGCAATGCGCGCACAGCGCGATTTCCCAGCCGCCGCCGAGCGCCGTGCCCTCGAGCGCCGCGACCACCGGGATGCCAAGCGTCTCCAGCGCGCGCATCTGCTTCTTCGCCGACTCGATCCAGCGGAACACCTGCGGCCCGTCGTTCGGACCGTACTTGAGGACGTCCTTGAGTTCGGCGCCGGCGAAAAAGGTTTTTTTTGCGGAGGCGAGGATCACGCCCTTGATCTGCGCCTTTTCGAGAGCGAGGCGTTCTACCGCATCCGTGAATGCCGCCTGCCACTCCGCGGTCATGGTGTTGACCGGGGCCCCCGGGGCATCGAAGGTGATAGTGACTACGTTTTCGGAATCTTTTTCAAAGCGAACCGGCGAAACTGCCATCTCAGAGACGCTCCACGATCGTCGCAATGCCCATGCCGCCGCCGACGCACAGCGTCGCCAGCCCGTAGCGCAGCTTGCGGCGCTCCAGCTCGTCGATCAGGGTGCCGAGGATCATCGCGCCGGTGGCGCCGAGCGGGTGGCCCATGGCGATCGAGCCGCCGTTGACGTTGACGATTTCGTCGGACACGTTCATTTCCTTCATGAATTTCATCGGCACGACGGCGAAGGCCTCGTTGATTTCGAACAGATCAATCTGCTCGATCCGCATCTTCGCCTTGGCGAGCGCCTTCCTCGCCGCCGGCATCGGCCCGGTCAGCATGATCGTCGGATCCGCGCCCGAGAGCGCCACCGAAACGATGCGCGCGCGCGGCGTGAGGCCGAGCTGCCTGCCCTTTTCTTCCGTGCCGATGAGCACCGCGGCGGCGCCGTCCACGATGCCGGAGGAATTGCCCGGCGTGTGCACGTGCCTGATGCGCTCGACTTGCGGGTAGCGCTGTATCGCCACCGAGTCGAAGCCCATCTCGCCCATCTTGTCGAAGGAAGTCTTGAGCGCGGCGAGGCCTTGCATCGTGGTCTGCGGCCGGATGAATTCATCGTGGTCGAGGATCGCGCCGCCGATCGCGTCTTCCACCGGCACCACCGAGCGCTTGAAGTAACCGCGATCGCGCGCCGCGCCGGCGCGCTGCTGCGAGCGCATGGCGTATGCGTCCACCTGCTCGCGCGAAAATCCTTCCAGCGTCGCGATCAGGTCCGCGCTGATGCCCTGCGGAATGAATGCCGTGTCGAACGCCGTCTCCGGATCGCAGGCCCAGGGGCCGCGGTCGGTGCCCAGCGGCACGCGCGACATGGACTCGACGCCGCCGGCGACCACCAGATCTTCCCAGCCCGAGCGCACTTTCTGCGCCGCCATGTTCACGGCTTCCAGCCCCGAGGCGCAGAAACGGTTGAGCTGCACGCCCGAGGCGCGGAAATCCCAGCCCGCGGCCAGCGCCGCGGTCTTGGCGATGCAGCTGCCCTGCTCGCCCACCGGCGTGACGCAGCCCATCACCACGTCGTCCACCTGCGCGGTATCGAGATCGTGGCGCTTCTGCAGTTCCTTCAGCACCCCGGTCAGCAGCGTGATGGGTTTGACTTCATGCAGTGAGCCGCTGGCTTTGCCGCGGCCGCGCGGCGTACGGATCGCATCAAATACCATAGCCTCAGCCATCCTTGCCTCCAAGTCCCAGAGAACGGGATATGACTTCCTTCATGATTTCATTGGTGCCGCCGTAGATGCGCGTGACACGCGCGTCGACGTAGGCCTGCGAGATCGGGAACTCCCACATGAAGCCGTAGCCGCCGTGCAGCTGCAGGCATTCATCGACCACCTTGCCTTCCATGTCGGTGGACCAGTACTTGGCCATCGAGGCGGTGGCGGTGTCGAGTTTTTTCTCCAGCAGCAGTTCCATGCAGCGGTCGACGAAGACGCGCATCACCTGCACTTCGGTGGCGATCTCGGCCAGCTTGAAGCGCGTGTTCTGGAAGCTGGAAACGGTTCGGCCGAACGCCTTGCGCTGGTTGACGTAGTCGATGGTCCAACGCAGGGCTGCTTCGCATTTCGCCGCCGCGCCGATCGCGATCTGCATCCGCTCCCAGGGCAGTTCCTGCATCAGGTAGATGAAGCCGTTGTTCTCCTGCCCGAGCAGGTTTTCGGCCGGCACCTCGACGTTGTCGAAGAACAGCTCCGCCGTGTCCTGGCCCTTGAGGCCCATTTTCTTCAGGCGTTTGCCCTTGGCGAAGCCCTGCATCGAGGTGTCGACCACCACCAGGCTGGTGCCCTTGGCGCCCTTGGCCGGATCGGTTTTCGCCACCACGATCACCAGGTCGCAATTCCAGCCGTTGGTAATGAATGTTTTTGATCCATTCAAAACATATCCATTGCCGTGGCGAAGGGCGGTCGTCTTGATTGCCTGGAGGTCCGAGCCCGCGCCCGGCTCGCTCATGGCAATGGCGCCGATCATTTCGCCGGCCGCCATTTTCGGCAGGTATTTCTGCTTCAGCGCGCCGCTGCCGTAGTTGAGCAGGTAGGGGGCGACGATCTCGGAATGCAGGCCCCAACCGAGCGAAGAGTTGTTGATCCTCGACTGCTCCTCGATCAGAACCACGCTGAACAGCTTGTCCGCGCCCGAGCCGCCGTATTCCTCCGGCATGCTCATGCACAGGAAGCCGTTGTCGCCCGCCTTCTTCCAGATCGACTTGTCGGCGTAGCCCTGCTCCTGCCAACGCTCGTCGTGCGGCTTGACCTCGGCCTCGAGGAAACGCCGCACGCTGTCGCGGAAGGTTTCGTGATCGAGGGTGAACAGAGTGCGCGGAATCACGGGAGGGGGATTTTAGTCCAAGCCTATAATTCCCGATATGCACGCCGGGAGGGTGGTTCGCAGCGTGAGGCTGGTTACCGGCCTCGTTTTGACGGTCTTCGTCGCGGGCCATCTCGCCAATCTGGCGCTCGGCATCCATTCGCTGGCGGCGATGGAGGTCTGGCGCGCCCACCTGATGGATCCCTGGCGCTCGGCTTCGGCGCGCAGGCCCTGGTGCGCGACGTGATCGCGGGCATCTTCTTCCTCGCGGAGGATGCATTCCGCATCGGCGAATACATCGAGAGCGGCACCTCCATCAAGGGCACGGTGGAACGCATCACGCTGCGCACCGTGGCACTGCGCCATCACAACGGCCCGCTGCATTTCGTGCCCTACGGGGCGCCCGGCACGGTGCGCAACACCTCGCGCGACTGGGTCATCGAGAAGTTCAACCTGCCGCTGCCGATCGGCGTCGACAGCGAAAAAATCCGCAAGATGATCAAGAAGGTCGGCGAAGACATGCTGGCGGACCCCGACATCGGCAGCCTGATGATCGAGCCGCTCAAGGGCAAGCTCTACCGCATCGATCCAGGCGTGAAGATATTCCGCTGCAAATTTCGCACCGCTCCCGGCAAGCAGTTCGACGTACGCGCGCAGGCCTTCAAACGCATCGAGGCGGCGCTCAAGGCCATGGGCGTGGGCTTCGCCGACGGCTCGCACACCGTCCTGCTGGCCGCACCACCGCCCGGCTAGGCAAAAATTTACTGCGCCTTGATGCCGGTGTCGCGGATCAGCTTGCCCCATTTCGCATACTCGTCCCGCAGGTAGCCGGAGAACTGCTCCGGCGTGCTGGCCGCGGGCTCCATGCCCTGCGAGACGAACGACGCCTTGACCTCGGCAAACGCCAGCGCCCTGCGCGTATCCGCGCTCAGACGCGCGACGATGTCCGGCGGCGTGCCCGCCGGCACAAGGATGCCGTACCAGGTACCCGCCGCATAGCCCGGCACGCCCGCTTCGGCGACGGTCGGCAGTTCCGGCATTGCGGCCGTGCGCGTCGCGCTGGTGACGGCGAGCCCCTTCAGCTTGCCGCCGGCGATGTGGCCTTTGACCAGGCCGACATCGGCGAACACCACCTGGATCTGACCGCCGATCAGATCGGTCAGCGCCGGCGCCAACCCCTTGTACGGGACGTGCACCATATTCACGCCGGTCATGCTCTTGAAGAGCTCCGTGGCTAGCTGTGGCGAGCCCCCGGTGCCCGAGGTGCCGTAGTTGATTTTGCCGGGGCTGGCCTTGGCAAGCGCAATCAGTTCGCGCACCGAGTTCGCCTGGATCGACGGGTGCAGGGTCACGACGAATGGGCTGACAGCAACCAGCCCGACTGGGGCGAGGTCCTTCATCGGGTCAAAGGGCATGTTCGCGCCGAGGTGCGGCGCCACCACCAGGGTACCCGCGGCGCCGAGCAGCAGCGTGTAGCCATCGGGCGCCGCCTTGGCTACGAGGTCGGCACCGAGCGCACCGTTCGCGCCGGGGCGGTTATCCACCACCACCGGCTGGCCGAGCGCCTCGCCCAGCTTGGGCGCCAGCGCGCGCGCGGCGAAGTCGGCGCCGCCGCCCGCGGCGAAAGTCACGATCAGGCGCAACGGCTTGGCAGGATAGGCCTGCGCAGCCGCGGCGCCGGGCAGCGCCAGACCCAAGGCCAGCATGGTTCCTATCAGACTCGTTTTCATGGTGTGTCCTCTTCTCAGTCGCAGATTTCGCTCACGATATCGGCCCAGCCCGTGTTCATGCGCGCAGCGGGCAGGCCGGCCAGATCCTCGAATACTGCGCGCATGCGCGGATAAACGGGAGCGGCTAGCGCGGTGATTTTCCCGAACACGGTTTCCAGCGGCAGTGGCCGGTCCGGTCCGCCCAGCGCGCTCAGGCACTCGGCCTCGACGGTGCCGCCGCCGCGCAGCTCCACGATCACCCGTGCCGGCCGGTCGTTCGGCGGCGCAAGATCGGCCGTCCAGGGCGCGACGCTCACGCGCTCGCGCAGCTTGCCGATTTCAGGCTCGACGAGCGTGCCGACAGCGAACGCTTGCGCGCCGCCGGTGCCGGTCACGATCGCCGCCGCGATCGCGTGCGGCATGGAGAATTTCGCGCCCAGCGTGGTGTGCGGCCGGGTGTTGTCCAGCGGCAGCGCGAGCGCGTGCGTCTCGACGCGCACCACTGCAATGTCGTCGAACGAGGCGCGCGCGAGCAGGCGCTCGCGCATCGCCACGGTCGCCTCCACCGCGGAGTGCAGGTGCTGGCAGCAGGCGTAGATCTTGGTGTATCCGTCCTCGATCGCCCAGCGGTCCAGGCGTCGCGCGGCAAGCCCTTCGTTTAACCGCTCCGGGTGCGCATCGCCGCCCAGCACCGTCGAATAGACGTCGTGAAACGCGCCCGGCGCGCCGGCAATGCCGCACTCGGCCCACTCGACCGCCATCGAGCCCGACCACGCTCCCGCGGCCGGCCACACGTTGCGCGCGAGGATGCCCTCGGCAAGGTGATTGCGTGGCGAGGGCCCGATAAGCGTGACAGCGGTACCGAGCGCGGCGGCGAGCGTGCGCGCATCCGCGCCTCGCGCGAGCGCGGCGCCGGCGGCAGCGCCGACCGCGCAATAGCGCCCGTGCGACTGCATGTTCAGCGCGCGCGGTGTCCACGCGCGAGCGACGCGGGTGACTATCTCGTAGCCGAGGACGAGTGAGCGCAGCGTCTCGCTGAACGCGAGGTTTGCCGCCTCCGCCTCAGCGAGCAGCGCCGGCAGCACATAGAGGCCCGCGTGGCAGGGTGTCAGACGATAGCCCTCGTCCAGCTCAAGCCAGTCGGCGGCCACCGCGTTCGCCACCGCCGCTGACAAGCGGTCGGTACGGCGCCGCTCGCCGCGGAATACCGTCGCCTCGGCGAGGCGCGACCGGCCGAGCACGCGCTCATGGAACGCCGCGACTTCCGGCTCTTCGCGCGCGCCGATGATCGCCGCGAGGTCGTCGGCGATGACGCGCACGCCGCGCGCGAGCACCTCGCGCGGAATCGCCGACGCGGGCGTCGCCGCCGCCCAGGCCGCGAGATCCTGGATCCCCTGTGCCGTCGCCGCTCTTGAATCGCTCATATCTCGCTTGAAAACGCGGATGCCTGATAGTGCCTGACGATCTCCTCGCCGGTCGCGAGCCACACGCCCGAGTGCGAGCAGATGTGCTCCAGCGCGCGCTCCAGCGCCACGATACGGTGCGGCTGGCCGGTAAGGAAAGGATGCACCGCGATCGCCATGACGCGGCCCGAGTGCTCGCCCTCGCGGTAAAGCACGTCGAACTGCCGGCGCAGCATGGCCTCGAACTCGGGCACCGACACCTTCATGTCGAAATAGGCCGGCACGTCGTTGGTCTGCACCGAATAGGGCAGCGAGACCATCTTCGGCTCGCCGGTGTCCATGGTGTAAGGCTGGTCGTCGTTCACCCAGTCGCAGACGTAGCGGATACCCGCCTCCGACAGAAACTCGAGCGTGTTCCAGGTCTCGGCGAGGCCAGCCCCAAGCCAGCCTGCCGGGCGTTTGCCGCTCGCCTTGGCGAGGCGCTCGCAGGTCGCATGGATCGCCTCGCGCTCCTTCTCGGGCGCCATCTCGTTCAAGCGCAGCGCATTGGTTTGGTTGTGGCCGATCAGCTCCCAGCCGTGCTTGAGCATTGCCTCGATGACTTCGGGATGGCGGTCGCAGACCTCGCTGTTGGTCGCCGCGCTGGCGCGAATGCCGTAACGCGAGAGCACCTCGATCAAGCGCCAGACGCCCACCCGGTTGCCGTAGTCGCGCAGCGACCAATTGCGCACGTTTGGCACCTTGGCCTGGTCGTGGGGAACCCGCTCGTTCGTCACGCCGGGCATGACGTCGTCCAGGCCGAAGTACTCGACGTTCGGGTTGATCCACAGCGCGAGGCGCTTGCCCTCCGGCCATTCGAGCTTCGGCCGCCTCGCGATCGGGACGTACTTGAACGGCCCGTAGCGCGCAGGCTTCATTTCCCGCCTTTGATCACGTAGCCCTGCTCGCCGCCATAGCGCTTGTCCAGGTCTTCGGGCAGCGTGAATTCCCGCTCGAGCTTGTCCACCGCGTCATAGCCCGCCAGCGCGGTGACCTCTTCCATGCTGGCCAGCAGGTCGGGGCGGTCGGCGATTTCGCCGGTCTCGATGCACCACTTCATCTGCTCGAGCGCCTTGCGCATGCCCGAAATCGCCGAGGCGGTGAGCATGCGCGGACAGCTCACGCGCGCCACGCCCAGTTCCTTCAGGCGCTTCAACGACACCAGCGGCGTGGTCGGGCGCGAGCGCACGCCGAAGCCCATGTTGATGTTCACGGGACGGTCCGGTACGGCGTCGACGATGCGCTTGATGTCATCTTCGTTGCGCGTCGCATCCGGATAGATCATGTCGGCGCCCGCGGCGGCGTATTCCTTCGCGCGCTTGACCGCGCCCTCGATGCCTTCCACGGCGATAGCGTCGATGCGCGCGTTGATGATGAAGTCGGGATCCTTCTTCGCTTTCACCGCGGCCTCGATCTTCTTGCACATCTCCTTCACGCTGATCACGTCCTTGCCGCGCATGTGGCCGCAACGCTTGGGCCAGACCTGGTCCTCGATGTTGATACCGACGACGCCCGCCTCTTCGAAGTACTGGACCGTGTGGTACACGGTGACCGCGTTGCCGTAGCCGGTGTCGGCATCCGCCATCAGCGGGATCGCCACGCTGCGCGCGAGGTTGCGGCAGGCCGCCACGTTGTCGAGCAGGGACATGATGCCGATGTCGGGCTGCACCAGCTGCGAGTTGCTGAGCCCCGAGCCGGTCGTCGCCGCGGTCTTGAAGCCCATGGCCGCGACCAGGCGCAGGCTGTAACCGTCGTAGATGCCCGGCGACACCAGCGGCCGCGAGGTCCTGAGCAGTTCCCTGATGATCTGCGTCTTTTTCATCCGCGTCCCTTCCTACTGCGCCTTGAGCCCGGTGGCCTGGATCACCTTGCGCCACTTCTCGGTCTCTTCCCGCAGGAACGCGGCGAACTCCTCCGGCGTACTCCACAGCGGGTCCTGGCCGATTTTGGCGAGCGCCTCCTTCATCTCCGGCGTCTTCATCGCCCGTACCAGCGCGTCATTCAATCTGAGGACGATCTCCCGCGGCGTGCCGCCGGTGACGAGGATGCCGTTCCACGTCGTGGCGCTGTAGCCCGGCAGCCCCGCCTCGATCATGGTCGGCACGTCCGGCAGCGCCTCCGAGCGCGTCTTGCCGGTCACCGCGAGGACCTTGAGCTTGCCCGCCTTGATCTGCGGCAGCGCCGAGGGCAGCACGTTGAACATGATCTGCGCCTGGCCGCCCATGACGTCGGTCTGGGCCTGCGCGCCGCCCTTGTACGGGATGTGCTGCATATCGAGCCCGGCGCCGATGCGGAACAGCTCGGCGGCGAGATGCAGCGACGTACCCGTACCGGATGACGCGTAATTCAGCTTGCCCGGTTGCGCCTTGGCGAGCGCCATCAGCTCGCGCACCGAATTCGCCGGCAGCGAAGGCGTCGCGATGAGCGCGTTCGGCACGCTGCCGATCAGGCTGACCGGCGCGAGGTCCTTCAGCGGATCGAAGCCGAGTTTGTCGTAGAGGAACGTGTTGGTGGTCAGGCCCGGCGTCCCCATGAGCAGCGTGTAGCCGTCCGGCGCGGCCTTCGCCACCGCTTCCATCGCGACGTTGCCGCCCGCGCCGGTGCGGTAATCGACCAGGATCTGCTGTCCGAGGTTCTCGGAGAACTTCGGCAGCACGCTGCGCAACAGGATGTCCGCGCCGCCGCCGGCGGCGAAGCCGTGCACCACGCGCAGGGGCTTGTCCGGCCAGGCGGATGCGGCACCCATGGCGAACATCAGCAGGAGACCCAGAGTGTTTCTCATCGTATTTGCCTCGTTGGTTACCTCAGCAACATCGCCGAAGTGATCGGGATCGTCAAGCTGCGGAGCGAATCTCCGCGACCGCGTGCTCACCCGCGATCAGGCCCAAGCCCAGCGCCGACAGCAGGCCGTTGCCGGAAAGATAACCGTCCGGCCCGTCGCCCGAGATTCCCGCCGCGGTGCCGCCGCCGGCGTACAGGTTGGCAATGACCGTGCCCTCCGGGCGCAGCACTCTCGCATGCACGTCTACCTTGAGCCCGCCCTGGGTATGCGCGAGCGCGCCGGTGACCTTCGCGCCGTAGTAAGGCGCCTGCAGCGGCGTGCCGAAGATCTTTCTGCCGAAGCGGTCCTCGCCGCGCAGCGCGTCGGCGTTGTATTCCTCCAGCGTCGCGCGCAGCCGTGCCGCATCGAGGCGAAAGGCGGCAGCCAGTTCCTCGAGCGTGCCTGCCCGGCGCAGCGCGCCCGAGGCGACGGTGTCCTTGAAATGATCGGTGTGGGCGACCACGTCGTAGATGCGCTGGTCGAAGATGCCGACCGCGACGCCGCCGGGCTGCCCGAGCACGACGCGCGCAAACTCCGAGTAGCCCTGGTCGTCCCGCGTAAACCGGTCGCCGCTCATGTTCACGAAGATCCCGCCCAACTGCGGGATCTCGGGCGACAGGCGCGTGCCGTAGCCCGCGCAGACGTAGCCGTGGCCCTGATAGCCGGTCATGTGCGCGGTCGCGGCGCCGAGCTCGATTCCCCAGCGAATGCCCTCGCCCGTATTGTTCTGCGTGCCGATGTATTCCACGTCGGCCATCTCCGGGATATACCGGCGCAGCATCTCCTTGCTGGCGCCGAAACCGTCACAGGCGAGGATCACCTTGCGCGCGCCGATGCGGTCCGTGCCGGCGGGACCCGCGAGCACCCCGGTCACGGCGCCCCGACCATCCGTAAGGAGTCCCGCGCCGGGCGTTTCATCGGCGAAGGTCGCGTTTGGAAATTTTCCCAGCGCATCGTGCAGCGAACGGATCAGCGGCCCGCCCGTGCGCCCGGGCGGATTGTGCAGGCGCAGGAAGGAAAAGCC
>CAMDRF010000028.1 GCA_945906765.1 Nitrosovibrio sp. Nv4 | reverse complement strand
AAAATACGCTGCAGCGCGCGCGGCGATTGAAGTACGTCGTGGGTGTAGTTGAATAGCGCGGCATCGAACGGCGCGCCGAGGTCGGCGTCTTCCATGGACGATTCGATCAGCGTCACGTTATTCCAATCCGCACCGGCAACGCGCCCGCGCGCCCGGTCGATCATCTCCGGGCTGACTTCCACGCCGACGACCCGGCCGGCGGGCCCCACCGCTTGCCTGAGCAGCGGCAACGACAGGCCGGTTCCGCAGGCGACATCGAGCACCGTATCCCCGGGCCGCAGCCCGAGCATGCCAACCACCCGGCGCCGCATCGCGATGGTGCGCTGTGCGGTCGCGTCGTACCCGGCCGCGTGCCTGCGGTACTTCGCCAGCGCCAGCGCCAGATCCGGCTGCAAGGCGATACGTGCGATGGGGCTAGGGTCGTTCATCTCTTTGAATCCATGCCGATTTTATTGTTCTTGTGAGCCATGTCCGTCCATACGAGCCAACAGGCGATGGGTTGCTTTCATTCCGCACGTAGAAGGTCGAATTGTCGACCGAAGACCTTACGCGCATATTGCCTCAGACGTGGGAATATCATAGCCGCGCATGCATCTCGACGCACTGACGCCCGGGCTCACCGGCCGCACCGAATTGGTGGTGGGCGAAGAGCACACTGCACCACGCGTGGGCAGCGGCAAGGTGCACGTGCTGGCGACTCCGGTGATGATCAACCTGTTCGAGGCCGCGGCGCTGGACGCGATCGAACAGTTACTGCCGCCCGGCTACCAGAGCCTGGGTACGATTCTTAATGTGAGGCATATTGCTGCAACGCCGGTTGGCATGCGGGTTGTTGCTGTTGCAAGAACTTTAAGAATAGAAGGCAGAACCGTATTCTTCTCAGTCGAAGCTCACGATGAAAAGGAATTGATCGGCGACGGCACGCACGAGCGCGTCGTGGTCAACGTGGAAAAATTCGACCAGCGTGTGAAGCGCAAGCTGGCCACATGAAAGCCGACGCGGTCGTCCTTGGCGCCGGCATCGTCGGCATCAGCGTCGCGCTGCACCTGCAGGCGCGCGGACGCTCCGTGGCGCTGCTCGACCGGCGCGGCGCGGCCGAGGAGACCTCCTTCGGCAATGCCGGCCTGATCCAGCGCGAAGGCGTCTACCCCTACGGCTTCCCGCACGATTTCGGCGCGCTGCTGCGCTACGGCTTCAATCGCACCATCGACGCGCACTACCATCCCTCGGCGCTGCTGGAGCTCGCGCCGTTCCTGTGGAAGTACTGGCAGCACTCGCGCCGCGAGCGCCACGCGCAGATCGCGCGCGAGTACTCGCGCCTGATCGAGCACTGCGTCACCGAGCACGACGCGCTCGCGGCGGAGGCGGGCGCGACGGCGCTGCTGCAGCGCAGGGGCTGGATGCGCGTCTTCCGCACCGCGCGCGAGCGCGACCTGCGTTTCGCCGAAGCGGCAGCTTGGCGCGCAGAATTTGGCGTTAATTTTTCTGAATTGAATCAAAAAGAACTACAAGAGAAAGAACCTCATCTCGCTCCCGTGCTCGTCGGCGCACTGCACTGGACCGACCCCACGACCGTCATCGATCCGCAGGCCCTCGCGCTCGCCTACCTGAAGCTGTTCGAGAGCCGCGGCGGCCTGTTTTTACAAGGAAATGCAGTATCTCTAAAAGAAGAAGGCAAGGGGTGGTCGCTGCGTACGGCTGATGGGCCCCTGCAGGCGGGCGCCGCGGTGGTCGCGCTCGGCCCCTGGGCCGACGTAGTGACGCGCGCGCTTGGCTACGACCTGCCGCTCGCGGTGAAGCGCGGCTATCACATGCACTACCGCGCCGCCGGCAAGGCGACGCTCAATCATCCGATTCTCGACACCGAGCGCGGTTACTGCCTGGCGCCGATGCAGCGCGGTATCCGGCTTACGACCGGCGCCGAGTTCGCGCTGCGCGACGCGATCCGCACGCCGGTGCAGCTGGGCCGCGCCGAGCCGATCGCGCGCGAGCTGTTCCCGCTCGCCGAGCGCCTCGACAACGAAGCGTGGATGGGCGCACGGCCCTGCACGCCGGACATGATGCCGATCATCGGCAAGGCGCCACTGCACGCCACTCTCTGGTTCGCCTTCGGCCACGCGCACCACGGCCTGACGCTGGGGCCGGTGACAGGCCGCCTGATTGGCGAGATGATCACGGGCGAGACGCCGTTCATCGATCCGTTTCCGTATCGTCCCGAACGCTTCTAAGAGATTGCGTCGACATGAATTCTTTTTCCGGGCGAGTCATGGCGATCACCGGCGCCTCGGAGGGCATCGGCGCCGAGCTTGCGCGGCAAGTCTCCGGCAAGGGCGTCTGGCTCGCGCTCGCGGCGCGCAACCTGGAGAAGCTCGAGGCGGTGGCGGCCGAATGCCGCGCGCTCGGCGCCGAGGCGGTCGCCATCCGCTGCGACGTGAGCGTGGAAGACGATTGCCGCAACTTCATCGAGACCGCCGTTCGCAAGTACAGCTCGCTCGACATTCTCGTCAACAACGCCGGCGTCTCGGGCCATGCGGGCTTCGAGGAAGTGACCGATTTCACCTGGTACGAGACGATGATGCGCGTCAACTACATGGGCAGCCTGTACTGCACCAGCTACGCCCTGCCGCACCTGAAGAAACGCCGCGGCCAGATCGTCGCCATCTCCAGCCTCGCCGGCAAGGTGGGCATTCCGGGCCGCACCGCCTACAGCCCCACCAAAGCGGCGCAGGCACTGTTCTTTGAAGCCCTGCGACTGGAACTGCAGGAAAGCGGCGTGGACATCACCATCGTCTATCCCGGCGTCGTCGCCACCGACATCCGACTGCACGGCTACGGCGCCGACGGACAGCCCGCCGGCAAGAGCGGCTTGAAGGAGGACAACGTCATGCCGGTGCAGGAGTGCGTGCGCCAGATCATCGCAGCGACGCACGCCAGAAAACGCGAACTGGTCATGACCCTGCAAGGCAAGGTAGGCCTCTGGCTGAAGCTCGCCTTTCCAAAGGTGGTGGACCGGATGGTGCTGCGGGTCGTGAAGAAGAACCGCGAGGAAACCTGATTGTGACGCAACAATTTGCCGGAGTTTCTTTATTCAGTTGAGCATGTTTCGCGCGGGTCCATACGCGGTGGCCGGGAGCAGTCCTGAACGCAAGCGGATGGCTGTGCCTCGCATGGGCGGTCTGGCGAAGATAAGAACGCTGTGACAACGATTCAGGTGAAGGTCAAACCCAATTTGCGCGTCAGCACGCTGGAACAGGGAAGCGACGGCGTGTGGCTGCCGCAAGGCGGATGTGACGATCAGGAGCGGCGCGGGCGGGCGGATGAAGCTGGTGCGGATCGACGTGGCTCGGGATCAGTAGGCGCGGACGCCGAACAAGACCGTAATGCTATCATGCGGCATGAATTCAAAAAACGACGCACCCGGAGGTCTCATGCTCAAGATGGTCGGCACCAGCGGGCAACTGTCCCTGGGCAAGAAGTACGCGGGCAAGTACTTCGAGGTCGAACCGCGGTCCGACGGCGCGGTGCTGCTGCGGCCGATGAAGGTCGTGCCCGATGCCGAGGCTTGGGCTCATGAGCCGGCGATGCGCGAGCAGCTTCGCCGCGCCGACGAATGGGCAGGACGCACGCCGCGAGCCGAAACGAAACTTGATGAACTGGTCAAGAGTGCGGCCAAACGATCGGCCAAGCGCGTTTGACCGGAGGCGTCCGCCTCGATCTGAATTTTCGCGAGTTTCAGGCACAGCTTTTCGAACTCGATACAGGCGAATTGCGCCAGGCCGTCAAGATACTGCGGAAAGTCTCGCGGCTCACCTGGCAGCAGGTCTACTCCGATCAGGGACTCAAGTGGGAGGAGCTGAAGTCGGCGAAAGGCCGCTTCACGATTCGTGTCACCCGCCAGTGCCGCGCGGTGGTGAGCCGCGACGGAGAGTTCATGTGCTTTTACGCCCTTCATTTCGATCACGATGGCGCCTACAGCGGCAGATCTTAGTAAGCGCGGATGCCGAACAGCATCGGGTGGAACCAGAAGAACAGCGCGTAGAGCGCGAGGCCGATGGCCGGATTGCGCCAGCCGATCTCGCGCGCATCGAAGCGGTTGCGGCCCTGCAGGATGGCGAGGAACGGGAAATACGAGGTCACGGCGGCGAAGCGTTGCCAGTCTTCGCCCAGGGTCCGTGCCTTGCGCTCGTCCATGAGGAGGGCGCCCAGTGCCGCCAGCACGAGGAAGCCGCCGAAGAACACCGACGCCATGTGCTCCCCGCGCGCCAGCAGGTGCGCCAGAGACCAGAGGATGAACGCCCACATGACCGGATGGCGCGTGACGCGGATGATGCCCTGCGCCGCTTCGGGATTCTTCAGCAGCCGGGCGGCGCCGACCGCGCTCGGGTTGCGTGACAGCAGGCCGCAGGCAAGCAGCATGAAAGCGAATGGCATGGCCACGGCGGGCAGCCAGCGCGTGCCGACCCATATCGGCTCCAATGGCGCGCGGTTGTAGGCCCAGATCATCCAGCCAAGCGTGGCGAAAGCGAGCAGCGAATACAGGGCGACGTAGGCTTTCTCGCCGAGTGCCCTGGCCAGTACGCCGCGCAGCGGGGTGCTGGTGATGAAGTGGGTGGCGATGAACGCGGCCGTGGCGAAGTAGAGCTGCGAGCCGTTGCCCACGCTCAGTTCTCCATCCTCAAGCCAGCGCCTTGCCGACGATTTCGGCGACATCCTTCGACAGGCCCGGGGCGTCGCGTATCCGTTCCAGCTGCAGCCGTGATTTTGACTGCCTTTGCGCATCGAACCGCTTCCAGCGGTCGAAGCCGCGTGCAATACGCGCCGCCACCTGGGGATTGAGCTGGTCCAGCGCTAGCACCTGGTCGGCGAGAAACGCGTAGCCCGCCCCGTCCGCGGCGTGGAAGCGGACATGGTTGGCGGCGAAGGTGCGGATCAGCGAATAGACCTTGTTGGGAACCTTGATGTCGAAGGCAGGGTGCGCCAGCAGCTCGGTCACGCGCGCGAGCGTGCCCGGCAGGCGCGAGCCCGCCTGCACCGCCAGCCACTTGTCGACGATCAGCGGCTCGTCCTTCCATTTTCCGTAGAACGAATCCAGGGCGATGCTTCGCTGCGGCGCGCTGCTGTTCGCCAGCGCGGTGAGCGCCGCGGACTGCTCCGTCATGTTGTTCGACTGGCCGAACTGTTCGTAGCAGAGCGCCACGACGTCGGAAGTCTCAAGTTCCATGAGATAGGAAAGCGCCAGGTTCCTCAGCGCACGCCTGCCGGAGGACGCAGCGTCGGGGGAATAGGGTGTTTCGATTTTATGATTTCTATACGTTTCAAGTAAAAGATCTTTAAAGTGAAAAGCAAGGGCGAGACGAAGCGCGTTGCGCGACGCATGCAAGGCGTCCGGGTCGACGACGTCCACCTGTTCGGCGAGGAAAGTCTCCGAGGGCAGGGCCAGGGTTTCGGCCACGAAGGCAGGATCTTTTTCTTTCAATAAAAGCCTCATTGCATCAAGGAACTCCGCGGACGGATTGCCAGCTTTCCTGAGGATGATGTCCGTCGCCAGGCGCTGCGCCGCCTCCCAGCGGTTGAACGGGTCGTCGTCGTTCGCCAGCAGGTGCACCAGTTCCGCTTCGCTGTAGGGATAATTCAGGATCACCGGCGCGGAGAAACCTCGCAGCAAGGAAGGAACGGGACGGCTCTCGAGGTTTTCGAACCTGAAGGTTTGTTCTTTCCGGGTAACGGACAGGATTTCTTCGTGATGGCCGATTTTTACCGCCAGCGGAATATGGAATGGCGGTTGCATGGATTGACGGACGGTAAGAGCAAAAGAATTTGCTTCAAAAACACCGGAACAATCCAGTACCGGCGTCCCCGCGACGTCGTACCAGCGCCGGAACTGCGACAGGTCCACGCGCGACGAGGCGTCCGTCCCGCTTGCGTCCTCCATGGCCTGGACAAAGTCGTCGCAGGTTACCGCCTGGCCGTCGTGGCGCTGGAAGTAAAGCCGCATGCCGGCCTGGAATTTCTCCTCGCCGAGCAGCGTGTGCTGCATGCGCACCACTTCGGCGCCTTTTTCGTACACCGTCATGGTGTAGAAGTTGCGGATCTCCTCGTAGGACTGCGGCCGCACCGGATGCGCCATCGGTCCGGCGTCTTCCGGGAACTGCCCGGCGCGCAGGCCGCGCACTTCCTGGATGCGGGTCACGGCCCGCGAGTAGGTGTCGGCGCCGTATTCCTGGTCGCGGAATACCGTGAGGCCTTCCTTGAGCGAGAGCTGGAACCAGTCGCGGCAGGTGACGCGGTCGCCGGTCCAGTTGTGGAAGTACTCGTGCGCGACGACGCGGTCGATGTTCAGGTAGTCGGTATCGGTGGCGGTGTCCGGGCGCGCCAGCACGTACTTGGTGTTGAAGATGTTGAGGCCCTTATTCTCCATCGCCCCGGAATTAAAGTCGCCGACCGCCACGATCTTGTACTCGTCCAGGTCCAGCTCGAGGCCGAAGCGCCGCTCGTCCCAGGCGATGGCGCGCTTGAGGCAGTCCATCGACCAGCCCGCCTGATCCAGTTTCCCCGGCTCCACATAGATATAGAGGGTCTTGTCGTTACCGGACCTGGATTTTATTTTTTCCGTGATAAATTCAAGATCAGCTGCTACAAGAGCAAATAGATAGCTAGGCTTCGGGAATGGATCTTCAAATTTCGCCCAATGCCTTTCTCCATTCGCGCCCAAGTCGATCCGGTTTCCGTTGGAAAGCAGGACGGGATATTTCGCTTTGTCCGCGTTGACGGTCACGGTGTAGACGGCAAGGTTGTCCGGCCGGTCGAGGAACCAGGTGATGCGGCGGAAGCCCTGTGCTTCGCATTGCGTGACGAAGCCGCTCCGGGTGGCATACAGGCCCTCCAGCTTGGTGTTTTTCTGCGGCACGATGCGCGTTACGGTTTCCAGCGTGAAGGCATCGGGCACGGCGGGGATGGAAAGAGTCTCTTTGGTTACGTTATGTGCCTTTTCTTTTCCGTCCAGAAACAAAGACACCAGCTCCAGTTCGTCGCCATCCAGTTCCAGCGCCGCATCCTTCGACCTGGACGAAGGATTGCGGCGCACGGCGAGGGTGGCCTTGACGAGCGCGTCGTCGGCCCTGATGTCAACGTCGAGAGAGACCCGTTCGATGAGAAATGCGGGCGGGGCGTAGTCCTTGAGGAGGATGGCTTTGTGCTGGGGTTCGCGCATCTCGGTAGACTATCCGGTGCCATGAGTGTCCGCAACGCGTGGCCCGTGGCGCGAGCGGCGCGGCTTCGACAGCATCGTGCAGACCGTGAGCGGCATGGCGTACGCCCAAAGCGGTGAATCCAAACCCAGGCTGATGCCGGTTTCGGCGATCGATTACGTCAGCGGATACCTGATGGCGAATGGCCTGGCCCTAGGCGTTTTTAAGGAACGCGTTTACGCGTTTTTCTGCTGCAGGCGCTTGATCAGGCCGTCGATGCCCGAGGAGCGCGTGATGTTCTCGAATTCGGCGCGGTAGGTGAGCACCAGGCTTACGCCTTCCACCGCGATGTCGTAGATTTTCCAGCCCTCGGGCGTCTTCTTCATCGAGTACTCGACCGGCACCGGCGGGCGGCCCTCGCTCAGGTACCGGTTGCGCACGGTGACTTCCGTGGCGCCCGGCGCCATGCGCACCGGCAGCACCTTTAGCGTCTGGCCGCGGTAGACGTCGATCGAGTTCGAGTAGATGCGCACCAGCATCGTACGGAATTCGTTCACCACTTGATCCTGCTGCGCCGGGGTGGCCGTGTACCAGGACCTGCCCATCGCAAGCAGGGCGGCCTCGCGGAAGTCCACATGCGGCAGGATTTTCTGTTCGGCCAGCGCGAAGAAAAGGGACAATACCAACGTGAGCAGTCTCATGACAGCTGAGACCGTCGCTGGGCGGCTAAGTTGATGGCCCAGCGAGAAAAGCTGCCAGCGCCCTGCAGGCGTGGCCGTCACCGCGTGGCGACAGTCGGGGAGCCGCGCGACCAGCTCCACAATTGGTTGCCCGCCACGGCGCTCAGAATGATTGCCCCGCCCGCAAGCGTCGTGCCGGCGGGCACCTCGCCTGCGCCCAGCCATGCCCAGAGCGGACCGAGCACGACCTCGATCAGTCCGAGCAACGCGATCTCGGGTGCGCGCAGCGTGCGGCTCGCCAGCACCAGCAGCATGCAGGGCAGCCCCAGCTGGAAGACGCCCAGCGCCGCCAGCACCGCGAAGTCGCGGGGCGTAGCAGTAAACGGCAGCGCCAGCGGCAGTGCGGCCGCCGCCGAGACAATGCCGCCGAGCAGCACCGCAGGCATCAGATCGATGCGGGTGGCCGAGTGCCGGAGCATGACGATATTGATGGCGCCCGCCACCGGCACGCTAAGCGCGATCAGCATGCCGGAAAGATGCCGGCCGTCGCCGGCCTGCAGGCCGGCGCCGAACATCAACGCCATGCCCGCGGTAGCAAGCGCGATGGCGGCCCAGGTGTGCGCCGGCACCGGCTCGCGCAGCACCAACCAGGCGAGCAGGGCGGTGAGGAATGCTCCGGCGCTGTTGATCACCAGGACGTTGGCGGTCGTCGTCAAGGTGAGCGCCACGATGAACGCAGTGAACATGATTGCCCACATGGCGCCAGAGGCCAGGCCGATTCCGCCCGCGGCACGCAGCCCCCGCCACGCGCCGGCGCCCTGCAGCACCGCAAGCGCTGCGGCGACGAACGCCGCGGCGAAAAAGCTGCGCCAGAACGCGATCTCGAAGGCGCCCGCGCGCTCGATGCTGCGCGTGAGTACGCCCGCCATGCTCCACAGTACCGGGGCGGCGACCATCAGTGCGAGCGCGACCGAGCGCCGCGGTGGAGCGGGCAGTGTCATGCGGCTCGTTGCGCGAGGAAGGCGGACAGCGCCCTGCAGGTGTGGCTGTCACTGCGCGTCGACCGCTCCGGCGCGCCCTGGAACACCACGCGGCCGCCTTCGCTGCCGCCCTCCGGTCCCAGGTCCACGATCCAATCAGCTTCCGCGATCACGTCCAGATTGTGCTCGATGACCACGACCGAGTTGCCGGCGTCCACCAGGCGGTGCAGCACGCGGATCAGCTTCTCGACATCGGCCATGTGCAGGCCGACGGTGGGCTCGTCCAGGACGTACAGGGTCTTCTTCTCCGAACTTGTCTTTGATAGTTCGGTGACGAGCTTGAGCCGTTGCGCTTCGCCGCCCGACAGCGTCGGGCTCTGCTGGCCGAGCGTGAGGTAGCCCAGGCCCACGTCCTGCATCAGCCGCAGCGCGCGGTGGATGGACGGATGCGCGGCGAAAAACTCCACCGCCTCGTCCACGCTCATCGCGAGCACGTCGCCGATGGTTTTTTCGCGCCAGCGCACCGCCAGCGTCTCGGCGTTGAAGCGCCGGCCGCCGCAGGCTTCGCAAGCCACTTTTACATCGGGCAGGAACGACATCTCGATTTTCTTGATGCCCTGGCCGTCGCAGCTTTCGCAGCGCCCGCCCCTGGTGTTGAAGGAGAAGCGGCTCGCGCTCCAGCCGCGCATGCGCGCTTCCGACGTGTCGGCGAAGCTGCGGCGGATCGCATCCCAGAAGCCGGCGTAGGTCGCGGGGCAGGAGCGCGGCGTCTTGCCGATCGGCGTCTGGTCCACTTCCAGCACGCGGTCCAGGAGTTTCACGCCTGAAATGCTTTTGCACCCGATGAATTTATTTTCCTCAAGGGAGCGAAACAGGACATCCCTGGCGAGCGTGGATTTGCCGGACCCCGAGACGCCGGTGATGACGACCAGGCGGCCCAGGGGAATGCGTGCATCAATTTTTTGGAGATTGTGAAGTGTCGCCTTTTGAATTTTCAATTCAGAAGATGTTGAAGTAACAGCACGGCGTGGCTGGATCGGATGCCTCAGCGGCTCTCGCAAAAACCTTCCGGTCAGCGAATCCGGCAGCTGCATCAGGTCGTCGGCGCTGCCCGCGCCGATGACGCGGCCGCCGAGCTTACCGGCGCCGGGCCCCAGGTCGATGACGTGGTGCGCGCGCCGGATGGTGTCCTCGTCGTGCTCGACCACCACCAGCGTATTGCCCTTGGCTTCTAGTTTCTCCAGCACGTCGAGCAGGATCTGGTTGTCGCGGTGGTGCAGGCCGATGGTCGGCTCGTCCAGGATGTAACAGACGCCGCGCAGGTTGGAGCCGAGCTGCGCCGCGAGCCGGATGCGCTGCGCCTCGCCGCCCGAGAGCGTCGGCGCCGAGCGGTCGAGCGTCAGGTAACCCAGGCCCACCTGCTGCAGGAAATCCAGCCGGCTGTTCAGCTCAGCGACAAGATCTCTTGCTATTTGAGCCTGCCGATTATTCAGTTTTATCGTTTTCAGTTCTTTTTCCAGGATAGAAATGGCTAAAGAACCAAATTCAGCAATGCTCTTGCCGTCCCATTTGACCGCCAGCGCTTCGGCATTCAGGCGCTTGCCGTGGCAGTCGGGACAGGGCTGGTCCACTTCCAGCCATTCGATCCAGGAATCGAGTACGTGGTCCTCGGTGCCGGTGCGCGAGCGTTCCTTGTCCCAACCGACATCCTTGAGTTCCAGCCCGGTTCCCACGCAGGTGCCGCACCAGCCGTGGCGCGAGTTGTAGGAGAACAGGCGCGGGTCGAGCTCGGCGAAGCCGCGCCCGCACGACGGGCAGGAGCGCTTGGTGGAGAACGATTGCGGCTTTTTCGCCAGGACATGCACCGAACCTTTGCCGATCTCCAGAGCGGTGGCCAGGGCCCTGCGAATTTCGTTTTCTTTTTTTACATCGATCTTCAAGGAAGCAACAGGCAATTCAATACTATGTTCCTTGAACCGGTCGATTCTTGGAAAAGGCCGCACCGGAAGCATCCTTCCATCCACCCGCAGCTGCGTGTAACCCTTGCCGCGCGCCCACTTGGCGAGGTCCGTGTAGACGCCCTTGCGGTTGACGATCAGCGGCGCAAGCAGGGTAATGGTTTGATTTCTGAAATCCTTCAGAATCCTGGCCACAATCGCGTCCTCGCTCTGCGGCTCGATGGCGACGACGCAATCCGGACAGAACTGGGTGCCGAGCTTGACGAAGGCGAGGCGCAGGAAGTGGTGCACTTCGGTAAGCGTGCCGACGGTGCTCTTCCTGCCGCCGCGGCTGCTGCGCTGTTCGATCGCCACGGTGGGCGGGATGCCGAAGATCGCGTCCACGTCCGGGCGCGAGGCGCCCTGGACGAACTGGCGCGCGTAAGCATTGAGCGATTCCAGGTAGCGCCGCTGGCCCTCGGAGAAGAGGATGTCGAAGGCGAGAGTGGATTTGCCCGAACCCGAGACGCCGGTCACCACCGTGAAGCGATTGCGCGGGATCTCGACGTCGATGCCCTTGAGGTTGTGCTCTTTCGCGTTATGGATCTGGATGGAATTGCCGAGATAGCGGCCAGCTGGTTCAGTGGCTGTTAGTTGTTGGGTAAAGGCTTTTTCATAGTCCCTCAGTGCCTTGGCCGTGTGAGAAGCCGGATGCTTCGCCACTTCCTCCGGCGTTCCGGTGCAGACCACGTAGCCGCCTGCTTCGCCGCCTTCGGGGCCGAGGTCGATGATCCAGTCGCAGGCGCGGATCACGTCCAGGTTGTGCTCGATGACCAGCAGCGAATGCCCCGCGTCCAGCAGCTGCCGGAAGGCGCGCAGCAGCTTCGCCACATCGTCGAAGTGCAGGCCGGTGGTCGGTTCGTCGAACAGGAATAGTTTCTTCGTTTGCGTGCCGCCGGCCTCGGCCAGGTAGCCGGCAAGCTTGAGGCGCTGCGCTTCGCCGCCGGAGAGCGTCGGCACCGGCTGGCCGAGGCGCAGGTAATCGAGCCCCACGTCCTTCAGCGGCCGCAGTTTCGCCACCAGGTCCGCTTCGCCGCGGAAGAAGTACAGCGCTTCCGAGACGGTCAGGTCGAGCACGTCGGCGATGGACTTGCCGCCGATCTTTACTTCGAGGATTTCGGCGCGGAAGCGGCGGCCATCGCAGTCGGGACAGCGCAGGTAGACGTCCGACAGGAACTGCATTTCGACGTGCTCGAAGCCCTTGCCGGCGCAGGCGGGGCAGCGGCCGTTGCCCGAATTGAAGCTGAAAGTGCCCGGGGTGTATTTCCTTTGTTTTGAATCCATGCAATTCGAAAACAGTTTTCTGATGGAATCAAAGGCCCCCACGTAGCTCGCCGGATTGGAGCGCGTGGTCCTGCCGATCGGCGTCTGGTCGACCAGCACCACTTCTTCGACGCGGTCGGCGCCGCCCAGCGCCCGGTGCGCTCCGGGGGTATCGGTCGGCTTGCCCTTGGCCTTGCGCAACGCGGCGTAGAGCACGTCCTGCAGCAGCGTGGATTTGCCCGAACCGGAGACGCCGGTGACGCAGACCAGGCGCTCGAGCGGGATGCTGACGTCGATGTTCTTGAGATTGTGCTGCGTAGCTCCTGTTACCTGGATGTAATTTTTCGATTTGGCTTCTTTTCTCTGTAAAAAAGCTTTTTTTCTACCCGAAAAATACTCGGCAGTAATGGTGTTGGTTTTGCGCAACTCGCCGGGTGTGCCGAAAAACGCGATCTCGCCGCCGCGTTCGCCGGGCCCGGGGCCGATGTCGAGGATGCGGTCGGCGGCGAACATGATCTGCGGATCGTGCTCGACCACCACCAGCGAATTGCCGGCGTCGCGCAGCCGCCGCATGACGTCTATCACGCGCCCCATGTCGCGCGGATGCAGGCCGATGGAGGGCTCATCCAGCACGAAAAGCGTGTTTACCAGCGAGGTGCCGAGCGCCGTGGTGAGGTTGATGCGCTGCACCTCGCCGCCCGAGAGCGTGCGCGACTGCCGGTCCAGCGTCAGGTAGCCCAGGCCGACGTCGCAGAGGAACTTCAGCCGTGTACGGATCTCGGTGAGCAGCAGGTCCGTGGCCTGGTCAAGGGGCGCGGGCAGTTGCAGCTCATCGAACAGCGTTTTTGTCCTTGATATCGGGAGGAGCATCAAATCATGAATCGAAAGCGCATTCACTTTCCACAGCATTGAATCGGGCTTCAGGCGCGTGCCGTGGCAGGCGAGGCAGGGCGTGTAGGCGCGGTACTTGGAGAGCAGCACGCGGATGTGCATCTTGTAGGCCTTGCTCTCGAGCCACTTGAAGAAGCGCCGCACGCCGTACCAGACGCCGGGCCAGGATTTGCGCCAGCTGACCCATTCCGGTTCACCCTCCAGTACCCAGGTCTTGTGCGGGTCGCTCAATTCCTTGAACGGTGTATCCAATGGAATCTTGCGCTTCTTCGCGTACTTGACCAGGTCGTCCTGGCACTCCTTGAAGCTCGGGGATTGCCACGGTCTGATGCAGCCTTCTCTCAATGAAAGTTTTTCATTGGGAACAACCGACCCGAAGTCCACACCAATGACCCGCCCGAATCCGCGGCAGGTGTCGCAGGCGCCGAGCGGCGAATTGAACGAGAACGCCGCGGGGGTCGGTTCGGAATAGTGGATGTCGCAATCGGGGCAATGCAGGTCGGACGAATACCGAAAAGCCTGTTTTTCGTCGTAGATGTTGACTTTGCCTTGGCCCACTCGGAGGGCCGCTTCCAGGGCCTCGATCACTCTGGACTTTTCTACGGAACCTGTTCGGAGCCGGTCCTGCACCACTTCCAGCATCAGCTTTGTGCGCGAGTGGAAGCGGGTGTAGCCCTGGCGCTCGAGCAGCTGCAGCACTTCGGCCTCGGTGAAGTTCTTCGGGATGGAGACCGGGAAGGTGACGATCAGCCTTTGATCCGGCCTTTCCTTCAAGGAGGCATAGATGGATTCCGGCGTATCCCTCACCACCGGCTTGCCGCAGCCCCGGCAAAACAGTTTTGCCGCCCGCGCGTACAGCAGTTTCAGAAGATCGTTCAGCTCGGTCATCGTGCCCACGGTGGAGCGCGAGGTGCGCACCGGGTTGATCTGGTCGATGGCAATGGCCGGCGGAATGCCCTCGATGGCATCCACCTGCGGCTTGTCCATGCGGTCGAGGAACTGCCGCGCGTAGGGGCTGAAGGTCTCGACGTAGCGCCGCTGCCCTTCGGCGTAGAGGGTGTCGAAGACGAGCGAGGACTTGCCCGATCCCGAGACGCCGGTGACGACGACAAGCTCGCCGTTCGGGATCGAAAGCGTGAGGTTCTTGAGGTTGTTCTGCCTGGCGCCGCGGATGTGAATCGCGTCAGACGGAGGTGCTTCCTGCTTCACCCGCGTATTCTACGTGTTGGGAACCGGAACCCGCGCAGCCAAGCCGGCTCGGAAGCCGCGGTCGTCGCCTACCTGCGCACGGTGCCGCCGAAGGAATAAGCGCGCAACGTTATTTTCGGCTGACGCATTGCTATACTTGGCGAATGGGTTGTCGTCCCCTCGACGGCCGTTCTGTGGAGTTCCCCTATGGCGCGCATGGTCAAGTGCATCAAGCTCGGGCGCGAAGCCGAGGCGCTCGATTTCCCGCCCTATCCGGGCGCGCTCGGCAAGCGCATTTTCGAGAACGTATCGAAGGAAGCGTGGCGGCAGTGGCTTGAGCACCAGAAGATGCTGGTGAACGAGAACCGGCTCAATCTCGCCGACAAGAAGGCGCGCGACTACCTCGTACAGCAGATGGAGAGCCATTTCTTCGGCAGCGGCGCCGAAGTTGCCTCGGGCTATACCCCGCCGTCGCAGAAGTAGGCATGGACGGGAACACGCCGGTACCCACCGAAATCAAGCTGCACCAGAAATCGCGGCTGATGGAACTCGTGTTTTCGGACGGCAGCCGGTTCGAGTTGAGCTATGAACTGCTGCGCGTTTATTCGCCGTCTGCAGAAGTTCGAGGCCATGGCCCTGGCCAGGAGGTGCTGCAGGCCGGCAAGCGCGACGTGGAAATCACGGCGCTCGAACCGAGCGGCAGCTACGCGGTGACGCCTGCGTTCTCCGACGGGCACAGCACCGGCATCTATGCCTGGGACTACCTGTACTGGCTGGGCCAGAACCGCGATTCGCTGTGGCAGCAATACCTCGAGCGCCTGGCTGCGGCCGGGGCGAGCCGTGAGCCGGGACCTGCGCCGGGCCCCGCGCCTTTCGAGCAGCGGCCAAAATCAAAATAGCGGACCCCTTCGAAGTCGTCCTCATCAATCCCTATGAGCTGGGGCGGCAGCCGTTCGCTCTGGCGCAGCCTGCCGCGTGGCTCAAGCGCGAGGGCTTCGCGGTGCGCTGCCTCGATCTTTCGCTCGAGAAACTCGATCCCGGGATTCTCGAGGGCGCGGGCCTGGTGGCGCTCTATGTCGGGATGCACACCGCCACCCGCATCGCGGTGCAGGCGCTGCCGCGCATCAAACAACTTGCCCCGAAGGCCCACATCTGTGTCTACGGGCTCTACGCGCCCATGAACGAGGAGCTGCTGCGCGGATTGGGCGTGGGCACCGTACTCGGAGGAGAGGTGGAGCCGGCGCTCCTTTGCCTGTGCCGGAGGCTCCGGACCAATGGAAAGCCGGCAATTCAGAGCGAGCCGGTCATCAGCCTGGGCAAGGTCCCGTTCGAGGTGCCGGACCGCAGCGGCCTGCCAAAGCTCTCGCGCTACGCCCACCTGGTGCTGCCGGATGGATTGACCCGCGTCTCCGGTTTTGCCGAGGGCAGCCGGGGCTGTAAGCATCTGTGCCGGCACTGCCCGGTAGTCCCGGTGTACCAGGGGAAATTCCGCATCGTCCCGGCAGAGGTGGTGATGGAAGATATCCGCCAGCAGGTGAGAGAAGGGGCAAGCCATATTTCCTTCGGCGACCCGGACTTCTTCAACGGGCCCACCCATGGCATGAGGCTCGCGCGCGCCTTGCACGAAGCGTTCCCGGAGGTCACGTTCGACGTCACCATAAAAATACAGCACCTCATCGATCACGCCGAGCTGCTGCCCGAGCTGCGGCGCAGCGGCTGCCTGTTCATCACCTCCGCGGTGGAAGCCGTGGACGACAATATCCTGCTTCTTCTCGACAAAAGTCACACCAGCCGGGACTTTGACCGGGCGGTGGCGCTCACCCGCGAAGCGGGCATTGCGCTCGCCCCGACCTTTGTAGCGTTCAGTCCCTGGACGACACTGAAAGGTTACATCGCCCTACTGGAGCGGCTGCTGGAACTGCAACTCGTGGAGAGCGTGCCCCCGGTGCAGCTCGCCATCCGGCTGCTCGTTCCCGCAGGCTCCTATCTTCTGCAGCTGCCCGGCTTCAGGGAAAAGCTGATGGCCTTCGATTCCGGCCTGCTGGGTTATCCGTGGGTCCATGCCGATCCCCGGGTAGACCGCCTGCAGCGGGAGCTGCAGGCCTTGGTGGCTCGATCCGAGAAGGAGAATCTTCCGCGCCGCGAAGTGTTCGCCGCGATCTGGCGTACGGCCCACGAGGCTGCGGAGTGTCCCGTGCCAGAACTCGCGGGACACCTGGGCTCTCCGATCCCCCGTCTGTCGGAACCCTGGTACTGCTGCGCCGAGCCCACCGAGCAGCAGCTCCAGTCTTTCTGATATGGCCGATCCGTGAAGCGCGTCCTGCTGCTGCTGCCCACCACCGGTTACCGCAACAATGATTTTCTTGCCGCCGCGAAAAAATTGGAGGTGGAGATCGTGGCCGCGGCTAATTATTGCCATCAACTGGCCCCATCCTGGGGTCTGGCGCCGATCATGGCGCTGCATTTCGACCGGCCGGCGCAGGCGGCCGACACCGTTTTACGGGAGATCAACGGCAACCTCGATGCGGTGCTGGCGGTGGACGATTCGGGCGTCGAGCTTGCGGCGCTGCTTTCACAGCGTGTAGGCCTGCCGGGAAATCCCACCCACGCGGTGCGCAAGGTACGCGACAAGCTGGCGTTTCGCCGGCTGCTCCAAGAGCATGATTTCCTCTGTCCCCGGTTCCATCACTTACCGACGGGGGATGACGTCCGGACGCTGTCGCCTGCGTTGACGTTTCCCGTGGTGGTGAAGGCACGGCGTCTGTCGGGGAGCCGCGGCGTGATCCGTGCCGATGATGCCGGCGCGCTGCTGCGGGCCGTAAACTGGGTGCGCGCCATCCAGTCCCGGGCCGACCGCGACGCCGAGGAGTTGGGCCTCATCATCGAGGACTTCATTGCGGGACGCGAGTACGCCCTGGAAGGCAGCTTGGATCGGGGCGAACTCACTACTTTCGCCCTTTTCGACAAGCCCGATCCCCTGGACGGGCCCTATTTCGAGGAAACGCTGTACGTCACGCCGTCGCGGCTGCCGGAGGCGGTTCAGGCTCGCATCCATGAGGAGGTGGCCCGGGCCTGCCGCGTGGCCGGACTCGCGATTGGACCGGTGCACGCCGAAGTGCGCGTCAATGACCGCGGTATCTGGATCCTGGAAATCGCGGCCCGCTCCATCGGGGGCCTGTGCGGGCGCGTCCTCACCCATTCCCTGGGCATGAGCCTGGAGGAGTTGATATTGCGCCAGGTGGTGGCCGAATCTCTCCCAATTTCGCTCGCCAATGTCCGCCAGGGCGCCGCCGCGGGAGTCATGATGATCCCCATCCCACGGCGCGGCATTTACCATGGGCTCGAAGGCTTGGCTGCCGCGCAGTCGGTGACCGGGATCACCGGGGTGAGTATTACGGCGGAGCCCGGCCAGATCGTTGCGCCGCCGCCTGATGGGGCGAGCTACCTGGGATTCATTTTCTCCCGGGCGGCGAGCCCGGCGGAGGCGGAAACCGCGTTGCGCGGCGCCCATCGCCGGCTGCGCTTCGATATCCGCCCCGAGTATCCGGCGGTGATCGAAGCGTCCGTGCCTAGCCCCGGTCGCCCTTGATGTAGTGCTCGAGCTGCTCGATGATGAATTTCTGCTCGGAGATGATGTCTTTCACCAGGTCGCCGATGGAGATGATGCCGATCAGCCTGCCCCGATCCACGACGGGCAAGTGGCGCATGCGGTTGTCGGTCATCAGCGCCATGCATTCCTCGTTGGTCTGGTCCGGGCGCACAAACATGACCGGGAATGTCATGATGTCGCGGACCGGCGTTTCCTTCGACGACCGGCCCATAAGGATGATTTTCCGCGCGTAGTCGCGTTCGGTGAAGATGCCGGCTATATTCGCGTCCTCCATAATCAGGAGCGCGCCGATGTTCTTCTCCGCCATCCGCTTGACGGCGTCAAACACCGATGTCGAGGGCGTGACGGTCTCGACGGTTTGCTCGGGTTTGGACTTGAGAATTTGAGCCGCGCTTTTCATGGGCAATTCTCCGTGGGGATCCGGTTCTGCAACGGCGAGGTGGTCCAGAACCTGGTGCACCGGGCCGTCAGGGAACGATACGCTCTTCGCGGAACCGCGCCAGTAGCCGAACGAACATCTCCTCGCTGTCGACGACCTCATGGAAGCCGTGCTGGCGGCATTTGGTGACGTTCGACATCACGTCCCAGTTGCAGTTGAAGACGTAGTCGCCAAAAAGCCAGGCGACCACTTCGTCGAACCGATAAGGCTTGAGGCCGTGCTTTTTCGCCATGCTGTCCTAGTTGAAGCTGCCTTTGCCGTCCTTCTTGCGCTCTTCGTCCGGATCTAGCATGTCGAGCATTTCCCGCACCATGCCGTCGTCGGAAAACTGCACCCAGACAACGCGGTGGTCCGGCGCAAGGCGGTATCGGTACTCCCACCAGTGGGGCCGACCGTGACCACGTACATGGCGCGGCCGTACGGCAGGCGTGAAAAGTAAAGCGCGCTGTCGCCGTTGGCGAGCTTGAGGCGCTGGTCCGCCGTTCCCATCATCGTTTCAGCTTCCGCCGCCGTGGATTTCCCCGGCACGAGGTCCTTGCCGTTGAACGTGGTGCAGGCCGCGAGCAGCAGCGTCAATATCAGAGCAAAGGCAGGTTTCACGGAGGCCTCCAATTCATAAGACATAAGAGCAAACAGTTTCGAGGCGATCTTATTCCGGTTCTTCACGCCTCAGGCTCCGCCAGTGTAGGTACAGCTCTGGCCCATGGAGTCGCGCCGCACGGTAATCCGGGAGAGCGATGCGAGCCCGGGCGCGAGCCCCGCTGCAGCGCGTGCACGAGATCGGCGGGCGTGCCGAACCGGCCGCCGCCGGCGCCGTCCGTGCCGACAAATTCCGTGTCGCAGAAGCGGCAGATGGCCGAAGCGCGGTCCGCTTCGCGGCCGCTCCACAGGTTGCAGCCCGCGAAACGGCAGAAAACCGCCGGCGTCCCGGCGTTCGCCCCTTCGCCCTGCAGCGTGTAGTAAATTTCCTTTACCGAATACACCGGCGGATTATCGCAATAAACGCGATAATCTCGGCCTTTTTTCTGGAACATCGATGGCCAAATACGTCTACACGATGCGCAGGGTGAGCAAGACAGTGCCGCCCCAGCGCGCGATCCTCAAGAACATCTCCCTCAATTTTTTTCCTGGCGCCAAGATCGGCGTGCTCGGCCTGAACGGCTCTGGCAAATCCACGCTGCTCAAGATCATGGCGGGCGGCGACGATGCCTACGAGGGCGAAGTGGTGCGCATGCCGGGCATCAAGGTGGGCTACCTGCCGCAGGAGCCGGCGCTCGACGCGAAGCGGACGGTGCGCGAGGAGGTCGAGGAATCCCGCGGCGAGATCGGCGAGGCGAAGAAGCAGCTCGAGGCGGTGTACGCGGCGTATTCGGAGGAGGGCGCGGATTTCGACAAGCTGGCCGCCGAGCAGGCGCGGCTGGAGACGATCGTCAACACCGCGGACACCGGGCAGGAACTGGAGATCGCCGCGGATGCGCTTCGTTTGCCGGCCTGGGACGCGAGAATTGAAATCCTGTCCGGAGGGGAAAAAAGAAGAGTCGCGCTGTGCAAGCTGCTCCTGTCCAAGCCCGACCTGCTGCTGCTCGATGAGCCGACCAACCACCTCGACGCCGAGAGCGTGGATTGGCTGGAGCAGTTTCTGCAGCGCTTCCCCGGCACCGTGGTGGCGGTGACGCACGACCGTTACTTCCTCGACAATGCCGCCGGCTGGATCCTCGAACTGGACCGTGGCATGGGGATTCCCTGGGAAGGCAATTACTCCTCCTGGCTCGAGCAGAAGGAGAAGCGCCTCGAAGTCGAGTCCGGCCAGGAAGATGCGCGCATCAAGAGCATGAAGGCCGAACTCGAATGGGTGCGGCAGAATCCTAAGGGCCGGCAGGCGAAATCCAAGGCCCGCCTCGCGCGCTTCGAGGAACTGTCGCAGTACGAGCACCAGCAGCGCAACGAAACCCAGGAAATCTTCATTCCGGTGGCCGAGCGCCTCGGCAACGAGGTCATCGAACTGATCGATGTCTCGAAGGGATTCGGCGACCGCCTGCTGATCGACAAGCTCTCCTTCAAGGTGCCGCCCGGTGCGATCGTCGGCATCATCGGGCCGAACGGTGCGGGCAAGTCCACTTTATTCAGGCTTTTGATAGATAAGGAAAAAGCAGATTCAGGAAAAATAAAAATAGGAAAAACGGTGAAGATTGCGCACGTCGACCAATCGCGCGATGCGCTGCAGGACGCGAAGACCGTGTTCGAGGACGTCTGCGGCGGTCAGGATCTGATCGCCGTCGGCAAGTTCCAGATGCCTTCGCGCACCTACCTTGCGCGCTTCAACTTCCGTGGCGGCGACCAGCAGAAAAAGGTCGGCCAGCTCTCCGGCGGCGAGCGCGGGCGGCTGCACCTGGCCAAGCAGCTCGTGTCGGGCGCCAACGTGCTGCTGCTCGATGAGCCCTCCAACGATCTGGACGTGGAAACCCTGCGCGCGCTGGAAGAGGCGCTGCTGGAATTCGCCGGCAGCGTGCTGGTGATCTCGCACGACCGCTGGTTCCTCGATCGCATCGCCACCCATATCCTCGCCTTCGAAGGCGAATCGCAGGCGGTGTTCTTCCCGGGTAACTACCAGGAGTACGAAGCGGACAAGAAGAAGCGCCTCGGCGAGGAAGCCGCGCGGCCGCATCGCATCCGCTTCAAGGCACTGAAGAAGTAGGAAAGCCGGCGTTGCAGCAAGCGATCCTGATGGCGGTGCTCATGGCCATGGTGTACACGGTATCTGCGTCAGGGACGCTAATCTTCGTCCGCAAGAATTGCTAAATGAGGTGCACCGGGAACTGGACGAACGGTTGTTGGCTCGCCAACCGTGACCAGGAAGTTCACTGTCGTATCGTTAACGGAGAAACTGCAAAAGAAGTTTCGACGAACAAAAGCTCCGGCACCTCACAACTGGATCTGCTGCCTCCTGCAGCATAGTTGACCCACCAAGGGCCGCCAAACTAACACCTCTGGAATTCCGCGACACAAGGAGTCGATGACACACCCGCTCGGGTCGACGCAATTAGTTCGTCCGCCACGGGCGTGCCAGTGTTTTCGATAGGTTGGAGGAGAAAGCGTACCGCTTAGTGCTTCGCCCAGGAATCCCGTAAGGTCACCGTTCGATTGACTCTGCCGTCATCGCAAATGAAGTAGCCGTGCCGCTCGAATTGCACGTGGCTTTCTTTCGAGTCCTTTAAACCTGGTTCGAGTTGGGCCGATACGGTCTTGATCGAATCGGGATTCAAGTGCTCGACGCTCTCGGGATGCTCAATTTTGAATAGCCGATCATAGAGATGGACCTGAGCCGCGTGGGCGTGCTTCACACTCACCCAGTGAATGTTTCCCTTCACTTTGACCGCATCCGCTCCAGGTGTGCCTGAGCGCGTTTCGGCAAGGTACGTGCAGCGGACGATGCCGTTGTGGTAGCCCTCGCACTTCACGGCGTAGCCGTAGCGCAGTCTGACGGTGGCGCCGGGGGCGAGGCGAAAGTAGCCTTTGGGCGGGGAGTCGGTGTAGTCGTCGCGCTCGATCCAGAGTTCGCGGGAGAAGGGGACCTGGCGCTTGCCCCATTCTGGCTTCTGAGGATGGTTGGGGACGTCCATCAGTTCTTCCTGGCCCTCGGGGTAGTTTTCGATCACCAGCTTGATCGGGTCGAGGACGGCCATGCGGCGCGGGGCGATTTCGTTGAGGTGTTCGCGCATGCAGTCCTCCAGGATCGAGTAGTCGATCATCTGGTGGGCCTTGGAGACGCCGATGCGCTCGGCGAAGCGGCGCAAGCCATCGGCTGTGTAGCCGCGGCGGCGGGCGCCGGCGAGGGTGGGCATGCGCGGATCGTCCCAGCCGTCGACGTGGCCGCCTTCGACGAGTTTGATCAGCAGGCGCTTGGATAAAAGGACGTGCGTCAGGTTCAGGCGCGCGAATTCGATTTGCTGTGGCAGCGGGCGCTGGAGCAAGCCTCCGTCGGCGAGTTTATTCAGCAGCCAGTCGTAGAACGGCCGCTGGTCTTCGAATTCGAGGGTGCAGAGGGAGTGGGTGATTTTCTCGACCGCGTCTTCGATCGGGTGGGCGTAGGTGTACATCGGGTAGATGCACCACTTGTCGCCGGTGCGGTGGTGGGTGGCTTTCTTGATGCGGTAGAGCGCCGGGTCGCGCAGATTGATGTTGGGCGAGCGCATGTCGATCTTGGCGCGCAGGACGTGGGCGCCGTCGGCGTGCTTGCCGTCGCGCATTTCACGAAGAAGAGAAAGATTCTCGGAAGAAGATCGGGAACGAAAAAGCGAATCAACACCCGGCTTGGTGAAAAAGCCGCGGTTGTGCTTCATTTCGTCGGCGGACTGGCTGTCGACGTAGGCGTTGCCCGAGGTGACGAGGTGCTCGGCGCACTGGTACATGAAGTCGAAGTAGTCGGAGGCGTAGAGCGCCTTGCCGCCGAAGTCGGCGCCCAGCCACTTCACGGACTCGACGATCGAGTCCACGTACGCCTGCTCTTCCTTCTCCGGGTTGGTGTCGTCGAAGCGCAGGTTGCAGGCGCCGCCGTACTCCTTCGCCAGGCCGAAATTGAGCAGGATGGATTTGGCGTGCCCGAGGTGCAGGTAGCCGTTGGGCTCGGGGGGGAAGCGGGTGCGGATCTTGACGTGCTTGCCGGAGGCGAGGTCCGCCGCGATGATTTGTTTGATGAAATTCGAGGTCGAAGGGGTATGTGACTTATTCACAGTGCGATTTTAGCGACCGGCGGAGTAAGATTCGCGCAATTTCTCAGGGAGGGTCCCAGAATGACACCGAACCGGATTGCAGTCCAACTGTTAGGCTAGGGCCGATGAAAGCCATCGGACTCTACAAGTACCTACCGATCGACCATCCCGAGTCGCTGCTCGACTTGGAAGTCGAAACGCCGGTCGCCACGGGTCATGACCTGCTGGTCGGGGTGAAGGCGATCTCCGTCAACCCGGTGGACACCAAGCGCCGGGCGCCCAAGGATCTGGTGGAGAAGACGCCGAAGATCCTCGGCTTCGATGCTTCGGGCATCGTCGAGGCCGTCGGCCCCGATGTCACATTGTTCAAGCCGGGCGACGCGGTGTACTACGCCGGCAGCGTGATCCGCCAGGGCGCGAACTGCGAATTCCATCTGGTGGATGAGCGCATCGTCGGCCGGAAACCGGCGAGCCTGCCGTTCGCCGAAGCCGCGGCAATGCCGCTCACCACGCTCACCGCGTGGGAGCTGATGTTCGATCGCATGGGAATTTCGCGAGCCGGCGCGCACGCCGGCAAGACGGTCCTGATCCTCGGCGGCGCGGGCGGCGTGGGCTCGATCGCGATCCAGCTGGCGAAGAAACTGGCGCGCTTGAAAGTGGTCGCGAGCGCCTCGCGCCCCGAATCGATCGCCTGGTGCAAGGGCCTGGGCGCCGACGAGACGGTGGACCATACGCAGCCGATCGAGGGGGAATACGATTTCGTTTTGTGTTTTTCTTCTTCAGACCTGTATTGGCCCGCTTTTCCGAGGCTGGTCAAGCCGCAGGGAAAGATCGGCATGATCGTACGCACCACGAAACCGGTGGACCTCGCCATCCTGCACGACAAGAGCATCACTGTTTGCCTGGAAGGCATGTTCACGCGCTCGACCTTCCAGACGCCCGACATGGCGGCGCAGCATGCGCTGCTGGACGAGACAGCCGGATTAATCGAGGCGGGGTTGCTGAAGACGACGTTGACCCGGAATCTGGGGAATATTCACGCGGCCAACCTCAAGCTCGCGCATAAAATGCTCGAAGAAGGCCATGTGACCGGCAAGCTCGTGCTCGAGGGGTGGTGAGATGGAAGGAGTAAAAAGCAGGCTGACGAAGCGGCGCACGCTGCTGCGGTTCATGGGTGCCCTGGGCGCGGGCCTGGCGGTGCCGGGTTTCTCATACGCGCAGGCGGCGAAAAAAACACCAACGATGGCGGTGCTCTACGCCGGCGATTCGGAAGACGACGAGCCGGTGGCGCAGCCATTCTTCGACAAGATGGCGCGCCTCGCCACGGGCCGCGAACCGACCCTGATTTACGCCACCACCACCAGCCTGGCCGCCGCGGTGCTGAAGGAAACCAATGCCGTGCCGGTGGTGTTTGCCACCGTTTCGGATCCGGTGGCCGCGGGGCTGGCCGCCTCGCTGGCCAAGCCCGGACGCAACGCCACGGGCGCCTACCTCGTCCCGGGCGACGCGTCGGCCCGGCGCTTCCAGCTGGTGCGCGAGGCCCTGCCCGCGGTCAAACGTCTCGGCGCGGTGTTCGACCGCAGCTCGCAGGACTACCAGAGCCGCCGCGCGTCGCACGAGAAGTCGGCGCGCGCCGCCGGCCTGGAACTGGTCGGCGTGGAGTTCACGAACTTCGAGGCGATCGCGCGCATCTTCGCGCAATTCAAGCGCGACAACCTGCTCGCCGCGGGCATCGCGGACCGGATCCTGAAGGGCGCGAAAGCCGCCGAGATCCCGGTCGAGCGGGTGCAGAAATTCGAGCTGGCGATCAACAACCGCGTCGCTGAGAAGCTCGCGCTGCACATTCCCAAGACGGTGCTGCAGCGCGCCGACAGGGTATTCAACTGAGCTGACATTCCGGACCCGATCACGTGCACGATCTCCTGATCCGCGGCGCGACTGTTTACGACGGCCTTGGTTCGTCTTTCGTTGGGGATGTTGCCGTCCGCGACGGCAAGATTTCCGCTACGGGAAAGACAGGCACTTCAAGCAGGTCGACAATTGATGCCGCAGGCCTCTGCCTGATGCCCGGCATCGTCGACATCCACACCCACTACGACGCCCAGGTCACCTGGGACCCGACGCTCTCGCCGTCGCCCGCGCTCGGCGTCACCACGGCGGTGATGGGCAACTGCGGCTTCGGCATCGCGCCGTGCCCCGCCTCGCAGCGCGACACCGTGCTGCGCAACCTGTCGGTGGTCGAGGGCATGGACCTCGGCGCGCTGCAGGGCGGCGTGCGCTGGGAGTTCGAGACCTTCGCCGAGTACATGGCCAACCTGCGCCGCATCCAGCCGCTCGCCAACGTCGCGGTGCTGGCGCAGCACTCCACCATCCGCTGCGCGGTGATGGGCGAGGCCGCCTCGACGCGGGCCACGCCCGCCGCGGCGGAGCTGGAAAAAATGCAGGCCATGGTGCGTGAAGCCATGGATGCCGGCGCCATCGGCTTCGCTTCGTCCTTTTCGCCGAACCATGCAGGCTGGGGCGGCCAGCCGATGCCATCGACTGTCGCCTCCGATGCCGAGCTTTTTTCTCTTGTAGACCCGTTAAGGGAAAAAAAGCGCGGAATATTTGTCATGGCAACCGGGCCGCGCGCGACACCCGAGTACATGGAATCAATCTCCGAGAAAACCGGTCGCCCCGCATTCATGGTAACGGTACTCACGATGTACAACGACGCCGAGCCGGAGAAGGCGCTGGAGTACTACGAGCGCTGCGCCGCGGCGCGCGGGCGCGGCCACGAGGTCTACATCCACACCAGCTGCCAGCCGCTGTCCTTCGATTTCACGCTGCAAGAGCCGTACCTGCTGTATTCGCACGATGCCTTCGACCGCGTGAAAGCCGCGGCGCCGGAAGCGCGGGCGCAGATCTACAGGGATCCCGCCTTCAGGTCCCGCTTCCGGGAGAATCTCAGGCAGCCGAAGCAGGGCATTCTCTTTTACGGCGATTGGGGAAAAATTGAGAAGGAAAGCGCTTCCATCAGTCAGCTCGCGAAGGCCGCAGGCAAGGACCCGCTGGATTATTTCTTCGATCTCCCGGTCGATCAGCAACTCATCGGAAAACTTTTCCAAAATAACGACGCCGGCGTCGCGCCGCTGCTCAGGCACGAGCAGGGCGTGGTCGCGCTCTCGGATGCGGGCGCGCACCTGATCTATTTCTGCGACGCGGGCTTCGGCCTGCACTTCCTGCAGCACTGGGTGCGCGAAACCGGCACCTTCACGCTGGCCGAAGGCGTGCGCAAGCTCACAAGCGATCCGGCGAAGAAATACCGCATCCCGGGGCGTGGAGCGATCAAGGTGGGCGCCTTTGCGGATTTCCTGTTGTTTGACGAAAAAGAAGTTGGAATCTCAAATCTGAAAAAAGCGAAGGACCTTCCCGGCGGCGGCGCTCGCATGATCCGCGATCCCGTCGGCGTGCACGGCGTGTGGGTGAACGGCGTGCAGGTGCACGACGGCAAGGACTACCTCGCCCCGGCGCAACGCCCGGGGCAGGTGCTGACCGAGTTCAACGCCTGAGCACTGGCTATACTGCACGCATGAAACTCCTCGCCGCTTTGCTCGCGCTTTTCATTTCAGGCCCGATCCTCGGACAGGGCTACCCAACGAAGCCGGTGCGCATGCTGCTCGCCTTCCCGCCGGGCGGGCCGACCGACATCAACGCGCGCCTGTTCGCGCAGAAGCTCACGGAGCAGACCGGGCAGACGTTCGTGGTGGAGAACCGCCCCGGCGCCGGCGGCAACATCGCCGCGGCGGAGGCGGCGAAGGCCGCGCCCGACGGGACGACGATCTTCTACAACACTTCCGCGATCACCATCGCCCCGGCCCTCCAGTCGAGCGTGCCGTTCGACCCGGTGAAGGACTTCGCGCCGGTGGCGCTCACCGCCACCGTGCCGCTGGTGCTCGCGATCCATCCGGGCGTGCCGGCGAAGAACCTGCAGGAGTTCATCGCCTACGCCAGGGCGAACCCGGGAAAACTCAATTACGCCTCGTCCGGCTCGGGCACCATCACGCATCTCTCGGGCGCGCTGTTCGCTTCGCAGATGGGATTGAAGATGCAGCACATCCCTTACAAGGGCAGCGCCCCGGCGCTCGTTGACGTGGTGGGCGGGCAGACGCAGATGATGATCGACACCATCAGCACGGTGCTGCCCTACGCGCGCGACAACCGCCTGCGGCCGCTCGCGGTCGCGGTGCAGCGCCGCCTCGCGGTGCTGCCGGAGGTGCCGACGCTGGAAGAGGCCGCGAACCTGCCCGGTTTCGAGATGAGCGCCTGGCAGGGCATCGTGGTGCCCGTGGCGACGCCGAAGGAAATCGTCGTGAAGCTGAATGCCGAGATCAACCGCGCGGTGCAAAATCCAGACCTGCGCCAGAAACTCGCCCTCGGCGGCAGCGAACCGCTCGGCGGAACCTCCGAGCAGTACGCCGCGTACATCCGCTCCGAGCTGCAGCGCTGGACAAAAGTGGTCAAGGACGCGGGCGCCAAGGCCGACTGAGGAAGGGCTAGAATCGAAACGGGGAGGATCGCCATGCCGCTTATCGCCATGAACCGGGAAATGGGCTCGCTGGGCAAGGATGTCGCGCTGGGCTTGGAGGAAGCGCTCGGCATGAAGATCCGGCACCACGAGATCATCGACCACCTCGCCAGCCGCGTGCGCATGCGCGGCGACGGGTGATCGAAGCGCGGCGCAGTTCCGGTGCGCTGGGCGCGGAGATCTCCGGCGTCGATCTGGCGAGGCCGCTGTCCAGCGTGGATTTCGGGGAAATCAAGCGCCTCTGGCTGGAACATCTGGTCATTTTTTTCAAAGACCAGAAATTGAACGAAACACAGTACCTGTCGTTCGCCGAGCGCTTCGGCGAGCCGGTCGAGTACCCGTTCTTGAAGGGCCTGGAAGGCTTCCCGAAGATCATCGAAGTGAAGAAGCTCGAGCACGAGCGCGTCGCCTTCGGCGGCATCTGGCATTCCGACACGGCCTACCTCGAGCGCCCGCCGATGGCCTCGATGCTGCTCGCGCGCGAAGTGCCGCCGTTCGGCGGCGATACGCTGTTTGCCAACATGTATCTTGCTTTTAATTCCCTTTCGCCCGGTTTGAAAAAACTCCTGGAAAGTCTGAAAGCAGTCAATTCTTCGACCAAGGCCGATGCGTCGAAGACACGGGAAGATGTAATCAAATCTTCCGGAAAAGATTCCAAAAATTATTCCACCGAGCATCCCGTGGTTCGCACGCACCCGGAAACGGGGCGCAAAGCGCTGTACGTGAATTCGGGCCACAGCGTGCGCTTCGCCGGCTGGAGCGAGGCGGAGAGCGCGCCTCTTTTGCGCTTTTTATTTGATTGGCAGGCAAAACCTGAATTTACCTGCCGCTTTTCCTGGCAGCCGGGCTCGATCGCGCTGTGGGACAACCGCTGCGCGCAGCACAACCCGGTCAACGATTACCACGGCTACCGGCGCGTCATGCACCGCATTACGCTGGCGGGGGATGTTCCGGCTTAGCCTCCTGTTGCGCCACGCTGACGGTCGCGCGCTGCTCTCCATGTTCGCCATCGCGCTCGGCGTAGCCCTGGGATTCGCCGTGCACCTGATCAACCGCGCCGCGGTGAACGAGCTGGCGGCGGGCGTGCGCGCGCTGGCGGGCGAGGCCGACCTCGAAGTCCGTGGCGGCCGCGCCGGGTTTCCTGAGGAACTCTATGCACGGCTTGCGCGCCTGCCCGGTGTCGCCGTGGCGAGCCCGATGCTGGAAGTGGAAACCGGGATGGAAGGCGGCGGGCAGACCATCCGGCTCATCGGCATCGATCCTTTGCGCGCGGCGCTCTTGCAGCCGGCGTTGTTCGCGGATGATCCCGCGAGGAGATTGGCGCTGTTGAAACCGGATGTGGTTTTCGTTTCTTCAGGTTTCGAGAATTCCGGGAATAAAAAACTCGGCATCATCTCCGGACTGTCGAAGGTCGAACTCGATATTGCCGGGGTGCTCCCGGCGTCGAGCCTGCGAGGCATTGTGGCGCTGACCGATATCGCGACCGCGCAGTGGCGCCTGGGGCGCCTCGGCGAACTGAACCGCGTCGACCTGCGCCTCGAGCCGGGCATCGATCGCGAGGCGATGCAGCGGACGATCGCCGAGATGCTGCCGCCGGGCACGTACGTCTCGTCCCTCGATGCGGTCGAGGAGTCGGGCGCCAACCTGTCGCGCGCCTACCGCGTGAACCTCAACGTGCTGGCGCTGGTCGCGCTCTTCACCGGCGGCTTCCTCGTGTTCTCGGCGCAGGCGCTGGAAGTCGCGCGCCGGCGGCAGGAGCACGCGCTGCTGCGGGTCCTCGGGCTCGAGCGAGGCGGCGTGATGCGGCTGGTTCTCGTCGAGGCGGCGGTGCTGGGGGCATTGGGCGGCATCCTGGGCATCGCCATCGGCTACGCCATCGCAGTGGCGGCAACCAACGCCGGCGTGGCGGATTTGGGTGCTGGATTCTTCCGCGGCGTGGCGCCGCAGGTCGAATTTCCCCTGGTGGGTAGCGCGGCGTTCCTGCTCGGCGGCATCGCCGTGGCGCTGGCCGGCGCGCTGCTGCCGGCGCTCGATGCGGCGCGCGCCGCGCCCGCGCAGGCGCTCAAGGCGGGCGACGAGCAACGCATGTTCGGGCGTGCGGTGACCGTGTGGCCGGGGGTGCTGTGTATTTTTCTTGCCCTCGTTTTGATTCCGTTAAAGCCATTGAATGGAATTCCGGTCGCGGGCTATGCGGCAATTGCCTGCCTGCTGTTGGGTGGAATTTTCCTCATGCCATTTTTTTCCACGCTTGTATTCGAGAAACTGGGGCCGAATAAAAATATTCCTTACACGCTTGCCCTGTCCCAGTTGCGCGGCGCGCCGGGCCAGGCGATGGTGAGCCTGGCGGCGATCGTCGCGAGCTTTTTGCTGATGGTGGCGATGGCGATCATGGTGGCTTCGTTCCGCAGTTCGGTGGATGACTGGCTGGGCGCCGTGCTGCCCGCCGAGCTTTATTTCCGCACCAGCCACGTCGGCGAAACTGCGTGGCTCGATCCGGCGCTGGAGGCGCAGGTGCGGGCCTTGCCGGAAGTGGAGCGGGTCGTGTTCCTGCGCAGTACCCGCATCACGCTGGACCCGTCGAGGCCGGCGGTGTCGTTGATCGCGAGGGACGGGGCGGGACTGCATTTCCCGCTGGTCGGCAAGGCCTACGAGCGCAAGGAAGGCGATCCGCCGGCAGTCTGGATTTCCGAAGCTGTCGCGGATCTGTATGGATTCCATCCCGGCAAGGAGATTCAAATTCCGATAGCCAACAAACAATTCAAATTCGTCGTGGCCGGCATCTGGCGCGACTATGCGCGCCAGCACGGCGCGATCGTCATCGAGCGCAGTACCTACGCCGCATTGTCGGGCGACCGGCGCGCCAACGACGCCGCGCTCTGGCTCAAGCCCGACGCGAGCATCGCCGCGGCGACGCAGGCGCTCCAGGCGCTGCCCGGCGGCCGCTTGCTGGAAATCTCCGGGCCCGGCGAGATCCGCAAAGCGTCGCTCGCGATTTTCGACCGTAGCTTCGCGGTGACCTACGCGCTGGAGGCGGTGGCGGTGATCGTGGGGCTGTTCGGCCTGTCTTCTAGCGTCGCTGCGATCGTGCTCGCGCGGCGGCGCGAATTCGGCGTACTGCGCCACCTCGGCATGACGCGCCGGCAGATCGGCGCCATGCTTGCCGCCGAAGGCGGGCTGCTGGCGCTGCTGGGCGTCGGCGCCGGCCTGGTGCTGGGTGGCGCGATCAGCCTGATCCTGATCCATGTCGTCAACCGGCAGTCGTTCAACTGGAGCATGGACCTGCACCCGCCGTACGGTTTGCTGCTTGGCTTGTCCCTGTTGTTGATTGCGCTTTCTTCCCTCACGGCTGTATTTTCCGGGCGTGAGGCCACGGGCATCGGCCCGGTGCGCGCGGTGCGGGAGGATTGGTGAACCGCAGGCAATTTCTCGCGGCCGGGCTGGTTTTTCCGATCGTAACGCCGGGCCATCGCTTCGAATTTCCCCGTGACCATGGCGCGCACCCGGATTACCGGCAGGAGTGGTGGTATGTCACGGGCTGGCTGAAAACGGCGCGCGGCGAGGACTTGGGATTTCAAATTACTTTTTTTAGAACAAAATTAAACATAGAAAATTCGAACCCCAGTGCATTCACAACTCGGCAACTGATCCTGGCGCACGCCGCGCTGTCCGATCCGCGCCACGGCCGTCTGCGCCACGACGAGCGTGCCGCGCGCGTCGCGCTGAACCTGGCGGGGAGCAGGCAGGGCACGACCAGGGTCTGGGTGGACGACTGGTCCCTGGCCCTGTCCGAAAATACCTATTCGACAAAAATAACCGCGCGCGATTTTTCCCTCGACCTGCAATTCGAGGCGAAGGATCAGCCCTTGCTACAGGGAAACGCGGGCTTCAGCCGCAAGGGCCACGGCGCCGAGGAAGCGAGCTATTACTACAGCCGCCCCCACCTCAAGGTGAGCGGCGCCGCCAACGGCTCCCGCGTCACCGGCATGGCCTGGCTGGACCATGAGTGGTCCAGCCAGTACATGGCGGCCGGCGCGACGGGCTGGGACTGGTGCGGCATCAACCTGGACGACGGCGGGGCGTTGATGGCCTTCCGCATGCGCGGCAAGGACGGCAGCATTGCTTTCGCTCCCGACGGAATTAGTTTCCAGCCTCTGCGTACCTGGACTTCTCCGCGGACCGGCACGATCTATCCGGTTTCAATACTGGTAAAAGCGAAGGCAAAGGAGTATCTCCTCGAGCCGCTCATGGACGATCAGGAACTGGATGCCCGCGCCAGCACGGGAACCATTTACTGGGAGGGAGCGGTACGCGCATTGCAAGGAAAGAAGCAGGTCGGGCAGGGCTATCTCGAACTTACCGGCTACTGGCGGCCGATGAAGCTCTAGTCGCGCACTGCGCGCGCGACGATCCAGTTGCCCGACCACAACAGGAGCGTCGCAAGGAGAACCAGCCACGCTGTCGCACGCATGGCACATGCTAATCTGGATTTATGTCGTACAAATCCGCGCGAATCACCGCCGCCGGCCACACGCTGGAGTACGCCTGGATCGAAGGATCCGGGCCGACGCTGGTTTTCCTGCATGAGGGACTGGGTTCGATCCGCCAGTGGCGCGATTTTCCTGAAAAGGTGGCGCACGCCAGCGGCTGCCGCGCGCTGGTCTACGACCGCTACGGTTACGGCAATTCAGACGTGCTGCGCGAACCGCGGGTCGGCGTGGACTTCATGCACGACGGGGCATTGAACGAGCTGCCGGAACTGCTGGAGAACCTTGAAATAGAAAATCCCATCCTCATCGGCCATTCCGACGGCGCTTCGATCGCCCTGATCCATGCGGGGACTTACCTGGTGCGGGGCGTGGCGGTCATGGCGCCGCATGTCTTCATTGAAGATATTTGCGTGAATTCGATAGAAAAGGCATCGAAGCAATTCGAAACAACCGACCTGCCGCGGCGGTTGGGCAAGTACCATCGGGACGCACGCAAGACCTTCCATCTCTGGGCCGACGCCTGGCTGGATCCCGCGTTCCGCAGCTGGAACATCGAGGAGTACCTGCCGCGGATCAAGTGCCCGGTGCTGGCGGTCCAGGGAGAAGGCGATGAGTACGGCAGCATGGCGCAGCTGGAGGCGATCAAGCGCCAGGTGGGCGGGCCGTGCGAGTTGTTGCGGCTGCCCGATTGCGGCCATTCGCCGCATCAGGATCAACCCGAGAAGGTTTTGCATTCTGTTTCAGGCTTCATAAAGAAAATCATTGGAACAAACCCTTAAGACAGACCTGCGGACCATCAGCCTGGTCGCGCTGGCGCACGGGATTTCGCATTTCTTCCAGATCGCCACGGCGGTGGTGTTCCCGCTGATCAAGGAGGACCTCGGGGTCTCCTATGTCGCGCTGGGCGGCACGGTGGCCCTGTACTACGTGGTGAGCGGCATCTGCCAGACGGCCGCCGGGTTCGCGGTGGACCGCTATGGCGCGCGGCGCGTGCTGTTCCTCGGCCTCATCCTGAGCACCGCGGGTGCGCTGATCGCAGGGCTCGCGCACAACTATGCGGTGCTGGTCGCGGCGGCGGTGGTGGGCGGCATCGGCAACAGCGTGTTCCATCCCTGCGATTTCTCGATCCTGAACGCGCGCGTGCACCGGGACCGGCTGGGCTACGCCTTCAGCGGCCATGGCATCGCCGGCTACCTGGGATACGCGCTGGCGCCGCTCTATGGCATCACCATGGCCGCGGCGGCGGGCTGGCGCGGCGCCTTGCTCGGCGCGGCGGCGCTGGGGGCGGTGGTGATCGTGGTGCTCGCGCTGTTGCGGGACGCGATTCACGTCGAGCCGGCCGACCGGCGCGCTGCCGGCGCCCAGGGCGGGCTGAGGGCGGATTTCAGGATCCTCGCGTCACTGCCGGTGCTGATGTGCTTCGGCTACTTCATCCTCGCTTCGGTCGCTTTCATCGCGACGCAGAACTTCGGCGTGGTCACCTTCATGGCGCTATACGGCGTGAGCGCGGTGCTTGCCTCGACGGCGTTGACTGCCTACTTGCTGGGCGGCGCGGCGGGGATCCTCGCCGGCGGTTTTGTCGCGGTGCGCACCTCGCGCCACGATATCGTCGCGGTCGGCGGGATGGCCGTCAGCGCGCTGCTGATGTTCACGATCGCCTCGACCTGGTTCGCCCCGGCATTTCTGCCGCTGTTGTGCGCGGCGACAGGGTTCGCCACCGGCGTGACCGGCCCGTCACGCGACCTGATCGTGCGCGCAACCACCCCGGCGGGTTCCACCGGCAAGGTCTACGGCTTCGTCTACTCCGGGCTGGACGTCGGCTCGATGGTGACGCCGGTCTATTTCGGCTGGCTGCTGGACGGCGGCCGGCCGTCGATGGTGTTCTATACCGTGGTGGTCACGGCGATCCTGACGATTGCGACGGTTCTGAATCTTCCGGGTAACCGCGAAACAGCAA
>CAMDRF010000027.1 GCA_945906765.1 Nitrosovibrio sp. Nv4 | reverse complement strand
GTGTCGCGCGCGGCTCGCCGCGCGCAGCGCCGCTGTCCCTCCGGCGAATTGCCCCAACGTCCGCTTCTTCGACGAATTCGGCCTCCGGGTGGATCAAACTCGGGCATGACCGATCCCACGGAGGATGCGCTGCTCGACGCGCTGCGCTCCGTGCATGATCCGGAGGCGGGAATGAATATCGTGGAACTTGGCCTGGTCTACGGCGTCGCGGCCATCCTCAAGGCGGCCTCCGCCCCCATCAAGTGGATGACCCATCCGCTGCGGGGCACCTGGATCGCCGACCCGCTCGCCCTGGACAGCACGTTCCAGAGGCTGCGAATTCGTCATGGACGCCGCGCTGCGCGATGCCTTCCGCCTGAACCGGCTGGGGCTTGAAAAGTAACTCCAAGCCGTCCTCCGGCGGCGGCGACGCCAAGTCCCCCGAGCCCATTGCCAGCTCGATCTCCGTTCATCCGGGACCAAATACCACTTACCGGACTGATTGAATTTCCGGAACCAGCTCTCTTCGCCGGGGAGGCGCGTCAGCGAACGCAGACGCTTTACAGCCGGACGATTACGTCCGATAATGAAGTCATGAGGGGCAACGAGTTCATTCGCAAGGTGAAGGCCCTCGGATGTGCGCTCAGCTTGGCATCAATGCCCGTGACTTGTGAGAGGAACATCCACCATGAATCGATTTCAGTATTCCGTAAAGCTCACGTCTTCTGAAGATGGCGGGTACGTCGTGACCTGCCGCGATCTGCCGCAGTTGATTACCCAGGGCGAAGACGAGCGGGACGCGCTTGAACAGGCGGCGGACGCGATGGATGAAGTCTTCGCGACGTACATGATTGACGGCATCGAGTTCCCGGAGCCGAGCAAGGCGAAGCGACGCGAGCATCTTGTCGCGCCGCCCGCGGAGACGATTGCAAAAGCGGCGCTATACATTGCGATGCGCCAGGCCGGCATCAGCAAGATGCAGCTCGCCAAGCAGCTCGGCGTCGACGAAAAAGAAGTCCGCCGCCTGCTCGATCCTCACTATGGATCGAAGTTGCCACGCATTGCACAAGCGATAAGCCTGCTGGGACAGCGACTCGTGATTGATCTGGAGCCAATCTGATCGATGGCATTCTGTCGGCGCATACCAAGAGCGCGATGAAGGGAACCCAGCTTATACGGGGCAGCGGGCAGCAGCCAGTGCGGCAGCCGGTCAGCCCTGAGGCGCTCCTCGAAGGGATCTCCAAACAGAAAACGAGGATCGAGCGCCTGGAGCGCGAACAGGCCGATGCCCGAAGCCAGATTGCCGCGCTTCAAGCCGATCTGGCGTCACTCGGTATCGAGGCCGAAATCCGGGTGCGCTTGCCGGTGGTCGCGGAGGCGCCCGTCCCCAAGACCTCCGCCGAGAAGGTGAGGCTGTTTCGCTCCCTGTTCCTGGGCGCGAGGAAGTCTTCCCGACGCGGTTCGTGAGCAAGAAAACCGGGAAGCCCGGCTACGCGCCCGCGTGCCGGAACAAGTTCGTCAAGGGAGTCTGCGAGCTGCCAAAAGTGAAATGCGGCGAGTGCCCGAACCAGGCTTTCATTGCATTCGATGACGCCGCGGTCGTCGGACACCTGACGGGCCGCCACGTGATGGGCGTGTACCCGCTCCTCGATGACGAGACCTGCTGGTTCCTTGCGGTCGACTTCGACAAGAGCACGTGGACGGAGGATGTGGGCGCGTTCGTCGAGACGTGCCGGCGCGCCGGTCTGCCCGTCGCGACGGAGAGATCGCGCTGCCGCTTCAGCACGAACCGAGGCAGCAGGGGAACTCGGTCTTCCTCGACGACCAACTGAAGCCGTACCCCGATGACCGGCAGTGGGCCTATCTCGCCTCGGTGACGCGCATCGATCCGGGCACCGTTGATCTGATCGCGCGCGAGGCGACACGGCAGGGGGGCGTCGTCGGCGTGCGACTCGCAGAGACGGGGGATGAAGAGGAATTGGCGCCAGGGGCGCGGCCCCCTCCCGGAAGCCAAAACCGGTGGTCATCACCGAACAGCTGCCGCCGAACGTGCGCGCTGTCCTCGCGCAGAAGCTCTTCGTCGAGAAGGCGGGCCTTCCGTCGCCGCTGATCAACCAGATCAAGCGGCTCGCGGCGTTCCAGAACCCCGAGTTCTACAAGAAGCAGAGCATGCGCCTCTCCACGGCGACAACCCCGCGCGTGATCGCGTGCGCCGAGGATCTTCCTCAGCACGTGGGCCTGCCGAGAGGCCGTCAGACCGAGCTCGAGGCGCTGCTGTGCGAGTACGGTGTCTGCCTCGAACTCGACGACCAGCGCGTCAGCGGAGAGCCGCTCGGGTTCCAATTCCGCGGCATCGAGCCGAAGGAGATCGGCCAGATCGGAGCCGGCAAGAAGACCGGGAACGGCCGGCTCGACGTCGCGATGATCCAGAGCCTCGTTCGCAAGGAAAAGGTCCAGGACGTCGTCGCCAACTACGGACAGGTCATCGTCGACGAATGCCACCACCTGCCGGCCGTCTCGTTCGAGCGCGTGCTCGCCGAGGCGAAGGCCAGATACGTCGTGGGTCTCACCGCGACCCCGCAACGCCGCGATGGGCAGCATCCGATCACCGAGATGCAGCTTGGGCCCGTCCGCTTCGCCATCGATCCGAAGAGCCAAGCGGCGCGACGCCCCTTTGCCCACAAGCTCGTGGTGCGCGACACGGGCTTCAAATTATCGAGCGGGGGGACGCCGAGCATCCAGGAACTGTACGCGGCGCTCGCGGCCGACAGGAAGCGTAAACGGCTCATCCTCGACGACGTCATTCAGGCCCTCGAACAGGGCCGCTCTCCGATCCTCCTCACCGAGAGGAAGGATCATCTAGAGTACTTCGCCGCCCGCGAGAAGCTGCAAAACATCGGAACAAAATGGGCCGCGAAGCGAAGTGCCGCCGTACTTGCGGTGCCGAGCGCCGTCGTCCCCTCGGAGACCAACTACCTGCTCAATTCACTGCATCCGGATTTCCGTCGGATCAAGACCGGCCGGCCTCAAAAGGTCGTGACCGATCCTCGTTTGCTCAAGGTCTGAACGAGCTTCAGGCGGTTGGCGACAGCCAGCGCGAGCAAGTAGACATCCGTGATCTGGCTGTGCCCCAGCACCCGCGGCCAGTTGACCGTCTCATCGGAGCGCAACGACACGCTGTCCGTGACGCCGTTTTCCACCAACGGGCAGGTGGCGCAACGGCTACATGCCCTCTTGATCTATCAGGTCACGCACATGCTCGGTGGTGATGACTTCCTTGCGCGCGGGCAGCAGGGAAAATCTGCTCTTCAGACGCGCCGGTTTGGCGGCAGGCAGGCCCTGCGCGCGGATGCCGTCGCGCGCCAGCCGCGAAACAGCCTCGCCGATGAAGGACATCACGCATGGATAAACAGCATTTCGACCAGCTGGTCAAAGGCGTACGCGAAATGAAGCGCCATATGGCAGGCAAGAGCGTGCGCGGCGCAAGGACCACCGAGCTGCCCGCGCCGGACGTGCGCGCGATCCGCGAGGCGGCCCATATCAGCCAGAGCCAGTTCGCGAAATTGATTGGCGTGAACCTGCGCACGCTGCAAAACTGGGAGCAGAACCGCACGCAGCCCTCCGGACCCGCCAAGGCGCTGCTCAAGATCGTTGCGTCAAACCCGAAGGCGATTGAGGCGTTGCATGGATGAGTGAAACGACGGAACGGATAAACGCATAGAAGGAAAACCAATCTGAGGCTGCCCGCGCGGCGTTTCATGAAATGCCGCTTTTTGGTACGTCGCCCCGGCGCAGCGGCGCACAATGGTGCTCATGTCGCGTCGCGGGCCCTTATTGGAAAAAACTCAGTAATGATATCGACAGGAAAGAATCGACAGCAGACCCGCCGTGAAGCGATACACCAGACGGTGCTCCTGATTGATCCGCCGGGACCACCAGCCCGTGAGTTTGTGCTTGAGCGGCTCCGGCTTGCCGATCCCGGAAAACGGCGAGCGCAGGATGTCAGCGATCAGCGCGTCGATCCGCGCCGCAAGCGGGGGCGCAACCCTGCACCAGCGCTGGTAGTCCCGGTACGCCTGCGGCGCCCACTCGACGCGGACCCGAGCGGGTTGAACCGGACTGCCTTGCCGGCTTCCAGATCCCGCAACGCCTTCGCCAGTTGCGCGGCGTTGGCCGGCGTTCTGAGCAGGTACTCGGTTTCTTGCCATGACGCGAAGTCCTCCATCGACATCAGCACCGCCGGCGCGCCCTTTTGCCGCGTGATCACGATCGGCGCGTGATCGCGCTCGACGCTGTCAAGCGCCTGCGCCAGCCGGTTGCGCGCGTCGGTGTAAGTCATAGTGCGCATGGATTCAACCTGTCCTTATTTCTGTACATGTCGCATTGTAACGCAGCCGGCGCCTTCCTATGTCACGTCGATGGATGCCTTCGCACCGCGCACGCGGTAAATCAGCGTGAAAGAAGTATGTCTGACCGGGAATTCACGCGTACCGGAGACACGGCCGCGTTTGCCGAGAAGCGGACCACTCAAGCCGCTTTCGCGAGCGAGCGGACAAACGCGGCCTTCCTGCGCGCCTGGTTCTTCAGCATCTGCTCGTGAGACAAAGCCTTGCCGGCATCAAGCTCCGCAAGGCCTTTGGCGACTTCGCGCTGGAACCATTCTTCGTAGTCCAGCCCTGCGGCGAGCGCCGCGTCCAGCACGCGTTGCGGAGACCGCTTTCGCCGAGCTGCCAAGCGGGCGATGCGGCGCACCGTAACAGACTTGATCTGCAGAGCGGGCATGACGAATCTCCAAATGAAAGCCGAACGATAATACCCGTCTCAAAGACGGAAGAAAATCGGTTCACCACGCGCCTTGCCGCAGGGACCGCATCTCGAGGCAATCGCATGGCCGTGGCCGCGGTGATAGCTCGACACGAAGTCGGCGCGTGTGAGGTTAAAACACACGCCGGTGGCGATGGCTTCTTCGCCGGTGTATTGATGCACCGAGCCGCGCGCGTGGCCTTCGCGCAGCGCGGCACCGGCCGCATCTTCAAACGCGCGGATGATGCGCATGGTGCGCAGCATGCGCAGCGCGCCCTCGCGCGAGGGCGGGTGAGCGGTCACGATGCCGCCGCCTTATTCGAGCTTGATGCCCATATCGCGGATCAGCTTGCCCCAGTAGGCGAAGTCCGATGCCATGCCTGCTGTCAAGACGGCGGGCGTGGTGCCGGTCGGGGTCAGCCCAAGCGCGCGCAGACGGTTCTGAATGTCAGGCGTCTTGACGATCTTGACCAGCTCAACATTGAGTTTGTTGATGATCTCGTCAGAGGTGCCGGCCGGCGCGAAGATGCCGTGCCACGAATCACCGATCACGCCATTCGGGTCGAGGTCAGCGCCGAACTCGGTCAAGGTCGGCACATCGGGCAGGGCCGGAATCCGCTCGGCACCCGAGGTGGCGAGCGCCTTGATCTTGCCGCCCTTGATCGACGGAATCGCGGTGGTCGAGGCTTCGAGATACAGGCTCACCACGCCAGCCATCACATCGGGGCCGGGATGGGTTTTGTAGGGCACGTGGCTTAACTTGATGCCGAGGCGCTGCGCAATCGTTTCCATCCCCACATGCGGATGCGAGCCGGTGCCGGCCGAGGCGTAATCGATCTTGCCGGGGTTGGCTTTGGCATAGGCAATGAATTCCGTCATCGTGTTGTAGGGGGCCTTGAGGGTGGCGGTGATGAGGTGCGGCACCTTGAGGATTTCGGTCACCGCTTTGAAGTCTTTCAACGCGTTGTATTTGGCGTTCGGATACACGTGCGGCACAATCGCCATGACCCCTTTGACGGTGAACAGCAGGTTGTAGCCATCAGCAGGCATGGTGGCGGCCGCTTCCGCGCCGATCATGCCGCCGGCGCCGGGGCGGTTGTCGATGATGACGGGTTGTCCGATTGCTTGACCGAGACGGTCGCCGATCAGACGCGCCACCACGTCGGGCGAGACACCGGCCGCGTAAGGCACGATCATCTTGATGGGCTTGTTGGGATACGCAGCCTGGCCCCATGCGGCGGGTGCAGTGAGAGCAGCGGTGAGCGAGGCGGCGAGGCTGACGGCGATGAGCAATGCGTTTCTGCGATTCATTGCGTGATCTCCATTACGGTGAGTGAGGTTGGGAGCGGGGCAACGCGGCGGTCTGCGCGGCCTTTGAATCCATAGAGTAGCGCATCGCACCGACGGATAGATCCTATGCAGGGTCGCGAGGATTACCCTCTGGTGGCTTTCTCAACCCTTGAGAGAAGGAGACCAGAAGATGAACCCCACGACCCATGAAACGGAAGGTAGCGCACCGGCGCCGGTGTTGACCATGGCGCTGGAGTTGAGCAACAGGAGTTGGAGGCTAGCGTTCGGCGACGGCGCCAAGCGCCGCCAGGTGTCGGTGCCGGCGGCGGATTTGGCGGCGCTCGCCGGCGCGGTGGCGAAGGCGAAGGAGCGCTTCAAGCTGCCCGCCTCGGCCCGGGTGGTGAGCTGCTACGAGGCGGGCCGGGACGGCTTCTGGCTGCACCGCACCTGGTGAGCATTGGCATCGAGAACCAGGTCGTGGACGCTGCCAGCATTGAGGTGAACAGGCGGCTGCGGCACGTGAAGACCGATCGGCTCGATGGCGATCGGTTGCTTGCAAAGCTGATCCGGCATCACGCGGGCGAGCGCGGCGGCTGGAGCGTGGTGCGCGTACCGAGCATCGAAGAGGAAGCCGCCACCCTGGGCCGGCCGCTGGACGGCACCGCAAACTCAACGCTAAACGCCTCCATAACGATTGCAGTTTAACGTCTCTCGTTATATGATTCCAAATGATCCAGTCGTTCAAGGGGGCCGACACGCTAGCGTTGTTTGCCGGCAAGCGGGTCCCCCGATTTGTCAATATCCGGGCGGTTGCGGAGCGCAAACTGCAAATGTTGCACCGCGCGGCAAAGCTGGACGATCTGCGGATTCCGCCCAATAACCGGCTTGAAGCGCTCAAAGGCGACAGGGCGGGTATTTACAGTATCCGCATCAACGATCAATGGCGCCTGTGTTTCCGCTTTGAGGGCGGCCATGCATTCGATGTTGAAATACTCGATTATCACTAAACCCGAAGAGCGAGATTGTCATGGCGAACGTAGTGAATGGAATGCGCCCGATTCACCCGGGCGAAGTGTTGCGGGAAGAATTCCTTTTGCCCATGGGGCTTTCGGCGAGCGCGCTGGCGGTCGCTTTGCAGGTGCCCGCGCCGCGTGTCAACGATGTGGCGCGCGAAAAGCGCGGCATTTCCGCGGACACCGCTTTGCGCCTGGCGCGTTACTTCGGCACCAGCGCCGAGTTCTGGATGGGTTTGCAGGCGGATTACGACTTGAAGATAAGCGCCCGTGAACTCAAGGCCGCTCTCAAGCGCATTCATCCCAATCGGGATCTGCAGACCGTGTAAGGATGTTTCCTCCTCGCCACCAGTGTCGCCAGCTTCTCAAGTATTGCCATTGGGTCGAAGACACGCAGGGCTACTCGATGGGCTTCGGTATTTGCGGGACACGGACAAGCGCGAGGTGGATTTTGTCGTGCTGAAGGACGGGAAGCCCGTTTTCGCCGTCGAATGCAAGTCAGGAGAGAAGGCGAGCGGCACTATTCGACCGGCAAGCTGACGGTGGTGCCCTTTATCCGGCTTTGCGAGGAACTCGGGCTTCCCTAAACGGATTGCAGTTTATACGCTTTCCGCGTATAGTTCGCGGAATGGTCTTTGTCGAGCTCACCGCGTTCATCGCTTTTCGCGCTGATCAGTGGAGCGATGAAGACTTGATGAAGGACATCACGCATGGATAAACAACATTTCGACCAACTGGTCAAAGGCGTACGCGAAATGAAGCGCCATATGGCAGGCAAGAGCGTGCGCGGCGCAAGGACCACCGAACTGCCCGCGCCGGACGTGCGCACCATCCGCGAGGCGGCCCATATCAGCCAGAGCCAATTCGCGAAATTGATTGGCGTGAACCTGCGCACGCTGCAAAACTGGGAGCAGAACCGCACGCAGCCCTCCGGACCCGCCAAGGCGCTGCTCAAGATCGTTGCGTCAAACCCGAAGGCGATTGAGGCATTGCACGAATGACGGATAGATAAATCAGTCCGACAGCGTGATTCTACCGGGCGACGCGGAAAGAATAGCTGCCGCCCCCCGGCAAGGGTGGAGCGGCAGCCTGTTCGCGCGCGTGCGCTCTTACGCCCGCTAGTCCGCCTGTTTACGCAGGAAGGCCGGAATGTCGTACTTCTCGACGCCGCTGTTGGCGAGCGCCTCGACCTGCGCGGCGCGGTCGCGCTTGCGGAACACCGCTGGCGTGGCCGACATCGCGTTGTAGTCGGGTGCCCCGCCCGGTATGGTAATCGTCTGGTTGTCGGTCCCGGTCTTCTGGGTCACGACCAGCTGCGGCTTTTGCTGGCGCACGCCGAGCGGCTGGCCGAGGCCGGTCGCGACGACGGTGACCCGCAGGTCTTCGCCCAGCGCATCGTCGTAGACGCCGCCGTAGATGATGGTCGCATCCTCGGCCGCGAAGGCGCGGATGGTGTTCATCACTTCCTTGGTCTCGCGCAGCTTGAGGCTGGTGCGCGACGCCGTGATGTTCACCAGCACGCCGCGCGCACCGGCGAGGTTCACGCCTTCGAGCAGCGGGCAGGCGATCGCCTGTTCCGCGGCGATACGCGCGCGGTCGACGCCGCTCGCCACCGCCGAGCCCATCATCGCCATGCCCTGCTCGGACATCACGGTGCGCACGTCCTGGAAGTCCACGTTCACCAGGCCGGGCTGGTTGATGATCTCGGCGATCCCGGCGACGGCGTTGTTCAGCACGTCATCGGCGGCCTCGAAGGCGTCTTCCTGCGTCACGTCGTCGCCGAGCACCTCTTCCAGCTTGTCGTTCAGGATCACGATGAGCGAGTCGACGTGCGGCACGAGCGCCTCGATGCCCTGCTCGGCGATCTTCATGCGCTTGGAGCCTTCCCAGGTGAAGGGCTTGGTGACCACCGCAACGGTGAGGATGCCGAGCGAGCGTGCCACCTCGGCGATCACCGGGCCCGCGCCGGTGCCGGTGCCGCCACCCATGCCCGCGGTGATGAACACCATGTGCGAACCCGCGAGCGTTTCCTCGAGGCGTTCGCGGTCCGCGAGCGCAACGGTTCGCGCCTCCTCGGGCTTTGCTCCCGCGCCCAGCCCGCTGGTGCCGAGCTGGATCTGATTGCGCGCCTTGCTGCGCGCGAGCACCTGCGCGTCGGTGTTGACGGCGTAGAACTCGACGCCTTCGACGCCCTGCTCGATCATGTGATCGACGGCGTTGCCGCCCGCGCCACCGACCCCGATCACCCTGATCACGGGTCCTGCTGCCTGCTCATTCACGATTTCGAACATTTTTTTCTCCTTGCCGGTTGGACCAACATCAAAAATTCCTCTGAAACCAGTCGCGCATCCGCCCGAAGACCGCTTTGACGGAACCGCTTTGTTTGGCAATACGCCCCTGCTGCAATTGGGAAGCGCCCTCGAGCAGCAGGCCCATGGCGGTGGCGTAGCGCGGGCTGCGCACCACGTCGGCCAGGCCGCCGCTATAGCGCGGCATGCCGACGCGCACCGGCATGTGGAAGATCTCTTCGCCGAGTTCCACCATGCCCTGCATCATCGAACTGCCCCCGGTAAGCACGATCCCCGAGGACAGCAGTTCCTCGTAGCCGGATTCACGCAGCACCTGCTGCACCAGGGAAAACAGCTCCTCGGCGCGCGGCTCGATGACTTCGGCGAGCGTCTGGCGCGACATGACCCGCGGCGGGCGGTCGCCGATGCCGGGCACCTCGATCATTTCGTTCGGATCGGCGAGCTGGCGCAGTGCGACGCCATGGCGCGTCTTGATCGCCTCGGCCTCGGCCGTGGGCGTGCGCAGCGCCATCGCGATGTCATTGGTGATCTGGTCGCCGGCGATCGGAATCACCGCGGTATGGCGGATCGCGCCGTGGGTGAAGATCGCGAGGTCGGTGGTGCCACCACCGATGTCCACGAGGCAAACGCCGAGATCGCGTTCGTCGTCCGAGAGCACCGCGCGCGCCGAAGCGAGCGACTGCAGGATCAGGTCGTTGACGTCCAGACCGCAGCGCCGCACGCACTTGACGATGTTCTGCGCCGCCGATACCGCGCCGGTGACGATGTGCACTTTCACCTCGAGCCGCACGCCGGACATGCCCACCGGCTCGCGCACGTCCTCCTGGCCATCGATGATGAATTCCTGGCGCAGAACATGCAGGATCTGCTGGTCGGTCGGGATGTTCACCGCCTTCGCCGTCTCGAGCGCGCGCTCCACGTCCACCGCGCTCACCTCGCGGTCCTTCACCGCCACCATGCCGGTGGAGTTGAAGCTGCGGATATGGCTGCCAGCGATGCCGGTGAAGGCCGAGGCGATCTTGCAGTCGGCCATCAACTCGGCTTCCTCCAGCGCGCGCTGGATGCCGGTCACCGTGGATTCGATGTTCACCACCACGCCTTTCTTCAGGCCCTTGGATTCGTGGTTGCCCATGCCGAGCACGTTCAGCGTGCCGTCGGGACCGAGTTCGGCCACCAGCGCGACCACCTTGGAGGTGCCGATATCGAGGCCGACGACGAGGTTGCGGTTTTCCTTCGCCATTTCTCAGCCTTTCCAGCCGGCGACGCGCAGCGCGAAGCCGTTCGGGTAACGCAGGTCGACGTTGCGCGGTGCGTCCGCGCGCGACGGCAGGCGCCCGAGCGATTCGGGGTAGACGGCGACGAAGCGCTCCAGCCGCTGCTCTACAGGCTCGGCTCCGTCGCGCCCAAGTTCGAGATTCAGTCCGCCGGACATGCGCAACTGCCATGCATAGCGCGCAGTCAGCACTACGCGAACGGGGTTCTCGCCCAGCGGCGCAAGCAGTTCGGCAAAACGCCGGTAGCGCTTCGTCAGTTCGCCTTCGCTGCCCGCCGGGCCGGCGAACAGCGGCAGCGTCGCCGCGACGGCATCGTCAATGGGCGCTGAAAAGGGCTCGCCGAAGGTGTTCACCAGGCCGCCGCCGCCCCAGCGCGCGAAGGCGACATGCTCTTCGAGCCTCAATTCGATGCGGTCGGGCCAGACGCGCCGCAGGTCCACGCGCCGCACCCAGGTGACCTGCTCGAGGCGGGTGCGCAGCGCAGTGAGATCGGCGGCGAAGAAATTGCCGCCGGCGCGGTCCACCGCGTTTTCGATTTCGGTGGCGTCGGCATGCTCCAGATCGCCCCGCACGACGATTTCCTTGAGCGGGAACAACGGCGAGCGCAGCAGCATCTGCAGGCCGGCGTAGGCGAACAGCAGCGCAGCCAGCCCGATGAAGAAATTGGCTGCCGCGTTGAGGAGCCTGGGGTTATCCCACATGGGATCCCTCGAGAATTTTCACGCACAGGTCTGCGTAGGAAATTCCGGCCGCGCGCGCCGCCATCGGCACCAGGCTGTGGCTGGTCATGCCGGGCGAGGTGTTGACTTCGAGCAGCCACGGATCACCATTCGCGTCCAGCATCAGGTCGATGCGCCCCCAGCCGCTGCAACCGGCAAGCTTGTAAGCGTCCAACGCCAGCGCGTTCAGGGTCTCTTCCTTCTGCGCCGGCAGGCCGCAGGGGCAGAGGTACTTGGTGTCGTCCGTGAAGTACTTGTTCTGGTAGTCGTAGTTACCCTGCGGCGCCTCGATGCGTATCAAAGGCAGCGCCACGTCCCCCACGATGCTTGCGGTGTATTCGGGGCCCGCGATGAACTGCTCGGCCAGCGCCAGATCGTGATATTTGTTCGCCGCGAGCTCATAGGCCGCCGGCAGCTGCGCCACCGCCGTGACCTTGGAGAGGCCAAGGGTCGAGCCTTCGTGCGCGGGCTTCACGATCAGCGGCAAGCCGAGATCGCGCGCGACCTCGTCCCAGGCGTCGCCCACGGACAGGATTCGATAGCGCGGCGTGGGCAAGCCGCCCGCCAGCCAGATCATCTTGCAGCGCCATTTGTCCAGGCCGATGGCCGAGCCGAGAACCCCGCTGCCGGTGTAGGGAATGCCGAGCACCTCCAGCGCGCCCTGCACGGTGCCGTCCTCGCCGCCGCGTCCGTGCAGCGCGATGAAGCAGCGCGCGAAGCCTTCGCGCTTCAGGTCGAACAGGTCGCGCTCGGCCGGATCGAAGGCGTGCGCGTCCACGCCCTTCGCGCGCAAGGCCTTGAGCACGCCGTTGCCGCTCATGAGGGAAATCTCGCGCTCGGCGGATTTACCGCCCAGCAGCACGGCGACCTTGCCGAAATTTCCAGGCGCATTCATGCGCCCTCCCCGACGATGCGCACTTCGGGGAGCAGGTGGACATGGGTCTTTTCCTCGACGACTGCCTGCACGTGCAGGATCAGCGCCTCGATGTCGGCGGCGCTCCCCGCGCCGCCCGGATTGACGATGAAGTTGGCGTGCTTCTCCGAGACACGGGCGCCGCCGATCTGGTGTTTCCTCAGCCCGCAGAACTGGATCAGCTTGGCGGCGGTCTTGCCTTCGGCCGGATTGCGGAACACGCTGCCCGCGTTCGCCAGCTGCAGCGGCTGCGTCGCGCGGCGCTTGGTGAGCAGCGCCTGCATGATGGCGCGCGATTCGTCCCGGTGACCCTCGGGCAGCCTGAAATGCGCCGAGGCGAACCATTCGTCGCCGTCGCTGCTGGCGTCCGTCTTCAGTTCGCAGCGGCGGTAGCCGAATTCGAACTCGGCGCCGGCGCGGCGGCGCAGCTGGCCGCGCCGGTTGATCGTCACCACGCGCTCGACGATGTCCCAGGTCTCTCCGCCGTAGCAGCCGGCGTTGCCCGCGAGCGCGCCGCCGACGGTACCGGGAATCCCGGTGAGCCACTCGGCGCTGCCCAGGTTGTTGTCGGCCGCGAAGCGCGCGACCCGCGGGCAGGCGACGCCCGCTTCGGCATACAGCAGCCCGTCTTCCATGCGCGGGCGCTTGCTGGCGGCATAGGTCAGTATCACGGTGCCGCGCCAACCGCCTTCGCGCACCAGCAGGTTGGAGCTCAGCCCGACGAACAGGATCGGTTCCTCCGGCGGCAGCTGGCCGAGGAACATCGACAGGTCCTCCACGTCCGCCGGGGCGAAAAACCGATCCGCGGGACCGCCGGCTTTCCAGCTCGCGTGCCGCGACATCGGTTCATCGCGCCGCAGCTCGCCGCGCAGTCCCTGAAATGGGATCGTTTCTTCGCTCACGCCGTGCTTCCACGAATGGCAGATGCGGCCATGTGCGCCGCGACGTTGCCGATCGAGCCCGCGCCCATCGTCAGCACGACATCGCCATCGCGCGCCACGCGCCGGATGCCGCCCGCCATCTGGCCGATGTCTTCGATGAACACCGGCTCAACCTTGCCGGCCGAGCGCACCGCGCGCGCGAGGGAATTGCCGTCAGCGGCCGCGATTGCCGGCTCGCCCGCCGCGTAAACCTCGGCGAGGACCAGCGCATCGGCGGTGGACAGCACCTTGACGAAGTCCTCGAACAGGTCCCGCGTGCGGCTGTAGCGGTGCGGCTGGAACACCAGCACCAGACGCCGGCCAGGAAATGCGCCGCGCGCGGCGGCGATGGTTGCCGCCATTTCCGCTGGATGGTGGCCATAGTCGTCCACCAGGGTGAAGCGCCCGCCGCCGGGATTGGCCGCATCCAGGGCAATCTCGCCGCAACGCTGGAAGCGGCGTCCCACGCCCTTGAACTCGGCCAGCGCTTTCACGATCGAGGGTTCCGGGATGCCGATCTCCAGGCCGACCGCGATCGCCGCCAGAGAATTGAGCACGTTGTGGTGGCCCGGCAGGTTGAGCGTGACTTCCATCGGCTGCGCGCCGGATTGATGCACAGCGGGGCGCCACACCCGGAATCGCATCTGTCCCGCCGCATGCTCGATGCCTTCGGCGCGCAGCATCGCCTCCGCGCCCGTGCCGTAGGTCACCGCCGGCTTGGAGACGAAGGGCAGGATCTCGCGCACATATGGGTCGTCCACGCACAGCACCGCGCTGCCGTAGAAAGGCAGGTTCTGCAGGAACTGGATGAAGGCCTGCTTGAGTCGCGCGAAATCGTGCTGGTAGGTCTCCATGTGGTCGGCGTCGATGTTGGTGACCACCGCGAGCACCGGCTGCAGGTGCAGGAAGCTCGCATCCGACTCGTCGGCCTCGACGACGATGAATTCGCCCGCGCCCAGACGCGCATTGGACCCGGCGGCATTCAACCTGCCGCCGATTACGAAGGTCGGGTCCAGGCCGCCCTCGGCGAGTACGCTCGCCACCAGGCTGGTGGTGGTGGTCTTGCCATGGGTGCCCGCAATCGCGATGCCCTGCTTCAAGCGCATCAGTTCGGCGAGCATCAGCGCGCGCGGCACCACTGGAATCCGTCTGGCGCGCGCTGCGGCCACCTCCGGGTTGTCGCCTTTCACCGCGGTCGACACCACCACCGCGTCGGCGCCCTCGATGTTGCCCTTGTCGTGCTTCACGACGATCTTCGCGCCGAGGCCGGCGAGCCTGCGCGTCGCGGCGTTCTCGGCGAGGTCCGAGCCGCTCACCTCGAAGCCGAGGTTCACCAGCACTTCGGCGATGCCGCTCATGCCCGAACCGCCGATGCCGACGAAATGGATGCGCCTGAGCTTGTGCTTCATGCGCTTCCTCCCAGCGCGAGTTCCATGCAGCGATCGGCGACGATGCGAGTCGCCTCGGGCCTTCCCAGTAATCTTGCTTTTTCAGCCATCGCGAGCAGCGCCTTGCGATCGAGCAACCGGATAAGATCGGCCAGGCTTGCCGGGGTGAGTTTTTCCTGTGGCACAAGAATCGCCGCACCCTGCTCCGACAGAAATCGCGCGTTGGCGCTCTGGTGGTCGTCCACCGCGTGCGGAAAAGGCACCAGCACGCTCGCCATGCCGCCCGCCGAGAGCTCGGCGATGGTCATCGCGCCGGCGCGGCAGATGACAAGATCGGCCTCGGCGTAGCGCTGCGCCATGTCCTCGATGAAGGCAACGAGATCGCCTTCGACCTTCGCGTTCGAATAGTTCAAACGAAGGGACTCGAGATGCTTTTCGCCTGCCTGATGCGTTACCACAGGCCTTCCCAGAGCAGCCATCATCCCAAGCGCCTTTGGCACGATCTCGTTCAGCGCTTGCGCACCCAGGCTGCCACCGACCACCAGCAGGCGCAATGGTCCGCTGCGGCCCGCATAGCGCGCGGCGGGTTGCGCGATCGCGGCAATCTCCTCGCGCACCGGATTGCCGGTCCATTCGGCGTTCTTCAGCGCATGCGGAAACGCAGCCAGCGACTTGTCGGCGACGCCGGCGAGCACGCGATTGGCGAGCCCGGCGATCGCGTTCTGTTCATGCACGGCGAACGGACGGGCGAACAGCGAGGCCATCATGCCCCCGGGGAACGCGACGTAGCCGCCCATGCCGAGGACCACGTCGGGACGGATGCGGAAAATCGCCCGCGCGCTCTGCCAGAAGCCGATCAGCAGGTTGAGCGGCAGCAGCAGCTGCGCGACAAATCCCTTGCCGCGCAGCGCCGCCGCGCGGATCCACTCCACCGGATAGCCGCGCGCCGGAACCAGTCGGGCTTCGATGCCGCTGCGCGCGCCCATCCAGACGACGTTCCAGCCGCGGCCGCGCATCTCGTCCGCCACCGCGAGCCCGGGAAACACATGCCCCCCCGTGCCCCCAGCCATGATTAGGATGGTTTTACTCATGCATTCAATCCCCGGGCCAACTGGCGGTTCTCCCAGTCAATGCGGATCAGCACGGCGATCGCCACGCAATTCACCACCAGGCCGGAACCGCCGAAGCTCATCAGCGGCAGCGTCAAACCCTTGGTCGGCAGCAGGCCCATGTTGACGCCCATGCTGATGAGCGCCTGGAAGCCGATCCAGATGCCGATCCCCTGAGCCACGAGCGCGGGAAAGTGGCGCTCGCGCAGCGCCGCCTGGCGCCCGATGAAGAACGCGCGCAGCACCACCCAGACGAACAGCGCGATCACCGCCACAACGCCCAGCAGCCCCAGCTCCTCGGCGATCACCGCGAGCAGGAAGTCGGTATGCGCCTCGGGCAGGTAATGCAGCTTCTCGATGCTCGCGCCCAGGCCCACGCCCAGCCATTCGCCGCGGCCGAACGCGATCAGAGCGTGCGACAGCTGGTAGCCCTTGCCGTAGGCATCTGACCAGGGATCCATGAAGCCGAGGATGCGCTGCATGCGGTAGGGCGACGACAGCACCAGCAGCACGAAGCCCGCGCCGAGCATCCCCAGAAGTGCGCTGAAATGCCGGCCGCTCATGCCGCCGAGGAACAGCACGCCGAATGCGCTCACCGCGACCACCACGAAGGCGCCGAAATCGGGCTCCCGCAGCAACAGCCATGCCACCACCAGCATCACCGCCAGCATCGGCAACAGCCCCCGGCGAAAATTCTTCAGCACCGCGTGCTTGCGCACCGTGTAGTCGGCCGCGTAGAGCACCACCGCGAACTTCATCAGCTCGGAGGGCTGCATGCTGGCCGCCCCCAGGTTGAGCCAGCGCCGCGCGCCGTTCACCTCGCGCCCGATGCCCGGAATCAGCACCAGCACGAGCAGCACGATGCAGGCGGCGAAAAACCAAGGCGCGGCCTTCTGCCAGACGCGCAGCGGCACCAGGAACACCGCGGTCGCCGCGCTCAGCGCGAGCGCGAGAGATATGCCGTGCCGCAGGAGAAAGTAGGCGGAATTGTTTCCCGTATAGCGGCCCGCTTCCGCGGTCGCGATCGACGACGAATACACCATCACCAGCCCGAGCGAGACCAGCAGCAGCGCGGCCCAGGCGAGCGAACGGTCGTACTCCGTTGTTGTTTTATTTTGCGCAAAAACAAAACTATTCATGGCCGAGTGCTTTCACGGCCGCTGCAAATACCTCGCCGCGGTGCCTGTAATCGCGGAACATGTCGAAGCTCGCGCAGGCCGGGGAAAGCAGCACGGCATTCCCCGGTACCGCAACCTGCGCCGCGCGCACTACTGCTTTCTCCATCGATGCAATGCGTTCCAGGGGTACGCCGCTGGCGGCGATCGCTTTCCCGATCACCGCGGCATCCCGGCCGATGAGCAGCACATGCAGCGCGTGCTCGCGGATCGCCGGCACGAGCGGCGCGAAGTTCTGGCCCTTGCCCTCGCCGCCCAGGATCAGCACGGCCTTCTTCGAGAGCCCGCTTAAAGCCGCCACCGTGGCGCCGACGTTGGTGCCCTTGGAGTCGTCCAGCCATTCGACGCCGCCGCGCAGCGCGACGCGCTGCATGCGGTGCGGCAGGCCGCGGAAACTGCGCAAGCCCTTTGCGAGCGCAGAGAGCGGCGCGCCGGCGAGGCAGGCAAGCGCGCAAGCCGCGAGCGCATTGGAAAGGTTGTGTGCGCCCGCGAGCGGCAGGTCGGCGACGGGGAGGATGCGCTCCGTGCCGCGCACCAGGCAATTGCCGTCGATGCCAAAATCCTCGGGCATCGACGGCGCATCCAGCCCGAACGTGATTTCCGTTCGGCCCGGCAACGCGAGCGCCATCGAGGCCGAATCGCAGCGGTTGAGCACCTGCGCGCCCTCGCCCATGAAGATGCGCGCCTTGGCGCCGGCGTACTCGGCGAGCCCCGCGTAGCGGTCGAGGTGGTCTTCCGACAGATTGAGCATCGCCGCCGCAACAGGGGCGAGCGACCAGGTGGTTTCCAGTTGGTAGCTGGAGAGCTCCAGCACCCAGACCGCCGGCTGCCGGTTGCCGCGCTTCATCAGCGCATCCAGCGCGGGCGGCCCGATATTTCCTGCAACTTCGCAATCCACGTCCGCCGAACGCAGCAGATGCCCGGTGAGGGCGGTGACCGTGCTTTTGCCGTTGGTCCCGGTTATCGCCAGCACCTTTTCACCGGCCCGCGCGCGAACATGCCACGCGAACAATTCGATATCACCAACGACTGGAATATTTCGCGTGATCGCGGTTTGAACGATTTCTTCCTGGAGGGAAAGGCCCGGACTGATGCACACCAGGTCCACATCCTTCAGCAGCGAGGCCTTAAATTTCCCTGGATGCAGTTCACCTGAAAACGCTTTCCTTCCAGGCGGCACAGCGCGCGTATCAGCGGCCCTCACCGCCCCGCCTTCACTTTTCACCCAATTGATCACGGAAAGTCCCGTGTCCCCCAGGCCGAGCACCAGCACGCGCTTGCCGGCGAGCGCGATCGGCTGCGGCCCGGCGAGAGTGCTGAATAACGGCGGGCGCATGTTCATGGTCACCGCAGCTTCAGCGTCGAGAGGCCGAACAGCACCAGCATCATGGTGATGATCCAGAAGCGCACCACCACCTGGGATTCCTTCCAGCCTTCCAGCTCGTAGTGGTGGTGCAGCGGCGCCATGCGGAAGATCCGTTTGCCGCCGCTGGCCTTGAAATAGATCACCTGGATCATCACCGACAGCGTCTCTGCGACGAACACGCCGCCCATGATGAAGAGCACGATTTCCTGGCGCACGATCACGGCGATGGTGCCGAGCGCGGCGCCCAGCGCCAGGGCGCCGACGTCGCCCATGAACACTTCCGCCGGATAGGCGTTGAACCAGAGGAAACCCAGGCCGGCGCCGACCAGCGCGCCGCAGAACACCGCCAACTCGCCCGCGCCCGCGACGTACGGCACGCCGAGGTACTTGGAGAACACCGCGTGGCCGGCGACGTAGGCGAAGATGCCGAGCGCGCCGCCCACCATGACGGTGGGCATGATCGCAAGGCCGTCCAGGCCGTCGGTCAGGTTCACCGCGTTGGAGGTGCCGACGATGACGAAGTAGGTGAGCACGATGAAACCCACCGCGCCCAGCGGATAGGCGATGAACTTGAAAAACGGCACGATCAGGGTGTTCAGTGCCGGGGTGCTCTGCGCGAGCCAGCCGAGATAGCAGGCCGCGGCCAGTCCGAACATCGACTGCCAGAAGAACTTCACCTTCGCCGACAGTCCCTTGGGATCGCGGTGCACGACCTTGCGGTAGTCGTCGATCCAGCCGATGGCGCCGAAAGCGAGCGTCACCAGCAGCACCACCCAGATGAAACGGTTGCCCAGATCGCCCCACAACAGCGTGGTGATGGCGATGGACAGCAGGATCAGCGCGCCGCCCATGGTGGGCGTGCCCGCCTTGGTGAGGTGCGACTTGGGGCCGTCATCGCGCACGGCCTGGCCGATTTTGTAGGCGGTGAGCTTGCGGATCACGTAGGGCCCGAGGATCAGCGAGATCGCCAGCGCCGTGAGGCAAGCCAGCACCGCGCGCAGCGTCAGGTAACTGAAGACGTTGAACAGGCGCACGTCTTTCGCCAGCCACTGGGCGAGTTCGAGAAGCATTAGTGCGTCACCGCCTTCTCGCCCGTCAGAGCGGACACGACGCGCTCCATGCGCATGAAACGCGAACCCTTGACCAGCACGGTCTTCGTGTTCTTCAGGCTGGGAGGAATATCGTTCCAGTCATCGAAGTGCCTGGCGCCTTCGCCGAAGGCGACAACGCTTTCTTTGGACGAGGCGCCAAACGCCAGCAGCGCGTTGACCCCCTTCTGCTTCGCGTACCTGCCCACTTCGGCGTGGAACTCCGGCCCCTGCTCGCCCACCTCGCCCATGTCGCCCAGCACCAGTGCTGTCGGGCCCGGGCAGGACGCGAGCACATCGATGGCGGCGCGCACCGAATCGGGATTGGCGTTGTAGCTGTCGTCGATCAGGGTCGCGCCGGCGGCGGTCTTCTTCACCTGCAGCCGTCCGGCGTATGGCCGGAACGCGGCGAGCCCTTCGCCGATGACTTCTGCTGCAATGCCGGCGGCATGTGCGCAAGCCGCCGCCGCGAGCGCATTGCGCACGTTGTGCAGTCCGGGAATCGCCAGGGTCGCCCGCGCTTCGCCCGAGGGCATGCGGACGACAATGTCGCTCTCCAGCGGCCGCAGGGAGTAACGTGCGACGACCTCGCCCGCGTCGATGCCGAACTCGATGCGCTTGCGCCTGCCGGCTTTCTCCCTGAACACGCCGGCCATCGCATCCTCCGCGTTCAGCACCGCGATGCCGTCCTCGGGCAGCGCGTCGAACACGCTCGCGTTCTCGGCCGCCACTGCCTCGATCGATCGCATGAATTCCAGGTGCTCGCGCTGTGCGTTGTTGACCAGGGCCACCGTGGGCCGCGCGATCTGCGCGAGCAGCGCGATTTCGCCCGGATGATTCATGCCAAGCTCGATCGCGCAATAGCGATGACTGGCGCGCATGCCGAGAAGCGTCATCGGCACGCCGATGTCGGTGTTCAGGTTGCCGCGCGTGGCGAGCGCCCCATCCTCACCGGCATGGCGGCGCAGGATCGAAGCGAGCATTTCCTTGGTGGTGGTCTTGCCGTTCGAACCGGTGATCGCGATCATCACGGGCGCGAAACGCTGGCGCCAGCTCCTGCCCAGGCGCCCGAGTGCGCGCCGCGTGTCGTCGGCCACCAGCAACGGCAGGGGCGGCGCTGCTGCGACGTGGCGTTCGTCGACCAGCGCCGCGACTGCACCGCGCTCCTTCGCCATGGCGAGGAAATCATGACCATCGAAATGCTCGCCGCGGATGGCGACGAACAGCTGGCCCTTGCCAACCGAACGCGTGTCGGTGGAAACACCCCGCAAGCGCAGCTCGGCGCACGGCCCGGTGCTGTCGTTCACGAGGCGTGCGCCGATGGCGCCGGCAGCTTCGGCGAGGCTCATCATCGACTCCCCCGGCGGCCGAGCGCCGCGCCGGCTACTGCTGCGTCCGAGAATGGCAGCCGCCGGCCGGCGATTTCCTGGAAACCTTCATGCCCCTTGCCGGCGATCAGCACGACATCTGCGGCATCCGCCGATGCGATCGCAGCGTCGATGGCTTTGGCGCGATCGATCTCTACGACGCAGTCGCCGGCGCATTTTCCCGGCACGCCGTCGCGGATCGCCTCGATGATCGCCAGCGGATCCTCGCCACGCGGATTGTCGGAGGTGAGCACGACGCGGTCGGCGCGCGCCGCGGCCACGCTGCCCATGACGGGCCGCTTACCCTTGTCGCGCCCGCCGCCGGCGCCGAACACCGCGATCAGCCGCCCGCCGCGCGCCTGCGCCACCGGCTTGAGCGCCGAAAGCACCTTGTCCAGCGCATCGGGCGTGTGTGCGTAGTCGATCACCACCAGCGGGCGATCGCCGATCTGCTGCATGCGCCCGGCGACCTGCGGCAGTGCTTCGAGAAGCCTGACGCCCTCTTCGAACGCAATTCCTTTCGCCACGAGGCAGCCCAGCACGCCGAGCGCGTTGGCGACGTTGTATTGCCCGAGCTGAGGGATCGTCACTTCAGCGCTTCCCCAGCATGAATTGATTTCCGCCTTTTGACCTTCAAGCTTCGACACTGAAATAAATTCAGAAGCCGAAACACCTGACAGCGAATAGCCGATCGTCCGCACGCCGCGCGCTTCGAGGCGCTTCGCGAGCTGCGCGCCAAACGGGTCATCAAGATTGAGTACCGCCGCGCCGAGGCCCGGCGCATCGAACAGGCGCGCCTTCGCCTCCGCATACGCCGTCAGCGTGCCGTGATAGTCGAGATGGTCGTGCGTGAGATTGGTGAACAGCGCGCAGTCGAAAGCAACGCCGTTCACGCGCCCCTGGTCGAGGCCGTGCGAGGACACTTCCATCGCCACCGCACCCGCGCCGGCGGACTTGAATTCCGCGAGCAGGCGATGCAGCTCGAGCGCGTCAGGCGTGGTGTTCGAAATCTCGGCAAGAGAACCCGGGAAACCGCTTCCCAGTGTTCCAATCACGCCGGTCCTGATTTCCTTCAAAGACAGGACATGGGCGAGCCATTGCGAGCAGGAGGTCTTGCCGTTCGTACCGGTGACGCCGCAGACCCACATCGCATCGGAGGGCCGGCCATAGAATTCGTACGCGAGAAATCCCGCCTGCGACCTGAGGTCCTTTAGGCCGGCATTCGGTGTTTTCCAGCGGGTGTCCCAGGCAAAGCGCTCGCTTTCCCAGACGACCGCCGCGCAACCGCGCTCGATCGCCTGCGCGATATGGCGCCGGCCGTCGCCGCTCCCGCCCGGCCAGGCGAAGAACGCAGCGCCCGGCGCCACGCGCCGGCTGTCGGAGGTAAGTCGTTCGATCACGGCCCCCTGGCGCGCAAGCAGCGCAAAGATATTTTCAATTACGTGTTCTCCTTTGCCTCATCTGCCTCGCCCGGCATTTCGATCGGCGAGAGCGGCGCGTCGTAAGGCGCGCCGAGCAGGCGCAGCGCGCCCTGCATCACCTGGGAGAACACCGGCGCCGCCACCTGGCCGCCGTAGTACTGGCCCGCGGAAGGCTCGTCGAGCATCACCGCGATCACCAGGCGCGGGGCCGATACCGGCGCGAAGCCGACGAACGAGGAAACGTACTTGTGCGCCGCGTAGCCGCCGTTCTCCTGCTTGTGCGCGGTGCCGGTCTTGCCGCCGACGCGCCAGCCGACGACACGCGCACGCGGCGCGGTGCCGCCGGGCTGCACGGCAGCTTCAAGCATGTCGCGTAGCGCGCGTGCCACTTCCGGCGAGAACACGCGCCGGCCTTCGGCCGCGACGCCGGTCTTCAGCAGCGACAACGGCGCGAGTTCGCCGTCGCGCGCGAACACGGTATAGGCGCGCGCGAGCTGGATCAGGCTGACGGAGATGCCGTGGCCGTAAGCCATGGTCGCCTGCTCCACGGGACGCCAGGTCTTCGCCTCGCGCACCCGGCCGATCGCCTCGCCCGGAAATCCCAGCCGCGGCGCGGCGCCGAAGCCGACGCGCTTGAACATGTCGTGCATCTCTTCGCGCGGCATCGACAGCGCGATCTTCGCCGCGCCGACATTGGAGGACTTCTGGATCACCTGCGCCACGCTCATCGCGCCGCCCGCCTTGCCATCCGTATGCGCGTCGTGGATCGTGTAGCCGCCGATGGTGAGCGCGCCGGGCGAAGTCTGGATCAGGGTCTGCGGCGTGATCCTGCCGGTCTCGATCGCCAGGCCGACGGTGAAGGGCTTCAAGGTCGAGCCCGGCTCGAAGGTGTCGATCATGACGCGGTTGCGCAACTGCGCGCCGGTCAGACGGGCGCGGTTGTTGGGGTTGTAGGTGGGCATGTTGGCGAGCGCGAGGACCTCGCCGGTGCGCACATCGAGCACCACGATCGCACCCGCTTTCGCCTTATGCGTCTCGACCGCCGCCTTGAGCGCGCCGAACGCGAGGTTCTGGATCTTGCTGTCGATGGACAGCGAAAGGTCCCGCCCGTCCTGCGCGGCGCGGATCGACTCGACGTCCTCGACGATGCGGCCGAGACGGTCCTTGATCACGCGGCGGCTGCCCGCGGTGCCGGCGAGCACCGCCTGCTGCGCGAGCTCGATGCCCTCCTGGCCGACATCGTCCACGCCGGTAAAGCCGATCACGTGCGCCATCGTCTCCCCGCCGGGGTAATAGCGGCGGTACTCGCTTTGCTGGTGGATGCCCGGGATCGCCAGCTCGGCGACGCGCGCCGCCGCCTCGGGCGGGATCTGGCGCTTGAGATAGACGAATTCGCGCTCTGCTTCCGAGAGCTTGCGGCCGAGTTCGCGCGGGTCCAGCGACAGCAGCGACGCCAGGCTCTGCAGCTGCGCCGGAGTCGCGCTCACGTCGTCCGGGATCGCCCACACCGATTTCACCGGCGTCGAGATGGCCAGCGCATCGCCGTTGCGGTCGACGATCCGGCCGCGCGTGGCCGGCACTTCCAGCACGCGCGAATAGCGCGCCTCGCCCTTGCCCTGCAGGAAGTCGGTATGCATCGACTGCAGGTAGACCGAGCGCCCGGCCAGCACGAGGAATGCGGCGAGGAGCAGCGCAACTGCCACGCGCGCGCGCCACACCGGCAAGCGGACCATCATCGGGACGCTGGCGGCGATCACGGCCTGGGTTCGCCCCTGACCTGGACCATGCGCACGCGGCGCGGGTCGGGCGCACGCATGCCCAGCGTTCCCGCCGCGATCTTCTCGACGCGCGAATGCAGGCCCCAGGTGCTCGACTCCAGTTGCAGCTGGCCGAACTCGACGTCCAGCGCGCGCGCTCTCTCCTGCTCGCGTTCAAGCTGGGTGAAGAGCTTGCGCGATTCGTGCCTGGAGGTGACGAGCCCGAGCGCGCAGACGATGAGAACCAGGAGGAGGAGGAGGTTCAGCTTCGCCACGCGTCGGGCCCGTGTTCGGAAAATGCGCGATGCAATACGGCTGGATCAAGTGCTGCGCTGCTGCGTTCGGCAACGCGCAGGGTCGCGCTGCGCGCGCGCGGGTTGGCCGCGATTTCGGCATACGAAGCCCGTGTTGCCTTGCCCACGATTCTGAGCGGCGGTTGTGGCAAATCCCGGGCACGAATCGGCAAATCCGCGGGCAGGCTGTCGGACGAGCAGGCGCGCAGGAAGCGCTTGACCAGCCGGTCCTCCAGCGAATGGAACGCGATCACCGCGAGCCGTCCGCCCGCGGCGAGCCGCGCGCTGGCCTGCGGCAGCATCATCGCGATTTCCTCAAGCTCCCGATTGACGAGAATCCGTAGAGCCTGAAAGGTGCGCGTCGCCGGATTCTGGCCGGCTTCCCGTGTGCGGACCGCCGCAGCCACGACAGCGGCAAGTTGCTCGGTGCGGAGGAGCGGCTCGCGTGTCCTAGCAGCAACAATCGCCTTTGCAACCTGTTTAGCAAACCGTTCTTCACCATAGCCGCCGATTGCCTCCCGGATTTGTTGTTCTGTTGCCGTGGCCAGCCAGTCCGTGGCCGAAACGCCGCGGGTCGGATCCATGCGCATGTCGAGCGGACCGTCGGCGCGGAACGAGAAGCCGCGCGCTGGATCTTCGAGTTGTGGCGACGAAACGCCGAGGTCCGCGAGCACGCCCTGCACCTGCTCGATCCCCTGCCGATCGAGCACCTGCGCAAGTTCGCTGAAGGGCGCGTGCACGATGCTGAAGCGCAAATCCGTGATCTCGCGCGCGGCGGCAACCGCCTGCGGATCGCGGTCCAGCGCGATCAGCCGGCCCGCAGGTCCAAGACGCTCGAGAATCGCGCGGCTGTGGCCGCCGCGGCCGAAAGTGGCATCCACATAGACGCCGTCGGCGCGAATGGCGAGGGCGGCAACGGCCTCTTCGAGAAGGACTGGGCGATGCGTGGCAAGGACCGCGCGAAGCGCGGTGGGTTTCCCGGGCGATGGTGTGCTCATCGTCCGCACCCGCCGTCACAGCGAGAAGCCCTCCATGCCCGGAGGCGGAGCGCCGGAAACGGCCAGCGCGGCGGCAAGCTTCGCGCTCCAGACACCCGAATCCCAGAGTTCGAAATAGTGTCCCTGGCCGACCAGCATGACCTCGCGCTCGAGCTTGGCGTGCAGCCTGAGGCCGCTCGACAACAGCACGCGGCCCGAGGCGTCCGGCGTGGTGTGTTCCTCGAAGCCAAGCAGCAGGCGCTTCCACCAGCTGGCCTGCGCATGGAAGCTGGGAAATTTCTCCACCTGCGCGCGCACGCGCTCCCAGGCGGTTTCCGGGTAGATGAGCGCGCAACCGTCCGGATGCGCGCTTAGCACGAGCGTTCTGCTCATGGCGACCAGCGCGTCGCGGTGCCGCGTGGGGATGGCGAGCCGGCCCTTGGCGTCCAGCGTGAGGACCGTTGCGCCGTGAAACGTACCGCTCATCTCTTTTTGTCTCCTCCACTTGAACCGGTCAAACCCGACGATGCGGCATTTTTAAGCCACTTTTTTCTACGTTTTCCCACTTTAATCTGAAAGACGGAGGCGGGTCAAGCTGGACAACTGGATTTCTTCAGCCGAGACAACCACTTAGCTGAACTATTGAAGACAGTTTCTGAATTTTAATTCTTTATGTTTATCAGATACATAGAAAATATATTAAATGTTACTTCTCATAAATTAGTGATCGCTCACGTAAAAAGGCGAAAAAAGCCTTTGGGCGATAATTCGAGGCCCATGATCAACAAATTCTTCCCCACGCCCGAAGCCGCGCTGGCTGACGTGCCCGACAGCGCCACGGTGATGATTGGCGGTTTTGGCAATGCCGGGATGCCGGCCGAACTGATCGACTGCCTGATCGCGCAGGGCGCGACGAACCTCACCGTCGTAAATAACAACGCGGGCAATGCCGACGCGGGACTCGCCGCGCTGATCGGCGCGGGGCGGGTGCGCAAGATCATCTGTTCGTTTCCGCGGCAGACCGATTCCTGGCATTTCGACAGGCTGTACCGCTCGGGAAAGCTCGAGCTGGAGCTGGTGCCGCAGGGCACGCTCGCCGAGCGCATCCGCGCCGCGGGCGCCGGCGTCGGCGCGTTCTTCACCCCGACCGCCTTCGGCACGCAGCTGGCCGAAGGCAAGGAGACGCGCGAAATCGCCGGCCGCGGCCACGTACTCGAATATCCGATCTACGCCGACTACGCGCTGATCAAAGCGGACCGCGCCGACCGCTGGGGCAACCTCACCTACCGCAAGACCGCGCGCAACTTCGCGCCCGTCATGGCCGCGGCGGCGAAATGCACCGTGGTGCAGGTGCGCGAAACCGTCGAGCTCGGCGAACTCGATCCCGAGACCGTGGTTACGCCGGGAATATTCGTCAAGCGGGTTATAAAATTACCTTGATGAAAAAGCTCGACCGCAAGCAGATGGCGGCGCGCGTCGCGCAGGACATTCCCGAGGGCGCCTACGTGAACCTCGGCATCGGGCTGCCGACCCTGGTCGCCGACTACCTGCCCAAGGGCCGCGAGATCATCCTGCACAGCGAGAACGGCGTCTTGGGCATCGGCCCGCGTCCGCCGATGGGCGAAGAAGACGAAGACCTGATCAACGCCGGCAAGGAGCCGGTGACGCTGCTCGCGGGCGGCTCGTATTTTCATCACGCGGACTCGTTTGCGATGATCCGCGGCCGCCATCTGGATTTCTGCGTGCTGGGCGCCTTCCAGGTTTCATCCGCGGGCGACCTCGCGAACTGGCATACCGGCACGCCGGACGCGATCCCCGCGGTCGGCGGCGCGATGGACCTCGCGGTCGGCGCCAGGCAGGTGCTGGTGATGATGGAACACCTCACCAAGGATGGGAAAAGCAAACTCGTGGAGCGTTGCAGCTATCCGCTCACCGGCGCGCGCTGCGTCAACCGCGTCTACACCGACCTCGCGGTGATCGACGTCAAAGCGGATGGATTGCACCTGGTGGAAATCCTCGCCGACATTTCTTTCGACGAGTTGCAACGGCTGAACGGTGTGCCGCTGAAGTACCGCGCCGCGGTGTAGAGTTGGGCATCGAGACGGGCATCGATCTCGACCGGCTCGTTGAAGCAGCACGTCTTGCGGAACGCATCATCGGGCGGCCGCTGCCCGGACACCTCATGCACAGTGGGACATTAGGTCAATACAGAAAAACCAGCTAACGCCCCGGTGGCCACTGCCGCATGCTGTGCAGCACGCGCAGAATCTCTATCCAGCCGCGCCTTATCCGATAGACGACGAGGTAGTTCGGATGCACCACCATCTCGCGCGTGCCCCGCACCCTCCCGCCCCGGTAGAGCCTGGGGTGCCGCGGCAACTCCGTCACCCGCCGGTCGATCGCGTCGCCCAGTGCAATGGCCGCGCCCGGATTGTCTCGAGCGATATAGTCAAGAATCGCGGCGCGGTCCGCCTCGGCCAGAGGCCGCCAGCAAACCCTCAATCCCTTGCTCCTCGCGGGCCCCCGGCCTTCCTCGCGAGTTGCGCCCGTTTCCTCGACCAGCGCGCCGACACCTTGTCGTGCGGAATGCTCGCTCGCGGATCATCGAGGGATTCCTGGACTTTGGCTCGAAACCACTTGTCGTAGGCGGCGGCCCGGTGAGCTTGCTTCAGCGCCGCCGCGCGGTCGGGCCGCGCCCGCCCGGTGCGGGCCGGATCGTAGTTGGCGGTATCGACGTCGAAGCGGTCGATGCCAATGCCCTTGAGGTAAGCGACGACGGTTTCCAGTCGGCGGAACAAGCGTGCCTTGCCGCGCTGCGCGGCGAGCGGACGTTGCATCGCACCGTACTCGACCATCACTCCCCATGCGCCCCCCTGGCTCATGACGCGGGCTGCGCGGACGACGCCGGCCGCGGCCAACTCGGCCAAGGTCCGGTGATTGAGCGGTGCGGCGACCATGGCCATTCCCCGATTGTGTGATTGCTGAGGAATAGTTATATCACAATCGATTTACTATACATCGATCAACGACGGAGTCCTGCGCGGGGCCAGTCGGCTCGCGAGCCGGGACCAGGTTCACTTGCCAAGAGTCTGCACGCGCTCCTCGGCAACTCCCGGCCCAAGAACGAGAGCGAGCCGCCGCCGGATGCGCTCCAGCGCCGCGCGGTCGCCCGCGGCCTCGGCGCGCTTCTCCTGCACCCCCAGCCAGGCCAGCAGCGGCCTGCGCCAGCCTTGCGCCGAGGCGATGTCGAGCGCGGCTGAAATGCTTTCAGGGGTTATTTTCCCCGACTTGAAATTCACGCCGGCGGAAACCATGCGCGACAGCGGCTCTTCCGATGGCGCCCGTTCCGCACGACCCGAAAGAAATTCGTAATAGGCAAGTTCCTCGGCGCCCGCATCCGCGCGTAGCTTCTCGAATTCCGGACAGCCGTCGAACTCGAGGCTCGCGGCGCGCGCGGCGCAGCGCACCAACTCCGCGCGCGCGACAAGCGCGGGATCGCCCGTGCTTCTCAATTCCGACTTTGCTCTCTCGAACTCGACGTCCGCGGCGCGCGTATCACCGCGCAGGTAATTCTGTTGGAACGAGTTCAGGGCCGCGATTGAATTCAACCGCCAATCGGGCGGCGGCGAGCCGCCCGCGCACCCCGAGAGAAAAACTACCGCAAGCGGCAGCAAAACCCTCATGGCAGCTTGATCTTTGTGCCGCGCTCGAACGGCCATTTGCGGTTGATCTCGTCGATCAGGGAGGCGATCTTGCGCAGGCTCGCCTCGACTTCGGCACGCAACGCGGCGAGGTCGGTGGTGGCCGCGGCCACATTGGCCGTCGCGCTGCGCGCGCTGGCGCTCGCCGCCTGCGCGTTCGCGAGGATCTCATCGACCGTCTTCAAGCGCTCGCGCACCTCGCCGAGGATCGCTTGCGCCTGCGCCACCGCCTTCTGCGTTTCGTCGACCACGCCGCCCGGCCCCAGCACGCGCTGGTCGGCCTTCGACAGCACCGTATCCATCTTCAGCGCGACGCCGTTGAGCGACGCCAGCAGCGCATTCGCGCGATCAATCGACGCGATCACCTTGCGCGCGTTGTCCTCGCCGCCGAGCATACCGCCCAGCACGCCGTACTTGCCCGCCATGCGCTCGGTGACGGTACGCGCGCTCTTCAGGCTTTCCTGCAGGCTTGACCCCGAGCCAGTGATCTGGTCCACGTTCTCCAGCACCGCGCGCAGCGAAGCCACCATGCGCGGGATCTCCTCCGCGGTGTCGCCGCGCAGCACCGGGCGCTCGGCGCCGTCGGCCAGCGGCGTGTCCTTGAGGTTCGCGGTATAGGCACGGATTTTCGCGCCGCCCACCAGCGGCAGCTCCAGCGTGAACACGCTGGTCGCGCGCAGCCAGTGCGCCTCCTTGTTCGGCACGTCGATGTCGATGCGCACCTTGCCGTCTTCGCGCAGCGCGATACGCCGCACGCGGCCGATCGGGAAGCCGGAGAAGGTGAGGTCCATGCCGAGGCTTACGCCCTCCGCATTGTCGGCCAGCAGCGTCAGGCGCTGCGTCGCCTCGAACACGCCCCGCGCGAACAGCACGTAGAGCACGAACGCGGCCGCGATCGTGATGGTGAACGCGATCAGCATGCCGACCTTGACGCCGAGGCTCTTGGGCAGCAGCGTGAAGCCGGGTTCGGGTTCCATGCTCAGACGTATTTCACCACCAAAGACAGCACCTCGATCAGGCTGATCACGAAAAACAGCTTCACCAGCCCGGCGAGCACCGCGAACGGCACTGACTTGGGTTTGCCGCGCTCGGCTTCCAGGCCGGTGGCGATCGGGATCAGCGCCACCGCCAGCCCGAACAGCAGGCACTTGAGCAGGAACCCGGCCAGCACGGGCGCGTCGAACACCTTGCCCACGATCCGGCTGAACTCGTTGAAGCCCCAGGGCGAGAAGCCGTAGAACACCGCATAGGCGAGCAGCAGCGCGAGCGCGCAGCTCAGGGTCGTGAGCGAGAAGACCGAGACCGCAGCCGCGGCGATCCTGGGAACGAACTCGCCGTGCAGCGGGCTCTCGCCAGCCTCCGCCAGGTCCTCGATCTGACCGCCGACCCTCATCAGGGCGACCTCCGCCCCGATCGCGGCGCCTGATCGCAAAGCGACGAACAGCGCCGTCAGCAGGGGAATCAGCTCGAGCACCAGCACGCGCAGGGTCAGTTCGAGCGCGTGCTGCGAAAGGCCGTACTGGCGCGCGGTCGCGGCAACGATCTGGATCAGGACCAGGCTGAACAGCGCGGCGAACAGCGTGTATCTGAGCAAGATCTGCCAGGCGGTGAAGTAAATCTGGCGCACGGCGACCGCGCGCGTGGCCGGACTGTAGGTGGAAGGCGAAAGCACGGCGACCGTCGCATGGCCCGCGAAGCGCAGGATCCGCCGCCAGCTCCGGTACCGGAAAATGAACTCGCCGCCGAATGCCATTCGGCGAGTTTACAATCTCCGCTTCCTACCGGGAGAAGACGTGAAAAGAAAGAAACCTGAAGAACTGCGCTCGCACCGCTGGTTCGGCGTCAAGGACCTGCGCTCCTTCGGCCACCGCTCGCGCACCGCGCAGATGGGCTACGACCGCACGGACTACGCGGGCAAGCCCGTGATCGCGATCATCAACACCTGGTCGGACATCAACCACTGCCACACGCACTTCCGCCAGCGCGCCGAGGAAGTGAAGCGCGGCGTATGGCAGGCGGGCGGCTTCCCGCTGGAGATGCCGGCGATGGCGCTGGCCGAAACCATGCAGAAACCGACCACCATGATGTACCGCAACTTCCTCGCCATGGAGACCGAGGAACTGCTGCGCTCCTACCCGGTGGACGGCTGCGTTCTCATGGGCGGCTGCGACAAGACCACGCCGGCGCTGATCATGGGCGCGACCAGCATGAATCTGCCGGCGATCTACCTGCCGGCCGGCCCGCTGCTGAACAGCCACTGGCGCGACCAGACGCTCGGCTCGGGCTCGGATACCTGGAAGTACTGGGACGAACTGCGCGCCGGCCGCATCACCGAGCGCGATTGGCAGGACATCGAGGACACCATAGCGCGCTCGCCCGGCACCTGCATGACGATGGGCACCGCGGCGACCATGATGTCGCTCGCCGAAGCGCTTGGCTTCACCCTGCCCGGCTACTCGTCGATCCCCGCGCCCGATTCGAACCACGCGCGCATGGCCACGCTGACCGGCAAACGCATCGTCGACATGGTGTGGGAAGACCTCAAGCCGCGCGATTTCCTCTCCAGGGGTTCGTTCGACAACGCCATCACCACGCTGATGGCGATGGGCGGCTCGACCAACGCCGTCGTGCACCTGGTGGCGATGGCCGGGCGCGCCGGCCTTGCCTTTCCCCTTGAGCGCTACAACGAGATCTCGGCCAAGGTGCCGGTGATCGCCAACGTGCGCCCCTCGGGCGACAAGTACCTGATGGAAAATTTCTTCTACGCGGGCGGACTCAGGGCTCTTTTGTTTTCTTTAAAAGACTTGTTGGATTTAAATGCGAAAACGGTAAACGGTCGTACTCTCGGCGAGAACATCGAGGGCGCGAAAGTCTGGAATGCCGACGTCATCCTACCGCGCGACAAGCCGCTGAAGAAATCGGGCGGTATCGTCATGCTGCGCGGCTCGCTTGCCCCCGACAGCGCGGTACTGAAGACGAGCGCCGCCGACCCGAAGCTGATGCAACACACCGGCCGCGCGGTGGTATTCGAGGACTACAACGACATGGCCGCGCGCATCGACCGCGACGACCTGGATGTCGACGCGAGCTCCGTGCTGGTGCTGAAGATGTCGGGCCCGCTCGGCGGCCCGGGCTTTCCCGAATGGGGCATGCTGCCAATGCCGAAAAAACTCATCAAGCAGGGCGTCAAGGACATGGTGCGGATCTCGGATGGCCGCATGAGCGGCACCAGCTACGGCACCTGCATCCTGCACGTCGCGCCGGAAGCCTACGTCGGCGGCCCGCTCGCCTTCGTGCAGAACGGCGACATGATCGAGCTGGACGTCGAGAACAAAGCCATCAACCTGAAGATTTCAGAAGCCGAGATGGCGAAACGCAAGGCCGCCTGGAAACGCCCGCCGCTCAAATACGAGCGCAGCTACGGCGCCATCTTCTCGCGCCACGTGAAGCAGGCCAACGAAGGTTGCGATTTCGACTTCCTCGAGGGCACCGCGCCGACCGCGGAGCCGGAAATCCACTGAGGATTGTCGGCTAGACCACCACCGGCGCGTCCGGCAGTTCGTTCGGATTGTTCCCTGCCTTTGCCGGAAAGTGCTGCGCCAGCAGATCGCTCACCGACGACAGGCCCGCAAGCATCCCCGCCTCAAAGCGTCCCGCCGCGAATTCCTGCTGCATCGCGCCGCAAATCGTCTCCCATGCGGTTGCGCCCACGCGCGCGTGGATGCCGCGGTCGGCGACGATCTCCACGCGCCGGTCGGCGAGCAGCAGGTAGATCAGCACGCCGGCGTTGTCCTCGGTATCCCAGACGCGCAGGAGCGTGAAGTGTTCGAGCGCGCGCTCGCGCGCCGTGCGGCCGGCGACGAGCGCCTGAATCGGCAGGCCGCCCTCGATCGCGACGCGCAATTCACCGCGGTGCCGCTTCTCCTGCCCGGCAACCGCGCGCTCGATCGCGGCCAGAGTCGCGGGCGGGAACGCGCGCAGGAGCGTGAAATGGTCGAGGAAGAGGTGGCGAATCCAGCGCATTGCGTTCCCCTACCAGCGCCCCGAAGAGCCGCCGCCGCCGAAGCCGCCGCCACCGCCGCCGCCCCAGCTCGATCCGCCGGAGGAGCCGCCGCCCCAGGACCCGCCGCTACCGCTCGACCAGCCGCCGCCACGGCCCGTGCTGATATTGGCGAAGGCCAGCAGGAAGCCAATAACCAGCGCCAGCGCGCCAAACAGGATGCCGAACATCAGCCAGGCGATCAGTCCGACACCGGCGCCGGCGGCGAGTGATCCGGGGAACCGGCCGAGCATTGCCTTGAGAAACGTGCCCGCGATGAAGACGAGCGCAAGACCGGGAATGATCAGATCGATCACGTTGTCCGGCGCGGACTGCCTTCCCGCTGCCGCGGCCTGCGGCGGCGGCAGCTTCTCGCCCTCGGCCAGCTTGATCAGCTGGTCCACGCCGTCGCGCACGCCGCCGTAGAAGTCGCCGTCGCGAAAGCGCGGCGAGATTTTCTCGTCAATCACGCGCTTCGCCACCGAATCGGGAATCGCGCCTTCGAGCCCGTAGCCCACCTCGATGCGCAGGCGCCGGTCGTCCTTGGCGACGATCAGAATCAGCCCGTCATCCGCGCCCTTGCGGCCGATCTTCCAGGCTTCCGCCACCCGGATCGAGTACTGCTCGATCTCCTCCGGCTTCGTCGTGGGGAGCATCAGCACCGCGATCTGGCTGCCGCGCCGAGATTCGTAGGCGGCGATGCGCGATTCGAGCTCGCTCTTTTGCTGGGCGCTCAGCGTCCCGGTAAGGTCGGTGATTCGTCCCTGGACCGGCGGCACCGGCACGTCCGCGTGTGCCGGCAGCCAGGCGAGGATACCCGCCAGTGCGAGCCACCCGGCGAGCAGCAAACGGCGCATCGAATTGCTTCGGCTACTTCGCCGCCGGCTTGCTGAAATCGACCTTCGGCGGCACGGCGATCGCCTTCTCGTTTTCGACCGTGAAGTTGGCCTTGGTCTTGTAGCCGAACAGCATCGCCGTGAGGTTGCTCGGAAACTCGCGCGTCAGGATGTTGTAGCCCTCCACCGCCTTGATGTAGCGCCCGCGCGCCACCGTGATCCGATTCTCCGCGCCCGCGAGTTCCGCGCGCAATTCGCCGAACTCCTTCGTCGCGGTAAGCTGCGGATAGTTTTCCGCCACCGCGAGCAAGCGCGACAGCGCCCCGCTCATCTGCGATTGCGCCGCCTGGAATTTCGCGAACGCATCCGGATCGTTGATCAGTTCCGGCGTCGCCTTGATCGCACTGACGGAGGCGCGCGCATTGGTGATCTCCACCAGCGTGCTCTTCTCGAAGTCCGCCGCCCCCTGCACCGTGGCGACCAGGTTCGGAATCAGGTCCGCGCGCCGCTGGTAGTTGTTGAGGACCTCGGACCACGCGGCCTTGACGCCCTCGTCCAGGCGCTGGAAGTCGTTGTAGCCGCACCCGGAAAGGGACAAAGCGGCAATCGAAGCGAGCAGTAACGTCCGCATGATTTAGTCCTCCTGAACCAGTTTCTCCAGCGTTGACCGCTGCACTTTCAGCTTCGCGCCCGCGGCGGCGATTTCGTTCCAGGTGTTGTCATCCACGGAAATGCCGTCGCGCTCCCTCTTTGCGCGGGTTTCCCTTTCCGGCTCGCCGGCGATGCGGACTTTGTCGAAGCCGGGTGCGACGGGCGACTTGCGCAGGAAGTTGAGGAACTCGGTGGTCTCGGTGGCAAAGCTGTCGCCGGTGCCCATGCGCTTCGGGTCGATCAGGATGGTCAGCATGCCGTTCCAGACGCGCT
>CAMDRF010000026.1 GCA_945906765.1 Nitrosovibrio sp. Nv4 | reverse complement strand
CCATTCGACCTCTCTATGCCGTAGGAAAGCGGAACCGATTCGCGAGGCCGAATTCTAGCGCGCCTTGCGCCCAAGGTGTTCCAGACCGGCGCATCGCCCGCAGCGAACAACCTTTCTCTCGCCGCCTCGGTGATGGCGACGACGCAGGGATGCGTTACGCGCCGCTCGACCGAGATCGCGAAGAACTCCTCGACGATCTCCTGCGTCCGGCCCAGCGTTTTCACCCCGTACTGCGTTTCGATTTCGGATTCGAGAACGGTCGGTCCGATGCATACCCCCGCGCCGCGTTGCCCGAAAGCCTTCATGAGCGCGCTGTCGTCGAACTCGCCGACCACCCGGGGCCGGAGTTTATTCGCCTCGCACCACCGATCCAGGCGCGATCTCACTGCCGCGTCCACGCCGGGAACCAGCATCGGAGCGCCGTCCAGGCAGGCGGGAAACTTGCCCTTCAGGCTCTTGCGGAGCCCGGCGGATGCGAAAAAACTCACCCCGGATTCCCCGAGCCGGTGGTTGTAAGCGCGCACGCTCACAGAGGGCGGGATCGGGGCGCCGGCGATGACGAGGTCCAGCCGATGGGCGGCAAGTTCCGCGAGAAGGCTGTCGAGCTTCGATTCCCGGCATACGATGCGCACGGACGTGGCCAGACGGGTTGCGGGTTCGATCAGGCGATACGCGATCGTCTTCGAAACGGCGTCGGCCACGCCGACCCGGAACTCGGCCGGACGGCCGCCCGCCGGGTAGTTCCGCAAAGACTCCTCCAGTTCGGACCCGAGAGCGAAGATGTCCTGTGCGTAGCCGAGGGCGAGCCGCCCCGCTTCCGTCAGCTCCAGGTTGCGGCCGCGCTTGGCGAACAAAGGCGTTCCCAGGTCATCCTCCAGCAGCCCGATCTGTCCGCTGATCGTCTGCGGCGTCACGTGCAACTGTTCGTCCGCGCGCGCGACGCCGCCTGACTTGGCGACTCGCCAGAAGTAGTGCAAGTGCTTGAAGTTCATCGCGGCGATCGTTCGGTTTATTCGACTAATCGTTCTTTATAAATCGACTTTACGCGAAGTCACAGCGTCTCTACACTCGCTGCCACAGTGTATTGACCGACAAGGAGGGATCGAGCATGCGAGTCGACATCCAAGGCCGGGGGTTTTCGCTCACCGCGCCGCTTCTGGACCACACCCAGCAGCGGCTGCGCTTCGCGCTGACCCGAAGCGGGGACCGGATCAAGCGAGTGGTAGTCCGGCTGGGCGATACCAACGGTCCACGCGGCGGCGAGGACAAGTTCTGTAAGATACAGGTGGTTCTGGAGCAGGCGCCGCCGGTCCTGATCGAGGACGCCGGCGCCGATCTGTACGCGGTGATCGACCGCGCGGCGGAGCGCGCCGGCCGCAACGTCGCCAAGCACATCGAGCGGCAGCGCGAGAACGCGCGGCTGGCAATGCCGCAGCCGCCCGCCGCGCCGCCGGGCGATGCCTTTGATTTGTCCAAGGACTGAAGGAGTCCGACCGTGAAACGCATTGCGCTCTTTCTCGCCACCAACCTCGCCATCGTGCTGGTGCTTTCGATCAGCATGCGCCTGCTGGGCGTCGAGCCTTACCTCAATGAGCAGGGCCTCAACCTCAACGCCCTGCTGATCTTCGCCGCCGTCATGGGCTTCGGCGGCGCCTTCATTTCGCTGGCGATCTCCAAATGGTCGGCGAAAACGGCGGTGGGCGCCCAGGTCATCGACGCGCCGCGCACGCCGACGGAGCGCTGGCTCGTGGAGACGGTGAAGCGCCAGGCGCAGGCCGCCGGCATCGGCATGCCCGAAGTGGCGATTTACGGTGCGCCCGAGGTCAACGCCTTTGCCACCGGCATGAACAAGAACAACGCCCTGGTGGCCGTGTCCAGCGGCCTTTTGCAGACGATGGACAAAGCAGAGGCGGAAGCGGTGCTGGCACACAAGGTCTCCCACATCGCCAACGGCGACATGGTGACCCTCGCCCTGATCCAGGGCGTGGTCAATACCTTTGTCCTGTTCCTGTCGCGGGTCATCGGCCACACCGTCGACCGGGTGATATTCAGGAACGAGCGCGGCCACGGCCCGGCGTTCTGGATCAGTGTGATCGTCGCCGAACTGGTACTCGGGATACTCGCCTCGATCATCGTCATGTGGTTTTCGCGCCAGCGGGAGTTCCGCGCAGACGCCGGCGGCGCGCGCCTGGCCGGGCGCGGGAAGATGATCGCCGCGCTGGAGAAGCTCGGTCTCGCCGCCGGGCAGCCGCCTCTTCCCGACAAGATGGCCGCCTTCGGCATCGCCGGCGCTCAAGGCCTGGGCTTCAAGCGCCTGTTCATGACCCACCCGCCGCTCGCGGAGCGCATCGCGGCGCTGCGCCGGCCCGGATAACCGGAATTTTCGAGGAACTGAAAACGTGACTATTCAGCGTATTCTCAACGCGGAGCCAAAACGCACTACTGCGCACATCGCACCTGATGCCACGATCGCCCAACTCTTGCAATTCCCCGAATTTGAGGGCGCCGGAGCCCTGGTAGTGAGCAGCGACGGCAGCACGGTAGAGGGTGTTATTTCCGAGCGCGACATGGTGCGCGGTTTAAGAAGGATAGGCCCTGATCTGTTGCGCAAGCCCGTACGGGACCTGATGACTGCGGAGGTTTTCACCTGCGCGCCAGATGATCGTGCGGCGGGTATTCAGAAATACATCACTGGGAGCGTGTGAGCGTGCATGCCTGCCCAAAGTTTGTGCCGGGCGGCAGGAGCGCGATGGCGCGGAGCATTGTGAAGCACTGGGCCGGCAGCCTGTCCCTTGTCGTTTTCGGGTTCCTTGCGACCTTCGCTTCAGCTTTCGCTCAGGAGAGGCGGCCGCTCGTCTACATCGCGCCGATCGAAGGCGTGATCGACCTCGGTCTGGCGCCCTTCGTGCAGCGCGTCCTCGACGAAGCAACCGAAACAGGCGCGGCGGCCGTGGTCCTGGAAATCAATACCTTCGGCGGACGAGTGGATGCCGCGGTGCAGATCCGCGACGCGTTGTTGAATTCCAGGGTGCGCACGGTCGCCTTCGTCAACAAGCGCGCCATCTCGGCCGGCGCGCTGATCGCCTTGTCCGCGGAGAACCTGGTCATGGCCGGCGGTGGAACCATCGGCGCCGCAACGCCGGTGCAGATGGGACAGCCCGGCGCGGCGGCAAAGCCCGTGGAAGAGAAAACGGTGTCCTACGTCAGGAAGGAATTTCGCGCCACCGCCGAGAGCCGCAAGCGGCCGCCCCTCCTTGCCGAGGCGATGGTCGACGCGGATGTGGAGATTCCCGGTGTCAATGAAAAAGGCAAGCTCCTCACGCTGACGACCGAGGAAGCCCTGCAGCACAAGCTCGCCGATTTTCGCGCCGATACCCTGGAGAGCGCGCTGGAGCAGTTGGGACTGGGAGGAGCGGAGGTGAGACGGGCGTCGCCCAACTGGGCGGAGCATGTGGTCCGCTTCCTGACGCATCCGGTGGTCAGCTCGCTGCTCATGACCATCGGCATGATCGGGATCATCGTCGGGGTCCGCACGGGCGGCTTCGGCTTCGCCGGCGGCGCGGGAGTGGCGTGCCTGGCGCTGTTCTTCTGGGGCCACTGGCTGGTGCAGCTGGCCGGCTGGGAGGAACTGCTGCTCGCGGGGATCGGGCTCATTCTCCTGGCCGCCGAGCTCTTCGTCATTCCGGGTTTCGGCGTCGCCGGGATCCTCGGCATTCTCGCCATCGTCGGAGCGCTCATCCTGGGCCTGGTCGGGGCCGGGGACACCTCGCAGGTCCTTATGATCGCGGCGGGACGGGTCGTTTTTTCTCTGCTGATCGCATTGCTGGCGAGTCTGGTCATACTGCGCTACCTTCCGCGCCTGCCTTTCGGGCGGCGGCTGATCCTGGAGAGCGGGCTGGGGGCGGGTCAGGAATTCGGCTCGGCGCCGGACAGCGACCGGCGCTGGCTGGGGAAAAAAGGGCGGGCGTCGTCCCTGCTTCGGCCGGCAGGCATTGCCGAGATCGAAGGCGAACGTGTGGACGTCGTGTCTGAAGGAGAATTGATCGATGCTGGCCAATTCGTCGAGGTGACGCGCGTGGACGGCAACCGGATCGTGGTGCGGCAGGTAACCAACATCAACGTAAAGGAGTAACAAATGACTGGAATCGAAACGAGCCTCACGGGGGGCCTGGGGCTGCTCGTCCTCGTGGTGGCCGGAGTGGCGTTTCTGCTGTACCTGGTGCCCATTCCGCTGTGGATCGCGGCATGGGCTTCCGGGGCCTACGTCGGGCTGTTCACACTGATCGGCATGCGCCTGCGCCGCGTTCCGCCCACCACGGTGGTCACGGCGCGGATCAGCGCGGTGAAGGCCGGCCTCGACATTTCTATCAACGACCTGGAAGCCCACTTCCTCGCGGGCGGCAACGTCGTGAGAGTCGTCAACGCCATGATTTCGGCCGACAAGGCCAACATTCCTTTGCCCTTCAAGCGCGCCGCGGCCATCGATCTGGCCGGACGCAATGTGCTGGAGGCGGTACAGATGTCGGTGCTCCCCAAGGTGATCCAGACACCGAAAATCGCGGCCGTCGCCAAGGACGGTATCCAGCTCATTGCCGTTTGCCTGGTCACGGTCCGCACCAACATCGACCGGCTGGTGGGGGGCGCCGGCGAGGAAACCATCATCGCGCGCGTTGGCGAAGGCATGGTGAGCACCATCGGTTCTTCCGCGAGCCACAAAAGCGTGCTCGAGAGTCCGGACCACATCTCCAAGCATGTCCTCTCCAAGGGCCTGGACGCGGGCACCGCCTACGAGATCCTGTCCATCGACGTCTCGGATGTAACCGTGGGTGAAAACATCGGCGCCAAGCTGCAGATCGACCAGGCCAACGCCGACAAGCAGATTGCCCAGGCGAAAGCCGAGGAGCGCCGCGCCATGGCCGTCGCCCTCGAGCAGGAGATGCGGGCGCGGGTCGTGGAAGCCGAGGCCGAAGTGCCAAGGGCAATGGCCGAGGCCTTCCGCCAGGGCAACATGGGCATCATGGACTATTACCGCATGAAGAACGTGCAGGCCGATACGGTGATGCGCGAAGAGATCGCCGGCGCCGGGGATGATGCCGCGGCCAGCCCGAGAAAGTAGGCAGGATCCCCATGAAAGGTCTCCCCGAAGAGCTGATCTATGTCCTGATGTTCGGCGCTGTGCTGCTCCTTCAGTACCTGATGAAGCGGTTCGGACCGCAGCCGGAGCCGCCGCCGATTCCGCAGGATGCGCCTGATGCCGAGCTCCCGGCGCAGGCGGCTGCGGAGGCCGCTTCGGTGTCGATCCCAACCGATGCGTTGTTCGGCCGGTCCACGGCGCCGGAGGCTTCCACAGCGCTTGCGCGACGCCGTTTTTCCAGGCGATCGCTGATGGGCAACCGGCGCGACTTGCAGAACGCGGTCGTCATCGCGACGATACTGGGGCCTTGCCGCGCATTCGAGCCACATGATGTCCGGTAATCACCTGTGACAGTGGTCGAGCAACTCTCGGATGGTTTGCCCGGTGCCGCCCGGGAGAAGGTCCTTGTCGGCCTCATCATGGGTTCCGCGTCGGATTGGGAAACGCTGCAGCACGCCGCGCAGACGCTTGAGCGGCTGGGCATCCCCCATGAGGTGCGGGTCGTGTCCGCACATCGCACGCCGGATCTGCTGTTCGAATACGCCGCGAGCGCCGAGACGCGCGGCATCGAGGTGATCATCGCCGGCGCGGGAGGCGCCGCGCACCTGCCGGGCATGGCGGCGGCCAAAACCATTCTGCCCGTGCTTGGCGTACCCGTGCAGTCCCAGGCGCTCAACGGTCTCGATTCCCTGCTCTCCATGGTGCAGATGCCGGCCGGCGTGCCGGTGGGCACGCTCGCCATCGGCAAGGCAGGCGCAGTCAACGCGGCCCTGCTCGCAGCCAGCATCCTCGGCATCAAGCATCCCCGGGTGCGCGCGGCGCTGGCCGATTTCCGGCGCAGCCAGACCGAAGCGGTGCTGGCGCGGCCCGACCCTCGGGAGAAGGCATGATCGTCGGCATCGTCGGCGGCGGGCAACTGGCGCGCATGCTCGCGCTCGCGGGCTATCCGCTGGGGCTGAATTTCGTTTTTCTCGATCCCGCGCCCGACGCTTGCGCCGCGCCGCTGGGAGAGCACCTGTGTGGCGGCTACGACGACCGGGCGCTGCTCGCGCGGCTGGCCGCGCGAGCGGATGTATTGACCTACGAGTTCGAGAACGTGCCGGAGAAGAGCGTGGAAATCCTTTCCGCGCTTGGGTCGATTCATCCGAACGCCAATGCGCTGGCCGCCGCCCGGGATCGCTTGGCCGAGAAAACCCTCTTCCGCGAGCTGGAAATACCCGTGCCCCCCTTCACGGCGGTGGATACACGCGCCGACCTCGAGCGCGCCGCCGTCAGGATCGGCCTGCCCGCCGTGCTGAAGACGCGCACCTTGGGCTACGACGGCAAGGGGCAGGCGGTGCTGCGCAACGCCGGCGATCTCGACGCGGCCTGGGCGCGGCTTGGCGGCGCCCGATTGATTCTGGAGGGCTTCGTGCCCTTCGACCGGGAGGTATCGGTCATCGCCGTGCGCGGGCGCACCGGCGAAACCCTTTTCTATCCCCTATCCGAGAATACCCACCAGGACGGCGTCCTGCGGCTTTCTGTGAGCCGCCCCGGCGATCCGATGCAAGTTCTCGCCGAGAATTATGCCCGGCAGCTACTGGACAAGTTGGAGTACGTGGGCGTCCTCGCCCTGGAACTGTTTCAGACCGGCGGCACTCTGCTCGCCAGCGAGATGGCGCCGCGCGTGCACAACTCCGGCCACTGGACCATCGAGGGCGCGCAAACCAGCCAGTTCGAGAACCACCTGCGGGCCATCCTCGGCCTGCCCCTCGGCGCCACGGCGCCGGTGGGATACGCCGCCATGGTCAACTTCATCGGCACGCTGCCCGACGCCGGGCCGGTGCTCGCGGTGCCCGGGGTGCATTGGCACGCCTACGGCAAGCGAGCGCGCCCCGGCCGCAAGCTCGGCCACGCCACACTGCGGGCGGATAACCGCCAGGACCTGCGGGCTGGACTCGATCGGCTGTTGGCGCTGATCGAGCCGAACGCAGATCCTGATCCAGGCAAGCCGCCCCTTGCCCGTCAGTTTGAGGTTGCGGCCGCGCTTGGCGAATAGCGGCGCGCCCCGCGGGTCTTCCACCTAGATCCATGCCCGCGTTCGATCCCATCGTGCTGTTTTTCCTGCTCGGGCTAGCCGCCGGCATCGCGCGCGCCGACTTGCGCCTGCCGCCGGCGATCTACGATTTTCTCACCATCCTGCTGCTGCTCTCCATTGGGCTGAAGGGTGGCGTGGAACTGGCGAAGCAGCCGTTCGGCGCGCTGCTGCCGCAAATGCTCGCCGTGGTGCTCATGGGCATCCTGCTGCCGCTCGCCGCCTATCCCGTGCTGCGTTTCGCGGGGCGCCTCGCGCGCGCCGACGCAGCCTCGATCGCCGCCCATTACGGCTCGGTGAGCGTGGGCACCTACGCCGTCGCCGTGGCCTATCTCGCCTACCGGCAGGTCGCCTTCGAGGAATACCTGCCCGTGTTCCTGGTGCTGCTGGAGATGCCGGCCATCGTGGTGGGGATTCTGCTTGCGCGCGGCGTGGACAGGAACACGCCCTGGCGCGTGGCGGCCCGCGAGGTGCTGCTGGGCAAGAGCATCGTGTTGCTGCTCGGCGGGCTGCTGATCGGCTGGGTGGCCGGGCCGCGAGGCATCGAGCCCGTCGAGGCGCTGTTCTTCGATCTGTTCAAGGGAGTGCTCGCCTTGTTCCTGCTGGAGATGGGCCTGATCGCCGCCGGCCAGATGGGAAGCCTGCGCCGGCACGGCCTGTTCTTGATCGTGTTCGGCGTCGCCATGCCGCTCGTTGCGGGTGCGCTCGGCGCGGGGCTCGGCTGGATGCTGGGGCTGTCCGTGGGCGGCACGGCGCTGCTCGCAACGCTCGCGGCAAGCGCCTCCTACATCGCGGTGCCGGCGGCCATGCGCCTGTCGGTGCCGGAGGCGAATCCCGCGCTGTCGCTGTCCGCCTCGTTGGGGGTGACCTTCCCGTTCAACATCCTGGCGGGCATTCCCCTCTACCACCAGCTCGCCGAACACATCCATCGCCTGGGAGGATGACGCGCCATGCCCCTCGAACAACGCAAGCTGCTCACCATCGTCACCGAGGCGGCGCTGGAGCACGAGCTCGTCGGCGAAATCGAACGCCTGGGCGCCCACGGCCACACCATTACCGACGCCCGCGGCAAGGGCGGCCGCGGCATCCGCAATGCGGGCTGGAATCTCAGCGCCAACATCCGCATCGAGGTGGTCTGCACCGCGGAAACCGCGCACGCCATCGCCGCCGCGCTCAGGCAGCGCTACTACGGCAACTACGCCATGATCCTGTTCTTCAGCGACGTCGAAGTGCTGCGGCCGGAAAAGTTCTGACCGGACGAAGGAGGCGGCCAGAAGTCACGGCACCTCTACAGTCGGCGTCATCGTCATTGACCCAAAAGGAAAGTCCGAGCATGCGAATCGATATACAGGGCCTGGCTCGGCGCCGCGCTCGCGCTGCTGGTTGCCGCTGCAGCGGACTGAGCGACGAATTGCTTCAGGATCTCAAATTTCCTTCGGCCCACCGCGACTCGCATTGAGCGTTTTCGCCTCGCGCACCTCGATCGCTGCATGCCGCGCGAGCAGGCGCTTCGCTTCAAGGCCGGAAATATAGTCGTCGATGCGCTTCACGTGTTCGGCGCTTTGCGCCTTGGTGATCGCAATCCCGTCGACGTCCTCGCAAATCGATGCATCGAGGTCCTTCACCGTGACTTCGTAAGGGCTATTGATGCGAACCACGACATCGCTGTCGCCGCGCCGCGCGCGCTTCGCCGCCGCCGGCACGAGTTTCCGCGCCGCGTCTTTTTCGGCCGCCGGCACGCTGTCCTCCAGGTCGAGCTGGATGCAGTCGGCGCCGCGCATATGCGCCTTCTCGACATACTTCTCGACGTTGACCGGCACGTACATCAGCGAGCGCCAGACAGGCAGGTCGGGTTTTATTCGAATGCGATTTTATTCTTCAGCAGTTCGTCGTAGTTCACGTTCAACTCGGAAAGCAATTCGCGGTTGTGTTCGCCGAGCCGCGGTGCAGGCGTGCGGATCGATCCGGGCGTGCCGAGCAGACGCGGCACCACGTGGTGCATCGGAAACTGGCCCATCTCCGCGTCCGGATAATCGGCCAGCAGTTCGCGCTCGAGAATGTGCGGATCCTTGATGATCTGCGTGACGTCGTAGATCGGGCCGATGGTGACTTCGGCCTTGTCGAAGAATGCGACGTTCCTTGCCTGCGTGCGCCGCGCGACGAAGGCGCCGATGATGGCGTCGAGCGCCGCGGCATGCTTCACGCGCCCGGCGTTGGTCCGGTAGCGCGGGTCAATCACCAGGTCTTCGCGTCCGATGGCGCGAAAGGTGCGCTCGGCCATCTTCTGCGTCGAAGCGGACAGGCCGACGTATTTGCCATCCTTGCAGCGGTAAACGTTGCGCGGCGCGGTGTTGGTCGAGCGGCTGCCGGTGCGCGGTTTCACCTCGCCGGTGAGGCGGTAATTGGCCGCCTGCGGTCCGACGATCGCGAACAGCGGATCGAGCAGCGGCAGGTCGATCACTTGCCCGCGCCCGCCCTTCTTCGCGGCCTCGCGCAGCGCAACCATTACCGCGGCAGCGCCGTAAAGTCCGGCGACGGCATCGGCGAGATACATTGGCGGCAGCACCGGCTCGCGGTCGGCGAAGCCGTTGATCGCGGCAAAGCCCGACATGCCCTCGATCAGCGTGCCGAATCCCGGGCGCCGCCGGTAAGGCCCGTCCTGGCCCCAGCCCGAGATGCGCACGATGACGAGCTTCGGGTTTTTCTTCAGCAGCTTTTCCGGGCTGAGGTCCATCGCTTCCAGCGTGCCGGGGCGGAAGCTTTCGATGAACATCGCCGCCGATGGCACGAGCTTCATCAGCAGGGAGCGCGCCTCGGGCTTGCGCAGCTCCAGGCACAGGCTTTTCTTGTTGCGCGCGAATATCTTCCAGTGCGTCGCCACACCGGCCGTCTGCCAGGCGCGCAGCGTGTCTCCCGCCGGCGGTTCTACCTTGATCACCTCGGCGCCGAAATCGCCCAGCACCTGCGTCAGCAGGTTGCCCGCAAAAAGACGCGACAGGTCGAGCACGCGCACCCCGTCCAGCGCGCCCTTGGCGTTGGGTGTGTAGTTCCGTTTCTTTAGGGTTGCGACCATCCCTCAATCTCATTGGGACCTGCTAACGCGGAAGCCATTTGATCCGTCTGTCACATTCACAGTTTGGTACTAGCGGAAACTATCAACCAACTCTCGCGATATAGTTAGTCGGGTCAAGCTTACAGATCAACAAGTTACAGCCGTTCCGTTGTTCTTCTAAAAAACGCCCGGCGATTCCATAAATTGGCCGTCATTTATTAGTTTATCTATTAAATAGCCGGCGGCCTGTTTTTAGATATAATCTATAAATCCGGCCTCTTTTTAGAATTAGCAGGCATTCTATAGAAAACCAATGGCACGCGAACTCGTAGGCTACGCGCACCTGATTGAACATTTCCAGTTGCCGGCCCGCCCGCCGGCGACTACCGCCGTAATCGACTCGGCGGTCAGGGGCAGGCAAACGACCGAGAACGGCGATCACGGGTTGATGCAGTTCCAGTCTACCTACAAGCCCGACCCGACATTGATCGGCAACCTGCAATTCGCCTTTCGCTATGAAGGCCTGAACCTGGAGGTGCTTGCCCTCTTATTCAAGAAAACGGGCCGGCGGGAGATAGAAAAAAATCTCGCGGAGCAACCCGAATCGGGGTTTGCCCGCCGAATTGGATACCTGTACGAATGGCTGACGGGAGAGGAAATCAAAGCAGTGGTCGCCCCGAGGGCCTCCTACGTGCCTGTGGTCGACGAATCATTGCAGTTTGGTCTGGCTGATGGACCCAGGAACGGAAAATTCCGGGTAACTGACAACCTCCCCGGAAATCGACAGTTCTGTCCATTGGTACGCAAAACAGATTCGTTAAAAGCAATGGTTCAGAAGAACCTGAAGCAAGGCACGCTCGACACGATTGCGAAATACGACTCAGATCTTCTTAGACGCGCAGCCGCATTCCTGTATCTGAAGGAAACCCACTCTTCCTTCGAAGTCGAACGCGAGAAACCAAGTCCGGATCGCGCCAAACGATTTGCGGACCTGTTAAGGGAAGCCGAACGCGGCATTCCGCTATCCGAAGAACGCTTTGTACAACTGCAAAACGCGGTGCTGGATCCGCGCTTCCATGAGTTTTTCTACAGGACACAACAAAACTGGGTGGGGCAGGATCTTGGATATCGAAAGAAGGTCGATTTCGTGCCTGCGCGCCCCGATGACGTTCGGGATCTAATGAACGGGCTTGTTGAGCTATCGGAAGTCATCAGGAGCAAACCCGAAAATCTGGATCCTGTCATCGCAGCTGCGATACTAGCGTTCGGTTTCGTGTTCATTCACCCATTCATGGACGGAAACGGCCGGTTGCATCGGTTTCTCATCCACGACGTGCTTTCCACCAGCGGCTTCACCCCCAAGGGGATTGTCCTTCCTGTTTCCGCGGTCATCCTGGCCAACTTAGACAAGTACGTTCACACGCTTGAACGTTTCTCGAAACCGCTTCAGGAGCGGACGGAATACAACCCGGACACACCGAATATTCCCTCAAAGGGAAATGACGGGCTCTACTTTCGCTATTTCGATGCCACAGATCAGGTTTCATTCATGTTCTGGGCACTTGAACGCACTATTACCCATGACCTGGAGGAAGAAATCTCCTTCCTGCTAGGGTTCGACAACGCCTATAACGCGCTAAAAGCAGACCTGGACTGGCCGGCCCACTCTCTTGATTTCTTCATCCGTGTCGTACACCAGAACAATGGCCGTCTTTCCAAAGCCAAACGCCAATCGCACTTTGAATGGATGACCGAAAACGAGATAAAGCAATCAGAGGCGGCTGTAGTCAAGGCATTCGAAAAAAGCAAAACACACTGAAGCCTGCAACCCCTTACTCCGCCTTGACACCGGCATCGGCCGCGACTTTGCGCCAGATTCCGATTTCCTTCTTGATCTGCGCCGCGAACTGCTCCGGCGTGCCGCCCGCGGGCGCGACGCCGTCGTTCTGCAACTGCTCGGCGGTTTCTTTCAGCTTGAGCGATTTCGTCACCTCGCCGTTGATGCGATCCACCACCGCGCGCGGCAGTCCCTTCGGCCCGATCAGGCCGTGCCACAGAACGACGTCGTAGCCGGGCACGCCGGACTCGGCGACGGTAGGCACCTCCGGCAGCGCGGGAATGCGCTTCGCGGTGGTCACCGCGACCGCCCTCAAGCGCCCCGACTTGACGTGCGGCATGGCGTTCGCCGTGCTGCTGAAGAAGATGTTGGTCTGGCCCGCGAGCGTATCGGTGAGCGCCGGGCCGGTCCCCTTGTAGGGAATGTGGTTCATCTTGACGCCCGCCATGGTGTTGAACAGCTCGGTTGCAAGGTGAATCACGCTGCCCTGGCCGGAAGAGGCGAAAGTGACGTCGCCCGGCTTCGACTTGGCGAGCGCAATGAGTTCCTTGATGGTCTTGACCGGCAGCGCCGGATTCACGACCAGCAGCAGCGGCCCCTGCGACAGTTGGATGATCGGCGTGACGTCGGTTACCGGGTCGAAATTGAGCTTGTAGATGCTCGGATTCACCGTGTAACTCGAGGCGATCAGGGTGAGCGTGTAGCCGTCGGCCGGGGCCTTGACGCCGACTTCGATGCCGAGCACGCCGCCCGCGCCCGGCTTGTTCTCGACAATCACCTGCGAGCCGAGCGACTCGGTAAGCCGCTGCGCCATGAAGCGGGCGATGAAGTCCGAACCGCCGCCCGGCGCGAAGGGCACGACGATGCGCACCGGCTTGGAAGGGTATTGCTGCGCCAGGGCAGGCAGGGAAAGGATCGAGAAAACGAGTGCCGCGAGCAGCTTCATGGAACTTCTCCGCAAAGCCGTATTCTAGTAAATTCCCGGCTGTTTTTCGGCGATAATGCGCCCCCCGCAATTCGAACACCCTCATGATAAAGATAGAAAACCTGGTGAAGGCCTTCGGCGCCAAGCGTGCCGTGGACGGCATCTCGTTCAACGTGGAACGTGGCGAAGTGGTGGGCTTCCTCGGACCCAACGGCTCGGGCAAATCCACCACCATGCGCATGATCACGGGCTACTACGCGCCCGACGGCGGCAAGGTGAGCGTCGGCGGCCATGACGTAACCGAGTCGCCGCTGGAGGCCAAGCGCCTCATCGGCTACCTGCCCGAGAACGCCGCCGCCTACACCGACATGACGGTGCGTGGTTTCCTCGAATTTGCCGCCGAGCTGCGCGGCCTCTCGGGTAACGCGAAACGCAAAGCCGTGGCGCGCGCGGTCGAGCTGTGCTTCCTTGCTTCGGTACTGCACCAATCCATCGACACCTTGTCGAAGGGCTTCAAGCACCGCACCTGCCTCGCGCAGGCGCTGATCCACGATCCGGAAGTGCTGATCCTGGACGAGCCCACCGACGGTCTGGATCCGAACCAGAAGCACGAAGTGCGCAACCTGATCAAGGAACTGGGGCGTACCAAGGCGGTGGTGTTCTCCACCCACATCCTGGAAGAAGTGGACGCCGCCTGCACGCGCGCGATCATCATCGACCGCGGCCGGATCGTCGCCCAGGGCACGCCCGATGAACTGGGCCGGCCGCTGGACGAGGTATTCCGCCGCCTCACGCTTCCGGACACTGTGACGCGCGACACGGTGAAGACATGAGAAACACCTTCGTCATCGCCAAGCGCGAGCTCGGCAGCTACTTCGGTTCCCCGGTGGCCTACGTGTTCCTGGTCGTATTCCTGCTGCTCACCGGTTTTTTCACCTTTACCGCCGGCCAGTTCTTCGAACGCGGCGAGGCAAGCCTGGGCGCGTTCTTCGGCTGGCATCCGTGGCTCTACCTGGTGCTGGTGCCCGCGGCCGGCATGCGCCTGTGGGCCGAGGAGCGCCGCGGCGGGACCCTCGAGCTGCTGATGACCATGCCGATCACGCCGTGGCAGGCGATCCTCGGCAAGTTTCTCGCCTCCTGGATATTCATCGCTATCGCGCTGGGCCTCACCTTTCCCGTCGTGGTGACGGCCAATGTCCTGGGCAACCCGGACAACGGCATGATCTTCGCCGGCTACCTCGGCAGCCTGTTGCTCGCGGGCGCCTACCTCGCGGTCACCTGCCTGACTTCCGCCATGACGCGCAACCAGGTGGTGGCGTTCATCCTGTCGGTGGTCGCCTGCCTGTTCCTGATCCTCGCCGGCTTCAGCCCGGTCACCGACCTGCTGGTGCGCTGGGCGAGCCCGGCGTTCATCGACACGGTGGCGGCGTTCTCGGTGGTCACCCATTTCGACGGCTTCCAGAAGGGTGTGATCGACAGCCGCGACCTCGCCTATTTCCTGTCGCTGATCGGTTTTTCGCTGTTTGCCACCGGCATGGCGCTGCGCAACCGATGAAGGCGTTCATGAAAAAGTACGAAGCGCTGGTCTACTCCGCGGTCGGCCTGGCCGCGCTGTTCCTGATCCTGGTCGCGGCCAACTACCTGGTTTCATTCCAGCCGGTGAAAGTCGACCTGACGGAAGGCAAAGTCCAGACCCTCTCCGAGGGCACGAAGAAGCTGCTGCGCCGCCTGGAATCGCCGGTCAAGGTAAAGCTCTACATTTCGCGCGGCGAGCAGGCGATGCCGGTGCCGCTGCGCAGCTTCGCGCAACGCGTCGAGGATCTGGCGCGCGAATTCAAGTCGGTCGCCGGCGCGAACGTGGTGATCGAGCTCTACAACCCCAAGCCCGACAGCGAGGACGAGGACGCGGCGCAGTTGGACGGCGTCGAGCCGCAGCAGCTGTTCTCAGGCGAAACGTTCTACCTCGGCCTGACCGTGAGCCAGCTCGATCGCAAGCAGGCGATCCCGGCGGTATCCGCGCAGCGCGAGCGCCTGCTCGAGTACGACCTCGCGCGCGCCATTGCGCGCGTCGCAATTGCCGAGCGGCCGGTACTCGGTCTGATGAGCGCTCTGCCGATCCTTGGCGAACGCTTCAACCCGATGACGCGGCAGAGTTCCGAGCCCTGGGTACTCGCCAATGAACTGAAGCGCGACTTCAACGTGAAACAGGTTTCGCTGATGGCCGAGGCGATCGACCCGGAGATCAAGACCCTGCTCGTGATCCACCCGCGCGACCTGCCGGACGCCACCGAGTTCGCGCTCGATCAGTTCGTGATGCGCGGCGGCAAGCTGATCGCGTTCGTCGATCCCTATGCCTACTTCGACCAGCAGCCGAGCCCGATGCCGGGCATCGGCGGCGGCGGCACGAGTTCCAGCCTGCCCAAGCTGTTCAAGGCCTGGGGGGTGGAAATGAACCCGGGCAAGGTGCTGGCCGACGTGGTGTATGCCTCCGGCGCGGGGCAGCGCCACACGCCCACGGTGCTGACGCTTAACCGCACCGCGTTCAACCGCGACGACGTGGTGACGAGCCAGATCGAAACACTGCTCTTTGCGTTCGGCGGCGCGTTCGAGGTCAAGCCGGTGGACGGTTTGAAGGTCACCGCACTGGTGAAGAGCTCGCCGAATTCGATGCTCGTCGACAACATCGTCTCGACCGTGTCGGGCGAGGCGGCGATGAAGGGCTTCCAGCCCGAGAACAAGGAGCGGCCGCTCGCGCTGCGCCTGACGGGCAGGTTCAAGACAGCCTTTGCTGAAGGAATGCCTGTTTCTCAAGATAAAAAATCTTCGGAAAAAAAACAGGACAACTTCCTCAAGGAATCCGCCGCCGAGAACTCCGTAATTCTCGTCGCCGACGTCGACATGCTGAACGACGGCGCCGCGGTGGACATCCAGGAAGTGTTCGGCCGGCGCATCGTGGTGCCCTCCAACGGCAACCTCGCCTTCGCGCAGAGCATGGTCGAGCAGTTCTCCTCCGGGGACGCGCTCACCTCGCTGCGCAGCCGCGCCACGTCGTTCCGCCCGCTCACGGTGGTGCGCCAGATGGAGGCCGAGGCGCAGGCGCAGTACTTCGGCCGCCTGAAATCCCTCGAGGATGAACTGCAGAAGACCACCGCGAAGCTGCAGGAACTGCAGAAGGCGCGCGGCGCCGGGGCGAAATCGGCGCAGCTCATGACCCCGGAGCAGCAGCTCGAGATCGAGAACTTCCGCAAGCGCGTCACCGAGACGCGCAAGGAACTGAAGGAATTGCGCAAGAACCTGCGCCAGGACGCCGAAGCGCTCGTCTTCTGGACCAAGGTGGTGAACATCGCCCTGATCCCGCTGCTGGTGGTGCTGCTGGGGCTCGCCGTGTTCTTCCTGAAACGCCGCAGGCAGCAAGTGCCGGCATGAAGGTACGTTTTCTGGGGGTTTTACTCGTATTGCTGGCCGCCTTGGGCGGCGGCGCGTTGCTGGTATTCCAGCAGCAAAGTGCGCGAAATTCGGCCGCTGCGGGAACAACACCCGGCCAGCCGCTATTCAAGGGCCTGCAGGCCTCGCAGGTTGCCGCTATCGTCATCCGCCAGCCCAAGGACGCGATCACCATCGCGAGTAAAGACGAGCGCTGGACGATTGCCGAGCGCGGCGGCTTTCCGGCCGATATCGACAAGGTGCGCGAATTCGTCGTCAAGGCGATCGCCCTCAAGATCGGCCAGGCCGAGCCCATCGGCGAGAAGGACCGCGCCCGGCTGCTGCTGGATGCGGGCGGCACCGCGATCGAATTCCTCGGCGCCGACGGCAAACCGCTGGCGCAGCTGACGGCCGGCAAGAAGTACTTCAAGACCGAACCGGAGAATCCCGAGAAAGCCAACGCCGACGGGCGCTACGTGATGCTTGCGGGCGACGTCAAGCGCGTGCTCGTGGTTTCGGATCCACTCCCGCAGGCGTCCACCCGCAGCGCCGACTGGATCAGCAAGGCGGGTTTCGCGGCCGAAAAGGTAAAGACCATGGAAGTGCGCGCTGCCGACGGCGCCAGTTGGAAAATTGAGCGCTCGGGCGACAACGCCGACTGGAAGCTGGCCGGCGCGCGTGGCGACGAAAAGCTCGACATCAGCAAGGCGAACGCGGCCTCCTATTCGCTCTCGCTGATCGAACTCGCCGATGTCGCGCCCGCGGATGCCAAGCCCGAGGCCACCGGGCTGGATCAGCCGCTGATGGTCACCGCGATGACCCTGGACGGGCTCAGATACACGCTCAAGCTGGGCAAACTCTCCGGGGAGAACTACTACGCCACGATCGCGATCGCGGGCGAGCCCAAGCCCGAGGGCAAGGACGCGGAAGAGCGGTTGAAGAAAATTAATGCGCGGCTGCCGCGGGAAAAAGCGCTGGCCGCGTTTACGCTCCTGATCCCGAAATCGAAGCTGGATGACGTGGTCAAAAAGCGCGCCGACCTGCTGCTCAAAAAAGAAGAGAAGAAAAAGTAGGCCTCTTGGCGAACCCTATCGTTTTCGTGCACGGCTTTGCCTGCACCCACGCCAGGCCCGAGGACTGCTCCATCGAGACCTACGGCGCGGATCGAGATCGTCCCCGGCGTCGGCCACTTTCCGCAGCTCGAGGCCCCGGCGCAGGTGAACAAGCTGTTGTCGGAACTGATCAGGATGTAAGCTCTTCGCGAGGAAACCGCCGTGGCCAAATTCCCCATCAAGCGAATCAGGACCATTGCGCTGGTCGGCCAGGCAGGGGCGGGTAAGACTTCGCTTGCCGAAGCCCTGCTCACGCGCGCAGGCGCAATCCCGGCGGCCGGCAGCATCGAGCGCGGCAGCACCGTCTGCGACTACACGCCGCTCGAAAAATCCTTCCGGCACTCCCTCAAGCTCGCGGTGGCGAGCTTCGAAGCGCCGCATTTGGACGGCCCGCACCGGATTCACCTGCTCGATACGCCCGGCTACCCGGATTTCCTCGGCCACGCCCTGCCGGCGCTGGCCGCGGTCGAGACCGCGGCGATCGTGATCAACGCACAGAACGGCATCGAAATGATGACCGGCCGCTTCATGCAATGGGCGGCGCAGCGCGGCCTCGACCGGCTGGTGATCGTCAACCGCATCGACGCCGACAACGTGGACCTGCCGGCGCTGCTGGAGAAAATCCAGCAGGCCTTCGGCAAGGAGTGCCTGCCGCTGAATCTTCCGGCCGCCGGCGCAAGCAAGGTATCGGACTGCTTTTTCGCGCCCTCCGGCGAGGCCGATTTTTCGTCGGTGGAGGAAGCGCACAGGAGGCTCGTCGAGCAGGTGGTCGAGGTGGACGAGAAGCTGATGGAGGTCTACCTCGAGAAGGGCGAAGTCCCACCCGAGGCGCTGCACGAGCCGTTGGAGCGCGCCATGCGCGAGGGCCACCTGATCCCGGTGGTGTTCACTTCGGCGAAAACCGGCGCCGGCATCGGTGAGCTGCTGGACGTGATCGTCAAGCTGCTGCCCAATCCGGCGGAGGGCAATCCGCCCGTCTACGTCAACCTTCCCGCCGACGGCGGTGAAGCGACCGACATCGTCGCACTACCCGATCCGGGCAGGCACGTGCTTGCGCACGTGTTCAAGGTCGAGATCGATCCCTACATCGGCCGCCTGGCGGTGTTCCGCGTGCACCAGGGGCGCATCACACCGGGAACCCAGCTCTACATCGGCGAGGGCAGGAAGCCGGTCAGGGCGGGGCACCTCTACGTGCTCCGGGGCAAAACACAGGTCGAAGTCGACGAGGCCGTGCCGGGCGACATCTGCGCCATCGCCAAGATCGACGAAATCCAGTTCGACCACGTCCTGCACGACTCGGCGAGCGACGCGCACATTCACGCCAGGCCGCTCGAGCTGCCGGTCGCGGTGTTCGGGCTCGCGGTGCAGCCGAAGAAGCGCGGCGACGAGCAGAAAGTGTCCGACGTGCTGCACAAGCTGATGGCCGAGGACCCCTGCTTCCGGTTGGAACACAACGCGCAGGCCAACGAAACCGTGATGCGCGGCATCGGCGAGCTGCACCTGAAGATCATGCTCGAGAAAATGTCCGGCCAGTACAAGGTCGATCTCGACACGCGCCCGCCCTCGATTGCGTACCGCGAGACTATCGCCGCGCGCGCCGAAGGGCACAGCCGCCACAAGAAGCAGACCGGCGGCGCCGGCCAGTTCGGCGAGGTGTTCCTCAGGATCGAGCCGCTGCCGCGCGGCACGGGCTTCGAGTTCGTCGACAAAGTGAAGGGCGGCGTGATCCCGCACCAGTTCATTCCCGCGGTCGAGAAGGGCGTGCGCGGCGTGCTGCAGACCGGCTTCATCGCCGGCTACCCGATCCAGGACCTGCGCGTCACCATCTACGACGGCAAGCACCACCCGGTGGATTCAAAGGAAGTGGCCTTCGTCTCTGCCGGGCGCAAGGCGTTCCTCGATGCACTGGGCAAGGCGCGGCCGATCGTGCTCGAGCCGATCGTCAACGTCGACGTGGTCGCGCCGGAACAGAAGATGGGCGACATCGCGGGCGAACTCTCCGGACACCGCGGCCATATCAAAGGCTCCGACGCGCCGCGCCCCGGCACCGTCAAGATCCTTGCGCAGGCGCCGCTCTCCGAGCTGGAGCAGTTCCCGGCACGCCTCAAGTCGCTCACCGCCGGCCACGGCTCCTACACAATGGAATTCAGCCACTACGATCCGGCGCCGCTGATGCTGCAGCAGAAACTCGCCGCCGCGCACCGGCCCGCCGCGCACGCGGACGACTGAAATAAATCTACTCGCCGGCAAACAATCTGCGCACCGCCGTCATGGGCAGCCAGAGCGTCAACGGTTGGTCCGGCAGGGCCTCGAACTCTTCGGCAAGGGCGCCGGATTGGGAATTTCCTCTGCGACGACGAACATGCCGCCCTGGTACTGCTCCGCGGTCCGGTCGCCCGGCTGCTCACGCCGCAGGATATCCGCCGCAAAGATTTCCGAGTCGTCCTGCGGTTTGTAACCGAGGCGGTAGGCGTTCGAGTTGTCGTACCAGCTGCGCTTGTTCCTGGATACGCCGTAGACGATCTCGAAGCGAATCGCCGGATGCTCGATGCCGATGGTGACGAGCTGCGCGAGGTCGCGCGGCGTGAAGAGGATCGACAGGCGCCGCTTGTCGATCGGCACCGCGTTTACGTTGCCGATGCGCATACAGAACATTTCCATGCCGTACTTGTCGGCATACAGGCTGGCGAGCGCCTCGCCGAACACCTTGGACACGCCGTAGCGGCTGTCGGGCTTCGGGTAAACGCGGTGGTCGATGGTCTGGTCGCGGCGGTAGAAGCCGGTGGCGTGGTTGGACGTGGGGAAGAGGATCCGCTTGACGCCGTTCCTGCGCGCGGCCTCGAATACGTTGTAGCAGCCGATGATGTTGGCGCTGAGAATGCCTTCCCACGGCCCTTCCACCGAGTAACCGCCCAGATGCACGATCGCGTCCACGCCCTTGGTGATGCGCAGGGTATCGGAGAACTTGGAGATATCCGCGCGGACGAACTTCTGGCCTTTGATTTTTTCCTTCAGATCCCTCAAATCCGAGGCTCGGATCTGATACTTCGCCGCAAGCTCCCGCCGCAGGTGCGTGCCGACGTCGCCCGAGGCGCCGGTAATCAGGATAGTCTTCATGACATGCCTTTCAGGTCGCTGAATGAAATTCTTCGACGATGCGATTGAACTCGACCGGACGCTCGAAGTAAACCGAGTGGCCGGCTTTCGGTACGCGCTGCGCGCGGCCCTTGGGCGCCAAGGCCGCGAAGGCCGGGACGCAGGCCGATGGAAACACGCAGTCTTCGTCGCCGGCCACGAACAGCACCGGCAGTTTCAGGTCCGCCAGCAGTGCAGGCGGCCGATTGCGCATCTCGAAGATTCTGCGACGCACGTCGGCCTTGAATTCAGCGGGCGTGAGCTGGGATATCTGGCGATAGAGCATCGCGGCGGCCGGCTGCTCGCGCGCCATGCGTTCGCCGTGCGCTGGCAGGATGTCGCGCGCCTCCAGGCCGGCCATGGTCCTGGGCGCCTGCACCAGCCATTCGGCGATTTCCGGCTTCGCCGGACCCTGCAACTGGCGGAAATCGAGCGCGCCCGAGGTGGCCGCCATGACCAGCGAACGCAGCGTTCCCGGGTTGCGCAGCGCGTACTCCATGCAGGTCCAGCCGCCCATCGACTGCGCCACCAGCCGCACTTCGCGCAGCTTTAGCTCGTCGATCAGCGCCGCCAGGTCGTCCGCATAGGCGTCGGGCGCCGTGGCGCCGGGCACCGCGCTCGAAGGCGTGAAGCCGCGATGGGCGAAGGCGACGCAGGTATGGCGCGCGGAGAAATGCGCCAGCTGCTGCCACCAGGACAGCTGATTGCCGCCCAGGCCGTGCGCGAATACGATCGCCGGCCCCTCGCCCATGACTTCGTAATAGACGCTGCAGTCCGGCCGCTTGAGAAACCCTGATCTCTTCATTGCTTGAGCATGGCCTTTCTTGTCCAATGTTCCGCGTTCACGGCGCCTTCGGGCGCGCGGCCCTTGAGGATCTCCGCGGCGTGACGCGGCGCGAAAGATCGATCATGAAGCCGATCACCACATCGCCAAGCGCCTGCAGGCCAGCGAGCGCGCGAGCGCCGTAGTAGTTCGCGCGCGTCTGCGGGGAATGCGTAAGCAGGATTCTGGCCATGCGGGATGCGCCGAGTATAGTTTGACCGAATGATGAAATAATAGCCGCGTGAACACCCCCGACTGGCAACCGAGCCAACGCTATCCCGACCCCGCGGTGGTGGTGGTGGACGAATCCTTCGCGCGCTATCGCCTGCCGCTCGCCAAGATCGAGCGGCTCGCCACCGGCTGCCGCTGGGCGGAAGGCCCGGTGTGGCTGGGCGATTCCAGGTCGCTGGTCTGGAGCGACATTCCGAACAATCGCATGCTGCGCTGGGACGAAGCGAGCGGCGCGGTAAGCGAGTTCCGCAATCCATCCGGCCACGCCAACGGCAACACGCGCGACCGGCAGGGGCGGCTGCTCACCTGCGAGCACGGCGGACGGCGCGTCTCCCGCACCGAACCGGACGGCCGCGTGGTCACACTGGTGGATTCCTTTGAAAATAAAAAACTGAATTCCCCCAACGACATCGTCTGCAAGTCCGACGGCTCGGTCTGGTTCACCGACCCGACCTTCGGCATTCTCGGCTGGTACGAGGGCGGCAAAGCCGAACCCGAGCTGCCGATGAGCGTCTACCGCTGGGATCCATCGGGCAAGGTTGCGGTGGTCGCCGAGGGCATCAACCAGCCCAACGGCCTGGCGTTCTCGCCCGACGAGAAGATTCTCTATGTCGTGCAGTCGCGTTCGGTTCCGAGGGAAATACTTTCATTTGATGTTACAAAAGAAAACACCTTGAAAAATTCGCGCGTGCTGATCAGTGCCGGTCCCAAAGGCACGCCCGACGGCTTTCGCGTCGACATGGACGGCAACCTCTGGTGCGGCTGGGGCATGGGCGAAGCCGGCCTCGACGGCGTGCACGTCTTCAATCCGGCCGGCAAGCTGATCGGCCGCCTCGACCTGCCCGAGCGCTGCGCCAACCTGTGCTTCGGCGGCGTGCACCGCAATCGCCTGTTCATGGCGGCGAGCACCTCGGTTTACGCCCTGTACGTCAACACCCAGGGCGTGCCGTACACGTAAGTTAGAACTCGATCACGCCCTTGCCCGAGGACTGGGCGTCGAACACCTTGTAGGCCTCATCCACCTGGTCCAGCTTCCATCGGTGCGTGAAGATGGTCTCCAGCGGGATGTGGTTGTCGGCGATGAAGCGCGCGCATTCGCCCATGCCCATGGCGCTGAAGGTCCATGAACCGATCAGCGTGACCTGCCTGCGCAGCAGGTCGCGCGACACGTCCAGCGTCACTTCGCCGCCTTCGCCGACGAAGCAAACGGTGCCCCAGGTCTTCGCCGAGCGTACCGCCGCAAGCCGCGCCGCCGCCACGCCGGTGCAATCCAGCGCCAGGTCCACGCCCGCTCCCCGGGTCAGCTCTTTTATTTCATTTTCAATTGAAACTCTTGAAGAGTTAAGAACAACATCCGCGCCAAACTGCTTCGCCAGCGCGAGGCGCTCGTCGTTGGTCTCGACCGCGATCACGCGCGCGCCCATTTTCGCGCCGAGCAGCGTCGCGCTGATGCCCACCGGGCCCTGGCCGAAGACCGCCAGCGTCTGGCCGCCCGCGAGGCGCATGCGCCTGAGCGCGCCATAGGCTGTGCCGGTGCCGCAAGCCACCGCGGCGCCTTCGGCGAAGGAAAGCTCCTCGGGCAGCGGCACCAGGGTGCGCACCGGCACCTTGAGATACTCGGCGTGTCCGCCGTTGGCGGTGACGCCGTAGACCGTGATGCCCTCGCGGCACAGTTGCGACCAGCCCACCCGGCAATGCCCGCAGACGCCGCAGCCGGCGTAGTGGTGGTCCATCACCCGCTGGCCGATGGGCGCCTCGCGCTCGGAGACGCCCGGGCCGCGCGCCGCGATCACGCCGCAGGGTTCGTGGCCCGCGATGAAGGGCTCGGCATTGCCGCCCAGACCCAGCGCCTTCTGCGCCTCGCCCGGCGGCGGGCGGTAGAACTTGAGGTCCGAGCCGCACATGCCCGAGGCCTTCATCTGGAGCACGACTTCGCCGGGACCCGGCGTCGGGTCGGGGAAACTGCGGATTTCGATCTTCCGGTTACCGAGGAACACTGCGCCGCGCATGCCGGAGCCTCCTTGCTGGTCACGGGATGGAACGGCCCCATGATACCGGAGCCGGGCGGCGGGCGGCAATTCCCTTGCCTTGCTTATCGTAAGCCAGGCAACTATCATCCCCGCCATGTTCCACGAAGACCTGTCGCGCAATTTCGGCTTCCTGCTGAACGACGTGGCGCGGCTGCTGCGCACCGCCTATGACCGGCGCATCCGCAAGCTCGGCCTGACGCGCGCGCAGTGGTGGGTGCTCACGCACCTCTACCGCGGCGACGGCGTCAGCCAGACCGAGCTGGCCGAGACACTGGAGATCGAAAAACCGACCCTCGGCCGGTTGCTCGACCGCCTGGAGGCGAAAGGCTGGGTGCGGCGCGAGCATGACGCGTCGGACCGCCGCGTCTGGCGGGTGCACCTCACCGACGAGGTCGAACCGGCGCTGCGCAGCATGCGCGCGATCGCCGCCGAGCTGCGGCGCGACGCGCTCAGCGGGATCAGCGCCGCCGAGCGCGAGCGCTTCGTCGACACCCTGCTGGCGATCAAGGAAAATCTTCGATGACCGCCCCTCGTATCGGCGGCAAGCTGGCGCGCGCCCTGCTGCTCTTGGGCGTGCCGCTGATCGTGGTGGCGGCAGCCCTGCACTTCTACGCCGAGGGCGGGCGCCACCTCGAAACCGACAACGCCTACGTCAAGGCGCACATCGTCGCGGTAAGCGCGGAGGTGGCCGGGCGCGTGGCGCAAGTGGCGGTGCGCGACAACCAGACGGTGACGCGGGGCCAGTTGCTGTTTCGCATCGACGCCACGCCATTCGAGACGGCGCTCGCACGCGCCAGCGCGCAGCTGGCGAATGCGCGCACCGAGGTGGAAACGCTGCGCGCCGAGCATCGCGTGGCGCTGGCCGACGCCACGGAAGCCGAGGAGCGCATCCGTTTTCTCGGCCTGCAACTGGAGCGCCAGCGGCGCCTGAAGGAGCAGGGCATGGTGCGCGAAGATGCCTACGACGAGGCGCGCCACAACCTGGACGCGGCGCGCGCGCGCCTCATCGCATTGCAGGAGCGCGCGGCGCGCGGGCTCGCCGGCCTGGGCGGCGACCTGAAGCTTCCGACTGAACGCCATCCACGCGTGCTGGAAGCCCGGACGGCGCTCGACGCCGCCGCGCTGGAACTTGCGCGCACGCGCATTCACGCACCCGCTGCGGGAACGGTAAGCAATCTGAAGCTGCAACCCGGCGTGAACGTCGCTCGCGGCGTCGCGGCTTTCAGTCTGATCCAGGCCGGGGAACCCTGGATCGAAGCCAATTTCAAGGAAACGCAACTCGCCAGCATGCGCGTCGGCCAGGTCGCGCGCGTCGTGGCCGACGCTTATCCAGGCGTCGAGTGGCGCGCGCGGGTCAGCGCCATCGCCCCCGCCACGGGCGCCGAGTTCGCGCTGCTGCCGCCGCAGAACGCCACCGGCAACTGGATCAAGGTGGTGCAGCGCGTGCCCGTGCTGTTTGCCATCGATCCCGCCGGGCAAGCGGCCGGCGAGCGCCCGGCCCTGCGCGCCGGCATGACGGTCAGCGTCAGCATCGATACCGGCCGCAGCCGCGGCCTGCCCGATCTGCGCAGGATGTTCGGCGGTTGACGGCGCAGACAATCCTGCTCTCTGAAGCGCAGGGCGCCGGCGCGGCGCTCGAGCGAGCGCTGGTGCTCGCGACCTGCACCGCGGTGACCTTCCTCTACGCGATGACGGTCACCATCGCCAACGTCTCGCTGCCGCAGATGCAGGGCGCGCTGTCGGTGACGCCGGACCAGATCGCCTGGGTGGTGACCTCGAACATCGTGGCGACCGCGGTGATGACGCCGCTCGCCGGATGGCTCACGTCGCGCTTCGGGCGCCGGCGATTGTGCAACGCTTGCGTGCTCGGCTTCGGCGCCGCCTCGCTGGGCTGCGGACTGGCCGATTCTCTCGAAGAGCTGGTGCTGTTCCGCGTGCTGCAGGGCGCGATCGGCGCACCCCTGGTGCCGCTGTCGCAGGCGATCGTGCTCGACACCTATCCGAAGCACCGCCATGGCGTGGTGATCGCGCTCTTCGGCATGGGATCGGTGCTGGGGCCGATTGTCGGGCCGATGGCCGGGGGCTGGCTCGCCGAAGCCTACAACTGGCGCTGGGTGTTTTACATGATCGTGCCGTTCGCGCTCCTCACGTTCATCGGCACGCTCGCGTTCATTCACGATCGCGAGGCGGGCAGCAAGGTGCGCCTCGACTGGCTCGGCTTCCTGCTGCTTTCCACCGCGCTCGCCAGCGCGCAGATCATGCTGGATCGCGGCGAACGCGCCGACTGGTTCGACTCCGCCGAAATCATCGCCTGGGCCGCGCTCGCCGGGCTCGCGCTCTACACCTTCATCGTGCACAGCGCGACCGCCGAGCGGCCCTTCCTCGACCCGCGCCTGCTCGCCGACCGCAATTTCAGCGTCGGCATCGTGCTGATCTTCGTCTTCGGCATGCTCAATTTCTCGCCCATGACACTGCTGCCGCCGATGCTGCAGGGGGTGAGCGGCTATCCCGACTCGGTGATCGGTTTTGTGCTCGGCGCACGCGGCCTGGGCACGCTGGTCGGGTTCTTCCTCATGATCTTCGCCAGCCGCCTCGACCCGCGCGCCATGATCGTGCTCGGCTTCCTGCTGCAGGCCTATGCCGGCTGGCAGCTCGCGCACCTCGACGTCAATCCAGGCGCCGCGGACGTGTTCTGGCCGATGGCGCTGCAGGGTTTCGGCGTCGGCGTGCTGTGGGTGCCGATCACCATGGTCAGTTTCTCCACCCTCGCCCCCGCGTACTTCTCGGAGGCGTCGGCGGTCTTCCACATGGTGCGCAACATCGGTTCGAGCATTCACATCTCTCTCAGCATCAGCGTCGCGGTTCACATGGCGCGCACCAGCTACGCCGAACTCGCGGAGCGGGTCACCCCGTACAGCCAATCGCTCTCAATGCCCTGGGTGAGCGGCGCGTGGAATCTGCAGGAAGCGCGCGGCCTGGCGGCGCTGTCGCGCGAGATGGTCCGCCAGGCGGCGATGATCGGCTACGTGGATGCGTTCGTGTTCTTCATCGCTACTTCCCTCGCCGTGCTGCCGCTGGTGCTGCTGATCCGCGTGAAGCGCTGACGGCGATGGGGTATCGTGCAGGCGTGCGCATCCACCGCAATCAACTCCTGACGCGAATCCTCGGCACGCTGGCTGGAACCGGATTTCTCGCGATGGGCGCCTATGCGATGTTCGGCGCGGACGACGCGGTTCCCGCGTTCGTCAAGGAGCGCGCCTGGTGGTTCGGCGCCACCGCGACCGTCGGCGGCGTCTGGGCGATCGCGGTGTCCTGGCTTGACCCGGATTTGTCCGGCGTGTGGTGCCGCCCGCCGCGGAGTCCGCGAGATTTCAGGGGCTAGAGAACACTCGGTCGCCTCAGTCCACGCGGAAGCGGCGGAGCACGTCCGGATCGGGGTCGGCTCCGAGGCCCGGTCCTTGCGGAACCTTGACATCGCCTCGGGCGGGAACGAGCAGATCGCCATAGAGCGCCGCGTCGGCCCAGAGATAGAAGTACTCGAAGCGCGCCGCCGGGGCGAGTGCGGCGATGAGGTGCAGCGTCGCGAGCGCTCCCGGCCCGAAGTAGGGCGAGTGCGGCGCGAGTTTTATGCCCCGCTCCGCGGCGAGCGCCGCCACCTTGCGGAACTCGGTTACCCCGCCCACCTTGGTAACCGAAGGCTGCGCGTACTGCACCGCGCCGGCGTCGAACAGGGCGGCGAATTGGGTCGCGAAGCAGCAATTTTCACCCGCAGCGATCGGGATGCCGCAGGCCTCGCCTACCGCGCGCAGGCCCGTGCCATCTTCGGGCGGAAAAACCGGTTCCTCGAACCACTCCAGCCCCATCGGCGCGAGCCGCCTGCCGACCGCGATCGCCTCCTCCACGCTCCACTCGCAGTTGACGTCGAGCAGCAGCGCCGCCTCGCGCGGCACCACCGCGCGCGCCGCCGCGATCACCGGCTCGCTCACTTCGTGCAATTTGATCGCGCCGAAGCCTTCTCCGAGGGCCTGCTCGCAGTAGCGCGCGACCAGCGAAATGTCGGCGTAGCGCAGCAGGCTCGCGTAGCAGGAGAGGTGCTCGCGCCGGGCGCCGCCGAGCAGCGCATGCAGGGGCTTGCTTGCGGCCTTGCCGGCGATGTCCCAGAGCGCGATGTCCAGTCCCGAGAGCGCGAACGCGGTGATGCCGAAACGGCCGAAGATGTGCAGCCGCTTCTGGATCTCGGCGTGCAGCCCGGCAATGTCCGTGGCGTCGCGTCCAACCGCGATTGGCGCGATCATGTCCGTCAGCGCGGCAACCACCGCCCGCCGGCAGGAGTAGGAAAAAGCCTCGCCCCAGCCGGTGATGCCGGCATCGGTGTCCACGCGCACCAGGCAGAAATCGAGCGCCTTCCAGCCGCCCGCGCCCAGCGTCCAGCCCTCGGCGCCGTAGCGGCAGGGAATGGAAAGCGGGACCGCCTCGACGCGGACGATCTTCATTCCGAAGATCCTACTCGAGGAAACCCGCCAACCTCGGCAACCAGAGACTGATACTCGGGAAGTAGATGCATAGCATCAAACCCAGCACCTGCAGGGCGACAAACGGGTACATCGCGGCAAACACGTCGCTCATCTTCACGCCCGGCGGGACGGTGCCCTTCATGTAGAACAGCGTCGCGCCGAAGGGCGGGGTCATGAACGCGGTCTGCAGGTTGACCGCCACCAGCGTGCCGAACCAGGTCATCAGCGCGGCGGGGGGGACGCCGTGGTCGGAGAAGTCGTACTTCAGCAGGATCGGCCCGAACACCGGCAGGACGATCAGGCAGATCTCGATCCACTCGAACGGAAAGCCGAGCAGGAAGATCAGCACCATGACGAAGGCGAGCATCTCCCATTTCGTATCGATGCCGAAATACGCCAGCGTCGAGATCATGAGCTCGTCCCCGCCCAGCACCCGGAACACGTAGGAGAAACCGGTCGCGCCAAGGAAGATCATGAACACCAGCCCGTTGGCGCGGCAGGTCGAAAAGATCGCCTCGGTCATCATCTTTAGCTTGAGCCGATTGTTCAACGCGGCGATGAACATGGCGCCGAGCACGCCCACGGCGCCGCTCTCGGTTGGCGTCGCCCAGCCGGCGAAAATCGATCCAAGCACGAACACCATCAGCGTGGTCATGGGGAACATGCCGCGCCAGAGCGCGTACCAGAAGGCCTTGCGCGTCTGCGGTCCGAAATCCGGCGGCAGCCTGGGCGTCGCCCCCGGCTTGAAGACCGCAACGGCGATAATGTAAATGATGTAAAGGCCCGAGAGCAAAAAGCCCGGCATGACGGCGCCAAGAAACAGATTGCCCGCCGAGGTCGCCAGCATCTCGGCCATCACCACCAGCATGATGGCCGGCGGAATGAGGATGCCGAGCGTTCCGGCCGAGGCGATGGTGCCGATGGCAAGCCGCTTGTCGTAACCCGCGGCGAGCATCGGGGGCAGGGCGATTACCGACAGCGTGATCACCGCCGCCCCGACGACGCCGATCGGCGCGGCGAGGATGGTGCCCATCACCATCACCGAGACCGCCAGCGCGCCCGGGCAGCGTTTCAGCAGCACCACGGTGGCGTCCAGCATGTCCTTGGCGGAGCCGGAGCGCTCCAGGATCGCACCCATGAAAATGAACATCGGGATGGAGGCCAGTACCGGGTCGTTGGCGACGCCGCCCCACATGCGCAGCACGATATTGGACATGTCGAAAATTTTGAACACGCCGAGCCACGTGCCCACGAGCGCAAAGAAGAGCGACAGGCCCCCCATGACGAAGGCCACCGGGTAGCCGACGAAAATGAAGAAAAACATCGACACGAACATGATCAGGGCGAGGTTGGTGGCGAGAAACTCAAGCACGATGACCGCCCCCGGTTCGCACTAGATGTCCGATTCCACGTGGCCGATCTGCAGATTGACTTCCTGTTCCGACTTGTTTCCGAACAGGAAGACGATGACGCGCAGCAGCACGCTGAGAATGCCGAGCGCCACCAGCCAGAGCCCGGCGGCGAAAATGCCCTTGATGATCCAGCGGTGGGTCAGGCCGAGGGAACTTTCGGACTGCTCGTTCATACGGTAGGACGTGGCCACGTAATCAATGCTGTAGTACGAGACAAGCGCGATGTAGGGCAACGCCAGCAAGAGGCAACCGGCGAGCTCGACCCAGGCCCTGCCGCGGTGCGTCAGCCGCTCGGTGAAGGAATCGACCCGCGGATGCGCGTTGATCGTGTAGCAGTACCCCATCCACAGAGAGAAAATCACGGCGTGGAAGTGCCACTCCAGTTCCTGCAACTTGGTGTAGGGCAGATCCATGCCGAACTTGCGCGCAGTCACATCGAAGGTGGTCAGGCAGGCCATGACCACCAGCAGCCAGCCGCCGGAGAGGGCAATAACTTCCAGCAGGCGGCGCAACCCCTCCGCCACCTTCAACAAGGCGCTCATCATTTGTCCCGGCTACTTCTTCCCGTCGTGATCCGCAGTCTTGCCGCCAAAATCCTCGGCGATGCGGTCAATGTGGCTCGCGTCATAGCTCTTGGAATGCAGGTCGGCGGTGCGCTCCTCGACCCAACTCTCGTCCACGGTTCTGGATTTGTGGACCAGGTAAAGCACCGCGAGCACAACGCCCCACGCGGCGAGCGGCCAGAACGACCACCAGGGCGCGCCGGTAAACCAGTTGGCTGCGATCAGGGCGCAAGCGGAGGCGACATAGGCCCAGGCATGACGGCGAAAGGCGGAAACTGCGGTCGTGGCAGGCCCCGCGCGCTCAGTCGGGTCCGGCAAGTCTCTGCCAGGCGCACGCCACGGCCACGGCTCGCCGGGAATACAGCAGCCACGCTACGACGATCGCCACGAGAAGCGCCTTTTCCAGGGACTCGAGGGCCGGGTGGAATCCCCAGACGCCAAAGTAGGCGAGGAGCGCTAGTGGAGCGCTCGCGCACCACAGCGCCGCCCAGGGATGGCGCGTCGCACCCAGCAGGACCGCCGCGCAGCACACGCTGAAGGCATAGAGCGAAACGCCACCGGCATCGGCGTGGGGCAACTCGACCGAGAGCGAGGCGACCGAAAGCACGACGCCGATCACGCCGACGAGCAGCGCGTAGCCGAATAGCTCGTAGTGCGCCTGCCGGCGGCTGAGGTTCGCGACGCGCGTGAAGTAAGGCGTGCGCTCATCGTTCCAGACGTAGCGCTTGACCAGCTTTTCCCACTCGGAGTCCACCGGCACAAATCAGGCAGGCGGCGGCGCCTTTGCCCCGCCCTTGCCCGAAGCACCCGCGAGCGCCGGATCGGTGGGCGCGGCCGGGTCCGACAGCTGCAGGCCGTATTCGTCCTCGAGCTTGACGCGCTCCTTGCCTTCGATCTTGGCGTCGGCCTCCGGCCAGTCCAGCGTCATGAGCGGAAAGCGCAGGTCCTTCGGTCCCCACAGGATGGTCACCACCTGCAGCCAGGCCGCGACCCCGGAGATCACCGCCACCAGCATGCCGAAGATGAACACGCTCTTGATGATCCAGCGGTGGCTCAGGCCGACAGTCGAGGCCGAGGTCTCATTGATGAGGTACGAAGAATAGGTGTAATCGAAGGCGAAATAAATCACGATCGCGCAGTAGGGGATCATGAAGAAGGTGAGCCCGGCGAACTCGAGCCAGGCCTTCTTGCGGAAATCCAGGCTGTCGCGGATCAGGTCGATGCGCACGTGGGTGTTGTAGACCACGCCGTAGCCCAGCACCAGCGCGAACAGGCCGGCGTGGAAGTGCCACTCCAGCTCCTGCAGGATCGTGGACTGGAAGAACGAGCCGAGATTGTCCGCCAGCCACCCCTGCAGGCGGTAGATCCTGCCGGTTTCCTCGTCCTCGTAGCCGATCTTGCGGCCGATGACGTCGATGCAGGTGATCACGACCACCGGCACGATCAGCCAGCAGCCCCATGCCCCGACGACGTCCACGATCCGCCGCAACCGGGCGGCTACCCGGATTGCAAGCGGCATTTCGCCCGTCGACATTCCACTATTGTCGGTTTGCATGGTCAATCGTAGCTCACGTGCATCAGCCACAGCGCGATCTGCGGATACGCCATGACGAGGATCAGCCCGATCAGCTGGATGATGACGAAGGGGATGATGCCGAGGTAGATGCTCTGGATCTTCACTTCCTTCGGCGCGATGCCCTTCAGGTAAAACAGCGCGAAGCCGAACGGCGGCGTGAGGAACGAGGTCTGCAGGTTGACCGCGAGCAGGATCAGGAACCAGTAGACGACGTCGGCCTTCGGCACGTGGTCGCCGAAGTCGAGCGTCCCGATGAGCGGGGAGAACACCGGCAGCACGATGAGCGTGATCTCGATCCAGTCGAGGAAAAAGCCGAGGAAGAACACGATCGCCATCACCAGGAACACGAAGCCCCAGGGGCCCAGGCCCGCTTCCTTGATCCAGTGCTCGACGAGGTCGTCGCCGCCGAGCTGGCGGTAGACGAACGCGTAGCAGGTCGCGCTGATGATGATGAAGAACACCATCGAGATGGTGCGCCCCGCGCTCTGGCAGACCGCATTCATGGTCTTCCAGTTGAGCCGGCCCCACAGGGCGGCGAGCACGACCGCCCCGCCCGCGCCGACCGCGCCCGCCTCGCTTGGCGTCGCCCAGCCGAGCAGGATCGAGAGCTTGATGGTGCCGATGAGGAACACCGGCGGGAAAAAGGCGCGGAAGAGCAGTCGGCCCAGCTTGCCCTCGGGCACCTTCAGCAGGTCCGGCGGCAGCGGCGGCGCGAGCGAGGGCTTGAACTTGGCGACGAGGAAAATGAATGCCAGATACATCGCCGCCAGCGTGAGGCCCGGGATGATCGCCGCCGAGAACAGGTTGCCGACCGAAACCGTGAGCAGGTCGGCCATGACGATCAGCATGATGCTGGGCGGAATGAGGATGCCCAGCGTGCCCGCCGCCGCAATGGTGCCGCAGGAAAGCGCATGGCTGTAGCCCTGCTTCATCATGGTGGGCAGGGCGAGCACCGTCATCATGGTGACCGAGGCGCCGATGATGCCGGTCATCGCCGCGAGAATCGTGCCCATGATGGTGACGCCGAGCGCGAGCGCACCCGGCACTTTCTTGAGGATCAGCTGCACGCAGTAAAGCAGGTCCTGGGCGATGCCGCTCCTTTCCATCATCACGCCCATGAAAATGAACGTCGGGATCGCCACCAGCACCAGGTTTTCGGCCGCCTGACCCCAGATGCGTGGCACGAAATTGAAGAAATGCACCATCTTGAACGAGCCGAGCAGGAAGCCGAGCAGGCCGAAAATCAGCGCCAGCCCCCCGAGGATGAACGCGACCGGGTAGCCCGAAAAGAGCAGTATCCCGAGCGTGAGGAACATGAGCATCGGCAGCAGCTCGCGCGCCTTGACGAGCAGTTCGCCCCGCGCCGCGGGCTGGAGCCCGGTCACGTAGGCGTAGCCGAAGCCGAGCAGCAGGATGAGCCCGATCGCCACGACGTAGCGATTGCCGAGCCGGCTTCCCAGTTTGAGCAGAAATTCCATCAGAGCTTCCCCAAAACAAGCTCGGCGCCAGCACCGTGCCTGGGGCACGGACGCTGGCGCCGAAATATCATCGACTATTTCTTCGCCGCTGCAGGCGCTGCTGCCGCAGGCTTGCCGCTCAGGTACGTCGGCTTCATGAACTGCGCGTCACCCCAGATCGCGTAGTTCTTGCGGAAGGCAAAGTAGTCGTCCGCGATGCGCTTGAACAGCGGATCTTTGGCGGATTCTTCCACGACCACATCCAACCAGGCCTTCTCGAACGTGGCGAGCTCGCTGTCCTTCCAGCGCTTGATCTGTACCTTGTGCTTGTCCCGCATCTCGGCCATGACGCCGAATTGCGTCGCCTCGGTTTCCGCGAAGGTATGGGAAAGCTGGTTACCCGCCGCAATCTCGAGGATCTTCTTGTATGTCTTGGGCAGCGCGTCGAAGACCTTCTTGTTCATCATGATCTCGGTCATCGACACCGACTGGTGCCAGCCCGGGAAGTAGTTGAACTTCGCCACCTGGTGGAAGCCCAGCTTGATGTCCATGGCCGGCATCGAGAACTCGGTGGCGTCGATCACGCCGCGCTCGAGCGCCGGGAAGATATCCGCCGCCGCCAGCATCTGGGTCGAGACTCCCAGCTTCTGCATCACCTTCGCGCCCAGGCCGAAGAAGCGCATCTTGAGCCCCTTGATCTGGTCCATCGACTTGATCTCCCGGCGGAACCAGCCCGAGGTTTCCGGGCCGATCGCGAGGGCGTCGAACGCGATCAGGTCGTGCTTGGCGTAGATCTCGTCGCGCAGCTTGTTGCCGTTGCCGAAGATTTTCCAGGCCATGAATTCGCCGTAGCCCGGGCCGAAGGGCACGGCAGTGAAGAAGGACAGCGCCGCGTACTTGCCGGCATAGTTGCCGGCGGGCGACCAGCAGGCGTCCACCGACCCCTTGGAGGCGGCGTCGAAACACTCCAGTACCGGCACCAACGCGCCGGGTTCGTGAAACTTGATAACGAAGTTGCCATCGGTCATGTCTTCGACGTCCTTGACCAGGCGCACCGCCGAAGTTCCCAGATGCGTGAGCTGGCTGCCGAACGCGCTCTGCATCCTCCAGTTCACTTTCGCCGGCGCCTGTGCCTGCGCAGTGTTGTAAGCAAGGGCTGCTGCCACGGCCAACGCAGCCGCCGTCCATCCCGCCGGTCTATTGGTGCTCATGCTTTCCTCCTCCGTTTGATTGTCGGTCCCGTCCGTGTCAGGCCGGGTGCCCGTTCCGCGCCTCCCCGCGCGTCCAGAGGAATACTAATTCACCAGTTGGTAATTCACAACCGAAAATTTTCCACAGCGCAAGGGGTAGTTTCGCGCGGGATCTCTGCTGCTGTGCAGCAGATTTTGGGGCGCCGTGCCTCCGGGCCCATTGCCTGGTCGGATGCGCCGGTTCAGCCCGGCATCGACCGTCCGAAGTGCGGCTGTACTTCCTTCACGCCGGGCACGCCGCGTACCGCGAGGATCAGGGCTTCGCGCTGCGAGGCGGATTCCAC